>DBTW01000200.1:4855-19802 GCA_002307245.1 Spirochaetaceae bacterium UBA1306 | reverse complement strand
TCGCGACTGCTGGTCGCATCGCGACCGCTGGTCGTCGCGCCTCCCGACGCTGTTTAGGTCAAAGGAGCCCTACCATGCCTCTTGCCCCCTATCTCGAGCTCGGCCTCGACGAGCTCCCGCCCCCGCCCGCCTTCGAGCCGGGCATCCGCCGCGCCCCGCGCCGCTCCTCCGACCTCACGCCAGCCCAGGAAGCCCAGGCCCTCCTCAACGCCCTGCGCTATATCAAGCCCGAGTGGCAGGAGGAGCTCGCCCCCGAGTTCCTCTCCGAGCTGCGCGGCCGGGGCCGGATCTACGGCTATCGCTTCAGGCCCGCCGGCGCGATCAAGGGCCTGCCCATCGGCAGCTATCGCGGGCGCTGCGTCGAGGGACGGGCCCTCCAGGTGATGATCGACAACAACCTCGACTTCGAGGTCGCCCTCTACCCCTACGAGCTCGTCACCTACGGCGAGACGGGTCAGGTCTGCCAGAACTGGATGCAGTACCGACTCATCAAGCGCTGCCTCGAGGAGGTGGACGAGGGCAGCACTCTCGTCGTCGAGTCGGGGCACCCCCTGGGCCTCTTCAAGAGCCATCCCTACGCGCCCCGGGCCATCGTGACCAACGGCCTCATGGTGGGCATGTTCGACAACCAGCGGGACTTCAACGTCGCGGCCGCGATGGGCTGCGCCAACTACGGCCAGATGACCGCCGGCGGCTGGATGTACATAGGCCCCCAGGGCATCGTCCACGGGACCTACAACACCCTGCTCAACGCGGGCCGGCTCAAGCTCGGCGTGGCGCCGGAAGGAGACCTCGCCGGCAAGCTCTTCGTCTCCTCGGGCCTGGGCGGGATGTCGGGCGCGCAAGGGAAGGCGGCCCGGATCGCCAAGGCCGCGTCCATCATCGCGGAAGTCGACCCCTCGCGGGTGGCGATGCGGCTCGCGCAGGGCTGGGTCGACCGGGTCGCCGCCAGCCCCGAGGAGGCCTTCCGCCTGGCCCGGGGGGCCGCGGAGGCCGGTAGGCCCCTCGCCGTGGCCTTCCAGGGGAACGTCGTCGAGCTCCTCGAGTGGGCCGAATCGCACGGCGCGCATATCGACCTGCTGTCCGACCAGACGAGCTGCCACGCCGCCTACGAGGGCGGCTACTGCCCCGCGGGCCTCTCCTTCGAGGAGCGCACCCGCCTCCTCGCCGAGGACCGCGCGGCCTTCGCCCGCCTCGTCGACGCCTCGCTCAAGCGCCACTTCGAGGTCATATGCCGCATAACGCGCAAAGGGACCTATTTCTTCGACTACGGCAACTCCTTCCTCAAGGCGATCTGGGACGCGGGCGTCAAGGAAGCGTCGCGCAACGGCGTCGACGAGAAGGACGGCTTCGTCTTCCCCAGCTACGTCGAGGACATCCTCGGCCCCGAGCTCTTCGACTACGGCTACGGCCCCTTCCGCTGGGTCTGCCTCTCGGGCAGCCGCGAGGACCTGCGCAGGACCGACGCCGCGGCCATGGCCTGCATCGACCCCTCCCGCCGCGGCCAGGACCGCGATAACTGGGCCTGGATCCGCGACGCCGAGAAGAACGCCCTCGTCGTCGGCACCCAGGCGCGGATCCTCTACCAGGACGCCCTAGGCCGCCGCGACATCGCGCTCAAGTTCAACGATCTGGTGCGCCGCGGCGAGATCGGCCCGGTGATGCTGGGCCGCGACCACCACGACTGCGGCGGCACCGACAGTCCTTTCCGCGAGACCAGCAACGTCAAGGACGGCTCCAACGTGATGGCCGAGATGGCCACCCAGTGCTTCGCCGGCGACGCGGCCCGCGGCATGAGCCTCGTGGCCCTGCACAACGGCGGGGGCGTGGGCGTGGGCAAGGCCATCAACGGGGGCTTCGGCCTCGTGCTCGACGGCACGCCTAAGGTCGACGAGGTGATCCGCATGGCCGTCCCCTGGGACGCGATGGGGGGCGTCGCCCGGCGGGCCTGGGCCCGCAACGAGCACGCCCTGGAGACCTGCGCGGCCTACAACGCCGAGCATCCCGAGCTCGGCCGCATAACGCTGCCGAGCCCGGTCGACCCGGGCCTAGTGGAGAGGTCGATCGCGGGATCCTAGCCTCAGGCGCAGAAGCGGCGGGCGGTCCCGGCCGCGATGCGGGCGAGCTTGGCGAGCTCGGAGATCGAGACCCACTCCTCGGGCGCGTGGAGATTGCCGCCCGCGGCGCCGAGCATCAGGGTCGGGATGCCCGCCTCCTGGAAGATGGCGGAGTCGCCCCAGGAATTCTCGCCGACGGCGACGATGGGCCGGCCTATCTCCTTTTCCTCCTCGGAGGATAGGATGTCCCACAGCGCCTCGTGACCGGCGGCGTCGAAGGGATTCCTCGAGAGCTTGACCTCGACGCGGCCCTTGAAATTCGGGTAGACCCGCTTCACGTCCTCGAAGATCGCCTCGATCTCGCGGACCCGGTCGTCTATCGTCTCACCGGGCTGGGTGCCGATCTCGATGCCGAGGGCGCACTCGGCCGGATAGGACGCGTAATCGGCTCCGCCGCGTATCGTGCCCGTGTGGAAGACGGTCCGTCCGTTCAGGGGGTGGGGATTCGGGACGAACTTCTCGACGTCGAGCCGGTGCAGCCGCACGACCACTTCGGCCATGTGCGCCACGGCGTCCACGCCGATCTCGGGCACGCAGCCGTGGGCCGCCTTGCCCTCGACGATGATGTCGAGCCAGCCGAAGCCCTGGTGGGATATCGTCGCGCTGCCCAGGCCGTAGGACTCGAGCACGATGACCGCGTCCGGCTTGTGCCGCTCGACGAAGTGGAAGGTGCCGCTCGAAGTGCCTTCCTCGTCCGCGGTCAAGGCCAGCCAGAGGTCCCCGCGGGGCCGGTCCCCGCCTAGCGCGATGGAGCGCAGGGCGAGCATGCCCGCGGCGCAGTGCCCTTTATCGTCGGCCGCGCCGAGGCCGGTCATCACGTCGCCGACGACCGTGGGGACCAGAGCCCGGTCCCGCCAGCCCGCGTAGCCCACCGTGTCGAGGTGGGAGTTGAGGCAGAGGCTCTTTCCCCCTCCGGTGCCGCGGAGGATGGCGATCATGTTCGGATGGCCCGGCGAGACCTCCTCGATCGCGATCTCCGCGCCATAGGGCTTGAGCCAGCGCGTGATGTATTCCGCGACCTTGGCCTCGCCCGGCGCCCCCGGCGTGAGCCAGGAGTTGGACGAGTCGATCCGCACCAGGTCGGACACCAGGTCTACGACGTCTTTATCGGTAATCATGGCTTCGCCTCCGTATGGACTAGAGATGCGTTCCGGCAAAATGGCAGGCCACCAACCGGCCTTCCCCGGCCGGGAGGGGCTCGGGCTCCCGCTCCGCGCAGATCGCCGGCCCGCCGAGCTCGGCGCATTTCCAGCAGCGCGCGCGGAAGCGGCAGCCCGGGGGCACGTCGATGGGCGACGGGGTCTCGCCCTTGAGCAGGATCTGCCCCGAGCGCGAGCGCGCCTCGGGCACGGGGATGACCGAGACGAGGGCCTGCGTGTAGGGATGGAGGGCGCCGTGGATGACCTCGTCGGCGCCCCCGATCTCGACCAGTTTCCCGAGATAGAGGACCATGATCCGGTCGGCGATCATCCACGCGAGGGAGAGGTCGTGCGTGATGAAGAGGTAGGTCAGGCGGTTCCTCTCGCGGAGCTCGAGCATGAGGCGGATGATCTCGGCCCTGATGGAGACGTCCAGCATGGACACGGGCTCGTCGGCGACGATGAGCTCGGGCTCCAGGATCATGGCCGCGGCTATCGAGACGCGCTGGCGCTGCCCGCCGGAGAGCATGTGGGGATAGCGCCGCGCCATCTCCTCGGCGGGATGGAGCCCCGCGGCCTCGAGGGCCGCGTGGACCCGCGCGCGCAGCTCGGCTTCGGAGCTGGCCTCGCGGTGGATGAGCAAGGGCTCGGCCACTATGTCGAAGATGGACTGCCTGGGGTCGAGGGACTCGTAGGGGTCCTGGAAGATGGTCTGGAAGCACCCGCACATCCTCCGCAGCTCGGAGCCCTCGACTTTGAGGAGGTCGCGGCCGTCGAAGAGGATGGAGCCGCCCGAGGCGCCGACGAGGCGGGTGATCGCCTTGCCCAGCGTCGTCTTGCCGCAGCCCGACTCGCCCACGACCGCGAGCACCTCGCCGCGGCGCAGGTCGAAGGAGAGGCCGTCGACGGCCCTGACCGCCGAGGGCTTCCGGAACGGGCCCCGCCGGGACTCGTAGCGCACGAGGAGGTCCCGAACCTCGAGCAGCTTGTCGCTCATCTAGAGCCTCCGCGCGCGAGCGGGCAGGCCGCGACGTGGCCCCCGCCCAGGTCCACCGAGGCGGGCTCGGCCTCGTCGCAGCCGGGCGAGCGCCGGGCGCAGCGCTCGTAGAAGCCGCAGCCGCGGGGCGGCTCGATGAGGCTCGGGGGATTCCCGGGGATGCCGGCGACGAAGACCCGCTCCTTGTTCACGTTCGGGAAGGCCCCGAGCAGGGCGGCCGTGTAGGGATGGGCCGGCGATTCGAAAACCTCGCGGGCTCCCCCGGTCTCGACGAGGCGGCCCGCGTACATGATCGCCACGCGGTCGCAGGTCTCGGCTATCACCGAGAGGTCGTGCGAGATCAGGATCATCGAGAGGCCGAGCTCGGAGCAGAGCCGCTTGATGAGGTTCAGTATCTGGGCCTGGATCATGACGTCGAGGGCCGTGATGGGCTCGTCGGCGATGACGAGGCGGGGCTTGCAGGCGAGGGCCATGGCGATCATGGCCCGCTGCCTCATGCCCCCGGAGAACTCGTGGGGATAGCTCGCGGAGCGGGCGGCCGGGATGCCCACTAGCTCGAAGAGCTCCTCGACGCGGCGTCGGGCCTCGTCCCGGCCGGTGGCGGCCTCGTGGTGGAGGATGGCCTCGGCGATCTGCGAGCCCACGCGCTGTACGGGATTGAGGGCGTTCATCGCGCCCTGGAACACGACGGAGATCGCCTTCCAGCGGAGCGCCTCCATCTCCGGCTCGCCCTTCGCTAGGAGGTCCTCCCCGTCGAAGAGGATGCGCCCGCCCGCGACGGTCGCGTTGCGCGGCAGCAGCCGCGGGATGGCCATGGCCGCCGTGGTCTTGCCGGAGCCTGACTCGCCCGCGAGGCCCAGAAGCTCGCCCTCGGCCATGGAGAGGCTCAAGCCCCGCACGGCCTGGACGTCGCCGGCCCGGCTCGCGAAGCGCACGCAGAGGTCCTGCATCTCGAGCAGCATCAGAAGTCCCTCAGGCGCGGGTTGAGGATCCGGTCGAGGGTGTGCCCGGTCAGGGTGAATCCCAGGACGACGAGGACTATGCCGAGCCCCGGCGGCATGAGGTACCACCAGGCCCCCCGTCCCGCGGCCCCGGCCTCGAAGGCGTAGTGGAGCATGGTGCCCCAGGATACCCTCGAGGGATCGCCCAGGCCCAGGAAGGCCAGGGTCGCCTCGGAGAGGATCGAGCCCGCGATGACGAGGGAGGTGTTGGCGACGATGAGCGGCACGACGTTGGGCAGGACGTGCACGCGGATGATCCTGGCGTCCGAGGCCCCGAGCGAGCGAACGCGCTCGATGAAGCGGCGCTCGCGGACGCTGATCACCTGCGAGCGCGCGATGCGGGCGGTCGAGGGCCAGCCGGTGAGGCCGATGACCAGGATGATCACCGCGAAGCTCTGCCCGAAGATCACCGCCAGGATGATGACCAGCGGCAGCATCGGCAGGGCCAGGAAGAAGTCCGTGAGCCGCATCAGGAAGGAGCCGAGCGCGCCCTGGTAATAGCCCGCCACGAGCCCGATCAGCGACCCGATCAGGATCGAGATGAGGGTCGCGAGGACGCCCACGATCAGCGATACTCGGGCGCCGTCGAGGGTCTCGCGGAAGACGTCGCGCCCGAGCTCGTCCGTGCCCAGCCAGTGCGAGCGGTCGGGCTGGCTCAGCACCGAGGCCGCCGAGTCGGCGCTCGTCCTCGGCTGGAAGGGGAAGACCAGGGGGCCGGCGATCCCGACGAGGAGCACGATCCCAAGGAGGATCAGGCCCGTCTTGCCGAGGGGGCTGGACCAGAGCAGGGAGAGGCTCTCCCGCCGCCTCGAGTAGGGGCGCGGCTCGGGGCTCATGCTTCCCTCACGCGGGGGTCTATGAGGAGGTAGACGATATCCGAGAGGAAATTGGCGAAGATCACTATGGCTGCCGAGAGGAGGAAGCTCGCCTCGAGGAGCGGGTAGTCACGCCGGAGCACGGCGTCGTACATGAGTCGGCCCATGCCCGGCCAGGAGAACACGGTCTCCACCTGGATGGCGCCCCCGACGACGAGGCTCACGTAGAGGGCCGTCGTGGTGATCACGGGCAGCAGGGCGTTCGGCACGCCGTGCTGCCAGAGGACCTCGCGCCGGGACAGGCCCTTCGCCTTGGCCGTGAGGATGTAGTCCTCGGTCAGCACGTCCACGAGGGAAGAGCGCGTGATCAGGACGAACTGGCCCATGTCCACGAGGGCGAGAGTGATCGTCGGCAGGACGATGTGCCGGGCGAGGTCGCCCAGGCTCCCCCATCCGCCGATCGACCCGGGCGAGAGCATGCCCGAGATCGGGAAGGCCCCGAGGTAGACCCCCAGGACGATCACGAGCACGAGGCCGACCCAGAAGGTCGGGAGGCTCCAGAACACGAGGGAGGTGACGACGAGGGCGCCGTCGACCTTGCTCCCCCTGCGGGAGGCCGCGAGGACCCCCGCCGCCACGCCGACGGCCACGACGATGACCGTCGCGAGGGCGAGGAGGATCAGCGTGTTGACGATCCTCTCGCGGAGGATGTCCGCCACAGCCCGACGATAGGTGTAGGAGATGCCGAGCTGCCCCGTGCAGACGTTCCGAAGGTAGAGGAGGAACTGGGTGCCCAGGGGCTTGTCGAGGCCGAAGGCCTTCTCCATGCTGGCGATGGCCTCGGACGAGAGGTGGCCCGAGCGCGCGAGCAGCTTGACCGGGTCCCCCGGAAGGACCCTGAAGAGCGCGAAGTTGAACGTAGCCACCGCGAGCAGGGTCAGCAGGGCCTGCGCGAGCTTCTTCAGGATCATCTCGAGGCGGAGCATCAGGCTTCCTTGAGCTTCGGAGTATGCAGGAACTGGGGCCCTAGTGCGCGGGTACCGCGTCGAGGTAGTTGTCCCTCGTGACGTTGTAGATGATCCCCCCGGGGATCTCCTTCCAGTTCTTCCACGTATCGACCCTGTAGGCCTGGAGCTTATTCTGGTACCACATCACGATGTAGGCCGAGTCCTCGTAGAAGATCCTCTGCATCTCGTCGGTGATCGCCTTGCGCGCCATCGGGTCCATTGTGATGGACTGCTTGTCGAACAGCGCGTCGTAGGCCGGGTTCGAATAGAACACGTCGTTGTTCTGGCCGATCTGGCTCGTGATTGGTACGCTGAGCAGGTAGTTCGGGTCGGGGACGTTGGAGTCCCAGCCCCAGACGAAGATATCCCAGTCCGGAGCCTCGTTGTAGACCGTGGAGCCGAGGGTGTTCTCGTCGAGGGTCTGGAGGCTGAGCTTCACCCCTATCTTCTCGGCCGCGTCCTTGAAGAGCTGGGCCGCCCGGACGTCGACCGCGACCGTCTGCGTGGCGATGAGCCTGAAGGAGAGGGGCTTGCCCTTCGCGTCCTCGCGGACTCCGTCGCCGTTGCGGTCCTTGTAGCCGGCGGCGTCGAGGATGGCCATGGCCTTCCCGGGATCGGCGCCGATCTTCCGGTCGGCCGGCAGCTCGAGCCTCCAGTTCTTCATGCCCGCGGGGATGATCGCGTCGCCCGCCTGCCCGTGTCCGGCCAGGGCCAGCTGGACGAGCCTCTGCCGGTCGAGGGAGTAGGCGAGGGCCTGGCGGACCGCCTTGTCGCGGAGCAGGGGATTGCCCTTGGACTTGGGGTCGGCGTAGACGTTGAAGCCGATGTGGTGGAAGGAAAAAGAGGGCATCTCGGCTATCTTGACGTCCTTGTCGTTCTTCACGCCGTCCCAGACGGTGGGCGACATCTCGGTGACGATGTCGATGTCCCCGCTCTTCAGGGCCTGGGCCATGATGTCCTCGTTGGCGTAGAGGGTGTACACGATCTTCTCGGCCTTGGGGGCGGGGCCCCAATAGTCGGGGTTGCGCTCGAGGGTCAGGCTGGCGCCGTTCTTCCACTCCACGAAGCGGTAGGGCCCGGAGCCGATGGGCTTCTCGTTCGCGAATTTCTGGATCTCGTCCGCGCTCATCGAGGCCCAGATATGCTTGGGCAGGATGGGTATGGCGAGGCCGGGATTGAAGGCTTGGGGCTCGTCGAAGCTGAGGACGACCTTCTTGCCGTCCTTCACCTCGACCGAAGTCATGTGATTGAGCCACTGCGCGTACTCGCCGAGCTGCTTATCCTTGATGAGCTTATAGGTGAAGACGACGTCGTCGGGAGTGAGGGCCTGGCCGTCCTGCCACTTCGCGTTCCCGCGCAGCACGAAGCTCAGGGTCTTATTGTCGTCCGAATAGCTATAGCTCTCCGCGAGCTCCGGCCTGACCTTGAGGTCGCGGTCGTAGCCAAGGAGCTTGTCGTAGACGAGCTGGAAGATCTCCACGCCCTGAGTGCTGAAGGCCGTGATCGGATTCATCGAGTCCGGTTCGGCGTTCCAGCCTACCCGAAGGACCCTCGAGCCAGTGCCCCCCTTCCCCGAGCATCCGAAGAGGACGAAGGCGCAACAAACTACCAGGAAGAGTGGCTTCATGCGTAAGGACATAAAGAGACCCCCTAAATTGCGGTATAAATGGATCCGTACAAGCTGCCGAAGAATAACATGGAATGGTGCTCTGTCAATCAATATTCATCCATTATCTATCATATTTATGCTCATTAATGATACAATTTCGTAGGGCTCGTCGATAGAAAAGTTACACTCATGGAGGAATTGCCCATGTTCCCACAATTGATCGTCGATGTGGCCAAGATTCGAGAGAATGCCGAAACCCTCGTCCAGCACGGACGATCGCAGGGAATTTCCATCGTCGGCGTGACGAAGGGCTTCGCCGCGATTCCCGCCATTGCCCAAGCCCTTGTCGACAGCGGGGTCGAGGCGCTGGCGGATTCGCGGATCGAAAACCTGGAACGCCTCGGGGCCATGCCCCTGCCCAAGCTCCTCCTGCGCCTGCCCAGCCCGAGCAGGGCCGCCGAGACTGTCCGCCTCGCGGACGCCAGCCTCAACTCCGAGCTCGATACGGTGAGGGCCCTATCGGCCGCCGCCCGGGCGGCAGGGAAGCCGCATCGGGTCATCCTCATGGTCGAGCTCGGCGACAGGCGCGAGGGAGTGCCCGCGGAATCGGCCGTCGACGCAGCCCGCGCCATGGCCGGCCTACCCGGCATCAGGCTCGCGGGCGTCGGCGCCAACTTCACCTGCTTCGGCGGCGTGATCCCCACGGCCGAGAGCCTGGGAACCCTCGTCGAGATCGGGCAGGCAATGGAGAAGGCCTGCGGCGCGGAGTCGATGACCATCTCGGGCGGGAGCTCCTCGAGCTTCTACCTGCTCGAGAATGGGGAGCTGCCCCGGGGGATCACGTCCCTGCGCCTGGGCGAAGTCATCCTCCTGGGCCGCGAGACGGCCTTTGGCCGCAAGGTGGATCATCTCCACGACGACGCCTTCACCTTGAGGGCCGAGGTCATCGAGCTGCAAACGAAGGAATCCTTGCCGGCGGGGCCGACCGGCGGCGATGCCTTCGGCGAAAGCCGGAGCTTCCGCGATAGGGGCAAACGCCTACGCGCCCTCATCGCCCTCGGGCGCCAGGATGCCGCCCCGGAATACCTGGTCCCGCGCCTGGCAGGGGCCGAGATACTCGGGGCGAGCAGCGATCATCTCGTCCTCGACATAAGCGATGCCCCCGGCACTTGGCGAGTGGGTGACGTACTCGAGTTCGGCATCGCCTACGGAGCCCTTCTCTCCCTGTCGAATGCGGCCTGCGTCGAAAAAATATTAATAGGAAGATAATTCATAACTTCCAATTACGATCATTTTTATGGTTTATTTTGCTCATTTTACATTGACAGGCTCCTTGGTTGTGGTATCAAATACAAGACGAGAGAGGAGCAGCGAAATGAGCGAGATATCGGAATCCGGATTCGACTACGGGAAGAAATTCCCTAGAAGCAAGGCCTTGTTCGAAAAGGCGAAGCTATCCATACCCGGCGGAGTCAACAGCACGGCGAGGGCCACCTGGTCGGGCTGGACGCCCTATCCCCTGTTCGTCGACCACGGCGAGGGTTCCCATATCTTCGACGTCGACGGGAATGAGTATATCGACTATCTGCTCGGCCTCGGCCCCATGCTCCTCGGCCATCGCCCCCCCAAGGTGACCGAGGCGGTCGTCCGACATATCCGCGAGGTGGGCACCGTCTTCGCCATGCCTTGCGAGCTCGACAACCAGGTCGCGGACAAACTGATCCACTGCGTCCCCAGCCTCGAGCAGGTCAGGCTCGTCAACTCGGGCACCGAGGCGGTCATCTACGCCACGAGGCTGGCGCGAGCCTACACCGGGCGCAAGAAGATCCTGCGCTTCGAGGGCATGTACCACGGCTTCTCCGACGGCGTGTACTGGAGCAAGCATCCCTCCCTCGAGAGCGCCGGCCCCGCCGAGTCGCCCTTCGCCGTGCCTCAGGGGCCTGGCATGCCGGAACGCGTCGGCGACAGCCTCGTCATCTGCCAATGGAACGATCGGGAGGCCCTCGAGCGCCTCGTCGAGGCCCACAAGGGGGAGCTCGCGGCCGTGATAACCGAGCCCATGATGTGCAACACCGGCTGCATACTCCCCGAGCCGGGCTACCTCGAGTTCATGCGGGAGATCACCGCGCGCTACGGCATCCTCCTCATCTTCGACGAGGTCATCACCGGCTTCCGAGTAGCCCTCGGGGGCGCCCAGGGTTACTTCAAGATCAAGCCCGACATCAGCGTCTTCGCCAAGGGCATGGGCGGAGGCTTTCCCGTGGCGGCCGTCGGGGGCTCGCGCGAGGTCATGTCCCTAGTCGCTGACGGCACGGTGTCCATCGCGGGCACCTACAGCGGCAATGGCGTGGCGATCAGCGCGGCGAACGCCGCCCTCGACGAGCTCATGAAGCCCGGGACTTACGAGGCCCTCCATCGCGTCTCGAAGCGGCTGAGCTCGGGATTGGCCGAGATCTGGAAGCGATCGCCGATCAGCGCCTATATCGTCGAGCTAGGGCCCCTCTTCCAGCTCTGGTTCGCGGATCGGCCCATCAAGAACTACCGCGACGCGGCGCGCTACGCCGATCACGAAACCTTCAGGATCTGGTGGGAGGAGATGCTCGAGCGGAAGGTGCTCTTCCATCCCCATGCCTTCGAAAACCTCTTCGTCTCCACGGCCCACAGCGACAAGGACGTCGACGAGACTCTCGAGGCGGCCGAGGCGGCGGCCCGGGCCGTGGGGCGGAGGCTCGGGCGCTAGGGCTCGGCTATGAGCACTTCCACGCCGGCCGCCTCGAGCGCCCGGCGGTCCGAGGCCTCGATGCCGGGATCAGTGATGAGCCGCCCGACCTTCCCGAGCGGGGAGATCAGCACGGGGGCCACCTTCCCGATCTTGCTGTGGTCCGCGACGACCCAGGTCGCCTCGGCGTTCTCCATGTACAGCGAGTCCGTGTGGGCGTCGGCCACGGTGTAGGTGGAAAGGCCTCGATCGAGGGATATGCCGTCCACCCCGAGCAGGACGATGTCGAAATGGAAGGACTCGAGGGTCCGGTCGGCTATATGCCCGACGAGCTCGTAGGTCCTCGCGCTCAAGGAGCCTCCGGTCACGATCACCTGGACCGTCTCGGAGGAGGCGAGCTCCATGGCCACGTTCACCGCGTTCGTGACCACCATGAGGCGCCGGCCCTTCAGCGCCTTGATCGCCTGCATGACCGTCGTGCCGCCGGAGCAGCCTATGACCGCGTTCTCTGGGATGAGGGAGGCCGCCTTCGCGCCTATGGCCCGCTTCTCCGGCAGGTAGGCCGCCGTCTTGGCGAAGAAGGGCAGTTCGTCATCGTCGCGGGAGGCGGTGGCCCCGCCATGGGTCCTCGCGAGGAGGCCGAGGCTCTCCATCGTATCCAGGTCGCGCCTGATCGTGGTCCGCGAGACCCCCAGGAGATCCGCGAGCTCGTCCCCGTCGACGCTGCCCTTCTTCGCCAGCTCGCTGTTGATCCGATCGAAACGCTCTTCCTTAAGCATGGCAGCCACCTCGCCTGCGAGACCTATCCGTCCTTGAACTGCGCTCAGGATAGATCGAATCGAGCGGAAAAATCCAGCATACTGGTTGAATTTGGAGCGCGACGCGGCCAGTATTGGCTATCGAGGCCAGTCGAGGCGATAGCCGGAGGACAATCGTGAAGCATGACTACAAAAGGCTCTATCTGGGCCTGGACCTCGGGACCTCGAGCTTGAAGGCGATAGCGGTAGACGAGCGCGGAGTCCCGCGCGGCTCCGCGGGGGCGGCCTATCCGATCCTGGGCATGGATAAGGGCAAGGCCGAGCAGGATACGGAAGCCTGGATCGGGGCCATGTCGAGCGCCGCGCGGAATCTCGCGGCGCAGGGTCTCGAGCTCTCGGCCGTCGCCGGGATCGGCCTCTCGGGACAGATGCCGACCTTCGTCGGCGTGGACGCAGCCGGCGCCCCCCTGGCGCCCGCCATGCTCTGGTGCGACGCGCGGGCCGACGAAGCGGGCTCGCGGCTTCTCGAGGCCTGGGGCCGGGAGCGACACTATCGATCGACCGGGGTGATCCTCGACGGCCGCTACATCGCGCCCATGCACGCCTGGTTCCTCTCCCATCGGCCCTCCGACTCGCCGGCATGCGCCAAGATGCTCTCCGCCAAGGACTACCTCCACCTCAGGCTGACCGGCCGCCCCTGCACCGATCCCTCGACCGCCTCGGGCTTCGGCCTCTTCTCCCTCGCCTCAGGGACTTGGGACGAGAGCCTCTGCTCGGAGGCCGGCATCGACCCGAGACTCCTGCCCGAGCTTTCGCCCTCGGGCGAGGAAAGCGGCCGCCTCACGCGCGAGGGCGCCACCATCCTCGGCCTAAAGCCCGGCATACCGGTCGCCTGCGGCGCCGCGGACTCGGTCGCGGGAGTCCTCGGGATGGGGGCCTTCAAGCCCGGAAGGATCTGCCAGATGGCGGGCTCGAGCACCGCCCTCGTGGCCCTCGCCGAAGAGCTCCTTCTCGACGGACACAGGCGCTACCTCGTCACGCCCCTCGCCCTTCCCGGCTCCTACGGCCTCGAGGCCGACATACTCGCCTCCGGCGCCTCGCTCGCCTGGCTCGCGGGCCTCGCGGGAGACGGCCAAGCTGCCGATCGCGGCGTTCTTCGGGGCGAGGAATTGGCGCGCCTAACGCGGCTCGCGGAGAACCAGGCCCCGGGCGCCGACGGGCTCTTCTTCTTCCCCTACCTGGCGGGCGGGGAGCAGTCCGTCCTCTGGGATCCCGGTCTCCGCGGCGGCCTCTCGGGACTCTCCCTCCGCCACGGGCTCGGCCACCTGGCCCGCTCCCTCTACGAAGGCCTCTGCTTCGAGATCCGAAGGTGCGTCGCAGCCTTCGAGGACTCGCGCTTCGCGCCCTCGGACATGCTCTGCACCGGCCCGATCTCGCGCGAGAGTTTCTACATGCAGCTCCTCGCCGACGTGACGGGCCTCGAATGCCGGGCCTCCGAGGCGGAGAACGCCTCAGCCCTCGGGGCGGCGATCCTCGGCGGCCTGGCCGCCGGGGCTTGGCCCTTGTCGGGCTTGCCGTCGATCTTGCCCGCCTGCGACGGATCGCCGTACCGGCCGCGGCCAGAGGCCGCGGCCATCTACGACTCGATATATCCCGAGTACGCGTCCGCCTCGCTCGCCTCGAGGCGTGGGCCGTGAAGACTCCGCCCGCTTGGCGCTGGGGCGCGACATAGATAGAATATCTGTCAGCAATCCGTTCTGGGGGAACATATGCCCGTGAAGCGAGACTTCGGCCTGCGCCTGGACCGTCAGGACCCGGCCGAGCACGAGAGGCTCATCGCCTACATCAATATCAAGCTGGCGAGCATGGGCCACCCCATCTATAGCCGAGAGGGCACGGCCTTCGTCGAGCTCGCGAGCGACATGCTCGAGAACTTCCGCGAGAAGGACCTCCTCCTCGCCAACTACCTCCCGCCGGCCGACAAGCGCATCCAGGACTTCCTCGACTCCTACCTTGGCGACCTCGGCCTCCAGTCCAAGCCGAGGATACCCTCGAACACCATCGTCCTCGACCGCTACGGCATGGCCCGCGAGATATCCCTGCCTCCCGACAAGCAGAAGTACTCCTCGCCCTCCCTCACCTCCTACCGCGTGCGCAACGGCGTCCTCCACAACCCCGCGAGCGACCGGCGCACGACCGAGGGCGTCTTCCACGTCGCGGAAGGCGGCCTCCCCATACCCTCAGACAAGAAAGCCGTGCCCAAGCTCGCCTTCGCCCGCCTCCTCGCGGCCGCCTTCACGCCCCCGCCCGACCTCCTCGAGCTGCCCTTCACCGCCGGCGAGGAGCGCAAGGCCCGCGCCTTCATGTCCCTCTACCTCAGGCCTACCGTGCGCCCCGGCGTCCACGGCTGGTGCGAGGAGCGGGCCATGGAGCTCCGCTTCTTCGCCCCCGGCTCCCTCGCCGCGAACCTCGACTTCGTCGAGTCCATCTTCGGCAACGCCGGCGATCCCTACATCGCCGACAACGACGCCGCCCTCGATCCCCTTCGCTGGTCCGGGACCACGGGCTGCATCATCCTCGCCCTGCACCTCACCTCCCTCACCAAGAAGGAGCTGGGCCTGCCTTCGTGGGAGCAGGCCACCGAGCGGCAGAGGCGCGACGGCATGGCCTGGAAGGACCCGGGCGAACTCTACAACGACGGCCGCGCCTTCAAGATCTGCGCGCGCGACGAGCGCGGGGTCATCGTATCCATCATCGCGGACAACTACTTCGGCTACTCCAAGAA
>DBTW01000200.1:792-4486 GCA_002307245.1 Spirochaetaceae bacterium UBA1306 | reverse complement strand
ACCCTCTTCGTCCCCGACACCAACCTCCGCGCCCGCGGCCACAGCCTCGACGGCGTGCTCGAGCTCATGGGCGGGCGCGCCTCGTTCAAGGAGGAGGGCTACGCCGTCGACATGCGCTTCCCCGAGGTCATCTACCTCCCCGAGGACGCCGTCATGTCGCTCGAGGACCAGACGGCCCGCTGGAGCCGCGGCGGACAACAGCGCAGCCTGCGCATCCTGCCGGGCAAGGTCTACCTGCACCCCACGGGCTACCGCGTCCACATGGAGCGCCACCCTGGCTCCGGCGCCTGGCGCCTCGTGGGCACGGCCGCCGACGGCCTCCTGTGCCACAAGCCCTGCACCGTGTCGGGGGGCGGCAAGTCCGAGATCGCCAAGTCCATCCTCGACGCGATCACCTACAGCCCCCTCATCATCGGCGACTACCGCGAGGACATGGCCGCGGTCAAGGCCATCATCGAGCGCGACTACTCCAAGCGCTTCAAGGGCGGCGAGGTCGACGAGCGCGACATCCTCTCGAAGCAGCGTTCCCTCGGCTCCGTCATCAAGCTCCTCTCGCCCTCGTCCCTCTTCAACGACGAGTACAACGCCTGGCTCAAGACCATCCCCGAGCGCATCAAGGCCCTCGTGTTCCTCATCAAGCGCTTCTACCGGCCGGACTGGGGCGGCGACTGGATCTCCCGCTTCACCGTCGACGCCGTCAACGGCACGACCGGCAACATCCTCAAGTTCGAGGGCCGAGCCATCCTCGGCTCCTACCTCCGCGTCGGCCGCGACGACACCGGGATGCGCCGCACCTTCAAGCTCAGGCAGGACTTCATGCCCGCCGCGAAGGTCCAGTGGGAGGACGACATCACCGCCAGCGTCACGGTCCCGGCCTCCCGCCTCGCGGGCCTGCCCTACTGGGTCGACCCCACCTTGAGCCTCAAGTTCTGCAAGAACATCGAGGCGCGCTTCTTCCAGCGCCCCGACGACGCCGTGGTCCGCGGCTACGACAGGCAGGCCGAGCGCGACCTCTCGCTGCGCGACAACTTCATCTCCAACTTCGAGCCCCTGCCCCGCTCGGCCGCGGGCGACATGACCGAGAAAGTGGTAAGCCTCTCCGAGTACTCCGAGCCCATGAGGTCCTTCATCGAGGCCGCCGCGCGCGACAAGGACTCCGAGTGGTTCGTCTCCTCGGACAAGCCACGCATGGTGAACGGCGCCCCCTCCAAGAACCCGCGCTACCTCCAGCTCGATCCCTCCTACGTCGACCCCCTCGCGCGCTACCTCGCCGACCTCGGTCCAATGCTCTTCCGCCGCGTCCGCCCCGAGGAGCGCGTGATGCACCCCGTGGGCGCCACCCTGCCCGGCCGGCGCAACAACCCCGCCGACCCGGCCTCGGGCATCAGGCCCCTGGCGGTCTACGGGCCCATCCACTACCAGGACCTGCCCGAGCTCTTCATGGACTTCGTCTGCAGCCTCACCGGCAAGAGTCCCTCCACCACGGGCGCGGGCAGCGAGGGCGCCCTCACCAAGGGTCCCTTCAACTGCCTCGCCCCGACCACCGACCTCAACAACGCGCTCCTGTCCTTCATCCTCACCGGCTACGGCGGCTTCACCACCGCCGCCGGCCACATCGGGCGCAAGTACCGCATGGAGCACGACCTCTCCCTCCTCGTGCCCGAGCTCTGGTCCCGCATGGGCATGGAGGAGCGCAACCCCGATTACCTCAAGCGGGGCGGCTACCTCGAGCGGATCGAGGACTTCGAGTACGAGGGCAGCCTCGTCCCCGCGAGCCGGCTCGGATGGCGCATAACGCCCCTCTTCGCCACCAACTTCCTGGGCAGGATCTTCGACACACCCGCCGCCGTCTTCTCCGACGACATGCTCCGTCCCGAGCTCCAGTCCATGGACGACTTCGTCGACGGCGTGCGCAACATCGCCGAGGCCCAGGCCAAGTCGGCCATGGCCTACTTCGAGGACGGCTCCGTCGAGGCGGCCATCCCCCCGCTCAAGGCCATCCTGCACGTCATGGCCAAGGGCTCTTGGGAGGGCCGCGGCCTCCACGACCCGGCCCTGCGCCGCCTCTTCGACCGCGACTACGTCCTCAAGTCCGACTGGTACAGGGCTCGGCTCGAGGCCTACCGCGACCGCGAGGAGCTCTACATGCGGACATCCGTGGACCGGCTGCGCGCCTTCCTGTCCGAGAGCGCGGAGGCCGGCTCCGTGGCCGCGCGCCGCGCCCGCGCCGAGCTCTCCCGCGCCGAGGAGCGGCTCTCCGTCCTCGGCAAGGCCGGCTACATAGACATGATCGAAGGCTCCATCGGCCTCGACCCCCTGTACAGGGGCAGCGGCGGGAAGGCCTAGCATGGCGCACGAGCTGGGCGAGGGCGGCGATCTCCTGATCCTGGGCATCTCCGAGCTGGCGACGGCCGTCGGGGACTCGGCGCGTCGTGGCGACGCGATGCGCGACATCGTCCGCATCCCCGACGCGGCCGTGGTCGCGCGCGGGGGCGTCATCGAGTACGCGGGCCCGCGCCTGGGCCTGACCCAGGAGCTCGTCGAGGGCCTCGAACCCCTCGACGCCCATGGCGCGGCCGCCATGCCCGGCATCGTCGACAGCCACGCGCACTTCGTCTTCGCGGGCTATAGGGCCGACGAATTCCTCCAGCGCGCCCGCGGCTCGAGCTACATGGAGATCCACAGGAATGGCGGCGGCATCCTGCGCACGGTCGAGGCGACCCGCGCGGCCGACCTCGACGCCCTCATGCGCCTGGGCGAGGCGCGGGCCTGGGCCATGATCCAGCAGGGCGTCACATCCGTCGAGTCCAAGTCGGGCTACGGCCTCGACCTCGAGACCGAGCTGCGGCAGCTCGAGGCCTCCCGCGCCGTCGCCGAGCGAGCGCCCATCGACGTCGTGGCCAGCTACCTCGGCCTGCACGCGACGGGACCGGAATTCGCGGGCGACGCCTCCCGCTACGTCGACTACGCCATAGCCGAAGTCCTGCCCGCCGTGGCCCTCCAGGGCATAGCCCGCTTCGCCGACGCCTTCTGCGAGCCCGGCGTCTTCAGCCCCGAGGAATGCCGCCGCTTCCTCGAGGCCGCCAAGGCCCTCGGCCTCGGCGTCAAGATCCACGCCGAGGAGCTCCAGCGCTCGGGCGGCGCCGCCCTCGCCGCCCGGCTCGGCGCAGCGAGCGCCGACCACCTCATTATGGCCGCGCCGGAAGACCACGCCCTCCTCGCCGAGGCGGGCGTGGTAGCCACCTGCCTGCCCCTCACCTCGTTCTGCCTCGGCGCCAAATACGCCGACGCCCGCGGCATGATCGACTCCGGCTGCGCCCTCGCCCTCGCGACCGACCTCAACCCCGGCTCGGCTTGCTCCGGCTCCGTGGCCCTCGCGATGGCCCTCGCGGTCCTGTCGATGGGCATGTCGGTGGAGGAGACCCTCACGGCCTTCACCCTCAACGGCGCGGCCGCCCTCGGCCTCGCCGGGGACCGTGGTTCCCTCGAGCCCGGCAAGCGCGCAGACCTCATCCTCCTGGACGCTCCCTCCATCGACTACCTGCCCTATCGGACGGGCGTCAACCTCGTCCAGGCGACGATCAAGGACGGGGAGTTGTCGTACAGGGCATAGCGGCCTTTACGGTCAGGTCGCGGTTTCGGCCTTTCCCCGCCCCCGCGTGGAGACATAGAGCGAGACCGCCCCGATCACCGT
>DBTW01000200.1:0-400 GCA_002307245.1 Spirochaetaceae bacterium UBA1306 | reverse complement strand
GTGAGCGTTATGCGATTCGCGGCCGCCGCGAAGCACAGGAGCGGCACGGCCGTGACCACCCCGGCGAGGCAGAGCATCGCGGTCGCCACGCCATCGGACCCGCCGAATGAGCCCGCCCCCGAGGCGTGGCGCCATGCCAGGAAGGCCAGGGCGAGTGGCGCGACGCAAGCCGTCTCGGCGGCCAAGCCGACGAGGGGCGGGAAGCCCGCCTTTTTCTTCACGAGGCCATAGAGTCCGAAGGAGAGGGCCAGGGCGAGGGATATCCATGGCGGGCTGCCCATCAGCACGGAGGCGACTGCCACCCCGGCTCCGGCGATCGACACGGCCCAGATCGTCCACTTGTCCATGCGCTCGCGGAAGAAGATCGCGCCCAGGGCCACCGACACGAGCGGGTTGATAT
>DBTW01000106.1 GCA_002307245.1 Spirochaetaceae bacterium UBA1306 | reverse complement strand
TATTTTACGTGTTGACAACGGGGTCACTATACTTTGGATATCCGGAAAGTGCTAAACTTCGTTGAGGGGTACTTCATGATTGACTTGTTTAGAAATAAATGGAATTATAATCTATTCAGTTTGCGGAGATAATGTGATAAAAAAATCAATATTATTGAGTTTGTTTGTAATTATCGTCCACTTTGCTTATTCTCAGATGAATGTCGATATCTCCTGTGGATTAGTTCCCGACAAAGATGCATTAAACTTCACAACAAAATTTCCTGAAAATCAATCATACAAATGTGTTGATGTTGCTTTCGATTATCAAATATGGAAATATTTTGGTTTGGGAATATGGGTTGGCTACATTTATAACAGTCCGATGATCTATGGAGTTAAGGAAAAAAAGGATATACTATTTGATTATTCTTTAAGCTATGGAATGAAAATTATATTAGGGAATATTAACAATGGATTTGCCGTGGCGTTGAATATTGGAATTATGCCTACTCTAGGTTTTTATATTAAAAACTTTATACTTGATATTGGTTATGGCTATGGCAACTCGCGAATTAGTAATATTTATAATTTAAATGGAGATTTGCTCGAATCAACAAGTAATAATACATACTATCCATATATAGATATTGGCTATTCGATTCCGTTATGGAGAGAAGATTATGATAACACTTATAAATAAAAGATATTGACACGCTGAACCGCCCGGGTTCATCGGAGAGCCTTCTATTTGAGTCCAACTCGTTCGGTCGGACCTGCTTCTGCGTCATAGTATAGCTGCTCGAACTCTGCCGGGGGAATATAGCCGACAGGCTCGAGGAGACGTCTGTTATTAAGCCAGTCGACCCAGTCGAGAATGGCGCACTCAACGGAATCCAATCCCTTCCAGGGACCCTTCCGATAGATGAGCTCGGCCCTGAAGAGGCCATTGATCGTTTCGGCTAATGCGTTGTCGTAGCCATCGCCGATGCTGCCCACGGATGGCGTTGCCCCCGCTTCGACGAGCCGCTCAGTATACCGAATCGATAGGTATTGAGACCCTCGATCCGAATAATGAATAAGCTGGCATATCCTCTCAAGGAATCCGGTCTCCAGCAAGCCCGGGACGGTTCACATGAGCTAGCGGTCGCTGATTTGGCTTTCAAACTCGTCCAGCCAAGACAGCTCCAGCTCAAAGCCTTTGATGGCATGAGAGATCATTGCCCGCGCGACTAACGAGGATTTATCTCCGGCCACCTGCAAGCCGTCGATGGTGTTCAATTCCTTGGCTATCTCATTGCGCAGGAAATCCCGTCTCTGCTCGAGGATTCTCTTAACCGTTCGCTTTTTTGCGTATTCAGAAAGCATCGCCCATGTGAAAAAGGGCGCTACAGGTCGGCTTATAGCCCATTTATCCGAATCGAGAGCATCAGAAAGGGCAGAACAGGCTTCTTGCGTAATCGAAAAAACGCGACGCTCAGGCCCGAGGGAGGAATCTTCATCGGACTTGCCGCGAATCAGGCCGATGGCTTCGAGTTTTTTCAAGGAATAATAGACCTGTGGCTTGGATACCCCTGCCCAATCCTTGACTTGACGCTCCTTGAGAGCCAGGGCTATCTGGTAGCCATGCATAGGGTTTTCCATCAAAAAACTCAGAATGACTAGGTCTGGCGTCGTCAATTCGGTATCCATCCGTCTCCTCGGCATAATGCCTCCATTTCCTGGAATTGACAGGGAAAGTACTAGCATGCTAGTCTTAATTATACTAGTTGATTACCCATACCGTTTGATGCGTGAAGCATGGGGCGACAAGGGCTCCTCCGGAGGATGAAGGAATGAACTTTCCAAAAAAGATCGGTCTACTCGTAACGATCACGCTCCTAGCGACGATCTGCGCGGCGCAAGAGGCGCCCAAGGGAATTGATGGATCGCGCGGCTTGGCGAAATTCACCGACTGGATGCTCGCCAATCCCATTTCACGCAACAGCGCGGCCAATGGCTGCTGGTCCCCCGACACTAAGTCGGCCCCGACGGACGCCGAGCTCGATACCATGCTTAAGACCGCCCTTCTGCCTGGTTCCGCGCATATGCTGACACCATCGCACTTCGTCGTGATCCGCGATTTCGCCGAACAGAAGAAAATCCTGAGCGGCATGGATGGAATGGTGAGCCCGGGAACCGTCGCCATTCTTGTTCTCGCCGACGCACTGCGGGACAAGGAACATCACAAGGAAGCCTACAACGATTGGTATCAACAAATGTACTACGGCATCCTGGACGCGGGCTATTCCCTCGGCTACCTCAATCTCGCCGCGATCAGCATGGGGTATAGGACGCATTGCTACGCCTTCCTGAACATTCCCGTAAACGGCAAGGTCGATTTTTCCAATGGCGGAAAATTCAGCCTCATCCAGGGGAACAACTGGGATGTCGCTAAGTACCTCTCGAGCAAGGACGGCTCCGTAAAGTTCGTCCATACCGTCGGCGCGGAAAGCATGGGCAAGCAGGGCCCCGTGAGCAAGGATATAGCCGCGGACGGAGACCTCACCCTCCTCGCGATCATGGTCATCGGCAAGATAGATCAGGGAAAGGTCGATGCCGTCAGCTCGGCCACCAACGCTATGCGCCCGCAGAACTTCAACTTCTGGGACCCTCAGGATGGAAAGAGCTACGGCAATGTCGGGGGACTGCCTTCGATCGACAAGCCCGACGCCATATCCGGAGCCACAGAGAAGAAATGACGTGAAGGCGCGCCGGGATCGGCCGGCGCGTTCTTAATTCGCCCCAAGGAGAAGTTTTCCTCGCGAGAACCACAGTCAACCCGTCCCAGGGGCCGGACGGTTTGACCGAGACCGAGCATTGGATTACCATGTAGTATCCATGAGGGCCAGAATCGCCGCTCTGACGTCGGGGTTCATCTACTCATACCACCGGCAACTCTTCAGCGGCATCGCCAAGGCGGCTGAGGCCTTCGACGTGGATCTCGTCGGCATTCCCTGCGGACCCGCGAATATCCGCAACGATGAGCTCGGCATGCGGAATATCCTCTACAGCATCATCGATCCCGCCCAATACGATGGCTTCCTCGTGCCCTACTCCTCCCTGGGGCAGTATTGCGGATACGAAGAATTCCGACGAATGCTCGCGCCCGTCTTCGACCGGCCCTCAGTCGCAATCGGCGGCTTGCTCGAGGGGCATCCGAGCGTGGTCCCCGACGATTATTCCGGCGTCTACGAGCTCTTCCTCCACCTGATTCGAGGTCATGGCTGCAAGAGCTTCCTCTTCATCCGAGGCGAGCCTAAGCACTTTTCCTCCAACAAGAGGGAGGAAGCTGCCCGCGCCGCCCTGGCGGCCTGCGGCCTCGCGGCCGAAGGCCTGAAGACGCTCCAGGGCCAGCTGAACGCGGAGGGCGCAGGCGAGGCGATGGATCGCCTGCTCCACGAGGGGGGCCTCGACGGCCTGGATGCGATCGTGGCCGTATCGGACACCCTGGCCATCGCGGCGATGCGGCGCCTCCAAGAGCGAGGGCTGAGGGTTCCCGAGGACATCGTCGTCTGCGGGACTTCTGGCTACGAGGATTCGGAATCCTGCTCACCCCCACTCACCACCGTGGACGTAGAGGTCGAGCGGAACGGCTTCGAGGCGATGCGCACTCTGCTGGACCTGATCCGCGACGGAAAGGCTCCCGAGCTCACGGTGATCGGCTCCAACCTTAGGATCCGCGCGAGCTGCGGCTGCGTGTCCTCGGAGAGGCGTTCCCGGAATGACCGCGACCTGGAAGAGACTACGCACTCCTACCTGAACCTGTTCAGGGAGTTCGGCTATAGCCTGATAACCAGAACCGATTACTCCGAGCTTTTCCACCTCATGAATCGCTACCTCGGGACGAAGAACATCTTCCTTTCCCTATTCGAGCATGGCGGGGCGCCCTTCTCCAGGTCCTCGTTGGTGGCGGCCTTCAGCGACGGCTCGATGCGGCCGGAATCGGACGAGGGCAGGGCTTTCCGGAGCGGGGAGCTCCTGCCTCGGGATCTCCTGCCGGAAGGGCGCTCGACCCTAGTCGTACAGCCCCTCTACTACGGGCGAGAGCAGCTCGGCCTCCTCGCGATGGATTTCGAGCCGCGCCACGGGCTGGCCTACGAGGCCATCGCCGCCCAGGTCGCCGGGGCGCTCAACAGCCGCATCCAAGGCGACCGTGTCAAGGAAGCCGAGGGCCGCTTCCATGAGATGGCGGTCATCAGCTCGGACTGGCTTTGGGAAATCGACGCCGAGGGGATCCTCGCCTATACCTCGGACGGGGCCGAACGCCTGATGGGATTCTCGAGGCAGGAGCTGGCCGGCAAGGATTTCCTAGGACTCTTCTTCCCCGACGATCCGACGGCGCGGGAGGGCTTGAGGCATGCCCTCCTCGTCGCCGGGGAGCCGATCCGCGACAGGGAAGCGAGCTCGAGGGCTAAGGACGGGAAGACTCTGTTCCTGCAACTCTCCGGCACGCCGATGAGGGGCAAGGACCATGCCTTCAAGGGCTTTCGCGGCGCTTGCAGGGACGTCACCGCCGGCAAGCGCAGCGAGGAGCGGATACAGGCTCTGGCCTTCTACGACCCGCTTACGAAGCTCCCCAACCGGCGCCTCCTCGAGAGCCGGCTGGAGACGCTGATCCTCGCCAACCGACGGGAAGAGGCCCTCTTCGCGGTCATGTTCATAGACCTCGACAGCTTCAAGTCCGTCAACGATAGCCTGGGCCACGACGCAGGGGACGAGCTGCTCCGCCGGACCGCGGCCGCCTTAAGCTCCTGCATCCGGGAGGGCGACACCCTGGCGCGCGTGGGCGGCGACGAATTCATCATCCTCCTCCTACGCATCAAGGATGTCGAGGAAGCCAGGCCGATAGCGGACCGGATAGTCGAGCAGCTCTCGAGCAGGGTCGGGCCTAAGGGCTTGGGCGTGACTTCCAGCATCGGGGTGGCTCTCTACCCTCGCGACGGCGTCGAGGGGCACGAGCTGCTGAAGAACGCCGATCTGGCGATGTATGCGGCCAAGCGAGCGGGCAAGAACCGCTATTGCTTCTATCGATCCGATATGAGACTCCGACCCTAGGTAGGCCGCCTGGGGACCGGGCTAGGCTTACGGTCGACGCGGCACCTGCAGCCCGCGATCCCGCGCCTCGAGGAGCCCGGAGGCAATGCTCGTGAATACGGCCCCCTCCTCGACGCGGCCGGGGAAGAGGGTCTCCAGCATGCGAGTGAAGGCGGGGATGCGCGAGGAGCCGCCCACCCGCACGACGCGGTCGAGCTCCCCAGCCTCGAGGCGGGCGGCGGCCAGGGCCGACTCGACGAGGCTCCGAGCCGAGATCACCCGGGGCTCGATCAAGGCCTCGAGCTCGGGACGCGTCAATTCCTCGCGGAACTCGATGTAGGGCGGAATCGCGTAGGCGATGGCCGAGCCTTGCTCGGTGGAGAGGGCTATCTTGGCCTCGTCGATCTCGTTGAAGAGCTCGAAGGCCAGGTTGCGGTCCAGGAACTCGACGAGGCCGCGGAGCTTGTCCTTGTCGACGGGCCGCGCGTCGTAGATGAGATCCTTCACCGTCGCGCGGGTTTTCGCGAGATCGGCCAGGGGCAGGGCGTAGAAGGACGCGACCTGGTTGGCGATCCATCCGGGTATCTCGAGGTAGCTCCCGGTCATGGTCCGGAATTTCCCGCCGGCGCCGAAGCGCCCGATGATCCTGGACCGGGCTATGTCCTCGTTGATGAGGTAGCCCCCGAGGTCGGCGCCGGTGCTCGCGAGGACCTCGATGCCGTCCCGCTCGACGCGCGCGATGCAGACGTCCAGGGTGCCGCCCCCGAAGTCGAAGACGAGGACGGTCTCGCCGGCCCGGCCGGCGTAGTTTGCGCAGGCCGCGATGGGCTCGAGCACAAAGGCAACGTCCTCGAAGCCCGCGAGGAGGGCGGCCTCGCGGAAGCGGCCCTCGAGGCGCTCGTCCACCGAGGGCTCGGTCGAGAGGACGACGGGCCGACCGAGGACGAGGCGCCGCTCGTCCCCGCCCGTAGCCTCGTCGGCCCTCCGCTTGACCTCGCGCAGGAAGATGGCCGCCAGGGCCTCGACGCGGACCCGCTCGCCGAAGAGCCTCGTGCCCTCGAACCAGGGATCCTTGAGGGCGAGCTTGATGGCCTGGAAGAAGCGGAAGCGGGAATAGAGCTCGCCCTTGCCCTTCCAGCGCTGGAGGGCCGCGGCGTAGTCCGCCATGGCCTCGCGGCCGACTGAAGGGCGCCTGTCGCGCTCGAAGTAGAGGAGCGAGGGCAGGATCCCGCCCTCTCCCAGGTCGAGTAGGCCGGTCCCTCCGTCCGAGCGGAAGGTGACAACCGTATTCGAGGTGCCGAAGTCGATGCCGTACATGGGGACGGCATCAGAGCACGCGCGGAGCCGGCTCGTCAAGGCGGATGCGCCGTCCGCCGAAAAGACTGCTCCCATTGTCCAGGGCCGCGCCTTTCGTGTACGATCGCTTCCATGCCTTCACAACAAGGCCCCGGCGGGCTGCATGGGCCCAGGGGCCTGGGCGTCGCGGCCATGGCCGGCTGCGCCCTCCTGTGGAGCCTCGCCGGGCTCTTCATAAAATTCGTCGACTGGCATCCCTTCGCGATCGCCTTCGGCCGCAGCTTCATCGCAGCGATCTTCCTGCTGATCTGGATCCGCAAGCCGAAATTCAGCTTCTCGCCGGTCCAGATCGGCGCGGCCCTCACCTACTCCGCGACCATGCTGCTCTTCATCTACGCGAACAAGGCGACGACCTCGGCCAACGCGATACTCCTTCAGTACGGACAGCCGGTCTACGTCGCGATCATCGGCGCCTTCGTCCTCAAGGAGAAGCCGAGGGCCGAGCACTGGATCGCCTTCGCCTTCGTGGCCTTGGGCATGGGGCTCTTCTTCATGGGCGGCCTGGGCGGCGGAAGCCTCCTCGGCAACCTAGCCGCGACCGCGGCGGGCCTGACCTTCGCCCTCTACTCCATCTTCATGCGGAAGCAGAAGGAGGGCTCGCCCATCGAGTCCGCCCTGTTGGCGCATCTCTTCACGGCGGCCGTGTCCCTCGTCGCCTGCCTCTTCCTGCCCATGCCGAGAATCGACGCCAAGTCCCTCGCCGCGATCATGGGCCTCGGCATCCTCCAGATCGGCCTCGCCTCCGTGCTCTACGTAACCGGCATCAAGCGCGTGGCCGCGCTGGACGCCTCGCTCATCGGCGTACTCGAGCCGGTATTCAACCCGGTATGGGTATTCCTCGCCCTAGGCGAGAAACCGGGTCCCAATGCCCTAGCGGGGGGCGGCATCATCATCGCCGCCGTCGTCATCTCCACCATCGTTTCCTTCAAACGAAGCGCCTGAAGTTCCCAAGGCCTTCCCTTGACGAGCGTGTCATTGTATAAAGTCTGTTAGTTTCCGGTTAATTCCAGATTAATTTCCGGTTAATCCCCGATTAACGGTGACCGGCCCCGTCGGAGCCTCTTGTCGTCCCCTACTCCCGCGAGCGGAGGTTTTCCCGTATGCATATCGTCTTCATGATCCTCGAGCTCGCCGGCGGCCTTGCTATGTTTTTGTATGGAATGGAATTAACGAGCGATGGCATTCAGCGAGCGGCGGGCGAGAAGCTCCAGAGAGCCGTCAATTTCATGACAGCCAACCGAGTCGCGGCCGTGGCGACCGGCGCCGTCCTCACAATCCTCATCCAATCCTCCTCGGCCACGACGGTTATGGCGGTCTCCTTCGTGAACGCGGGGCTCCTATCCCTGGTCCAGGCTATCGGCGTCATCATGGGCGCCAATATCGGCACCACCCTCACCGGATGGATCATAGCGGCGGTCGGAGTCCGGTCCTTCAGCATCGCGGCCCTCGGCGTGCCTATCTTTGGCCTCGGCTTCTTCATGTCGCTCATGAAGAAGCGCGGCAACGCCTTCCGGAGTTACGGCCTCGCCCTGATGGGCTTCGCCATGATCTTCCTCGGCCTCGATTTCATCTCCAAGGCCATCCCCGCGCCCTCGGCCGAGACCCTGTTCTTCCTCAAGAACGTCTCGGGCCTGGGCTTCCTCTCGGTCGTGCTCGCCGTGCTCGCGGGATTCGCCTTCACCCTCCTCATCCATGCCTCGAGCGCGACCCTCGCCATCGTGATCACCCTCGCCTCGCAAGGCATCATCGACTTCAGGATGGCGGCGGCGATCACCCTCGGGGCCAACATCGGCACCACGATCGACGCCTTCCTCGCCTCCCTCGCCGCCGACGTCAACGGCAAGCGCGCGGCCTGGGCCCACATCCTCTTCAATTTCTTCGGCACGCTCTGGGTGCTCGCGGTCTTCGATCCCTTCCTCCGCCTGGTCGACTTCCTCGTACCGGGCGAGATAGACGAGAGGACGATCGGCGCGCACATCGCGATGATGCATACGGTCTTCAACCTCGCCAACACCCTGGTCCTACTGCCCTTCGTGAACCAGTACGCGGCCCTCCTCAAGCGCCTCATCAAGGACAGGGAGGAACCCGAGGCGCGCGGGATCGAGGGCGGCTACTCGATAGGCGAGCCCCTGTCCACGCCGGAGCTTTCCATCTACTACGCGCGCAAGGAGATCGCCGTCCTCGCAGGCCTCGCGCGTGAAATGTTCTCCCGCTTCCGCGAGGACCTCGCCTCCTGCCCGGACGACGCGCAGGCCGAGATGGAGTGGTTCTCCAAGCGCGAGGCCTACGCCGACGAGATGAAGGAGGCCCTTTCGCGCTACCTCATCGAGGTGGCGAGCGGGGACATCGGCGACAAGCCGCAGGAAGGCATAGGCCGACTCCTCGGCATCATCGACGACCTCGAGAACGTCACCGACGCGTGCCTGTCGCTGGCCCACCTCGTCGAGCGCTGCAAGAGCAAGGCCCTCGCCCTCGACGCGAAATCCATCGATCGGCTAGCGCCCTACGCCCTCCTCGCCGAGGATTTCCTGCGCTTCGTCGAGGGCAGCGCGGCCGGGCCCATGAGCGGGGAGCAGCTCGCGAGGGCGGCGGCCTTCGAGAACGGGATCGACGAGCTTCGCAACGACCTGAGGAAGATGGCCCGCAAGCGGCTCAAGGGCGGCAAGGACATCAAGACCGAGCTGCTCTTCATCGACCTCGTGCGCCTCGTCGAGAAGATCGGCGACTACGCCTATTCCATCTCGGAGGCGCTCGGCCGCGAGCCCGAGTAGGGATCAGCGATAGCGGATCTTGACCGTCGAGGAGCGCAGCGCCCCCGTCAACAGGATGAGGCTGTCGCAGCGGGCCTCGCCCCTCGGCTTGTTCCTGACCGTGCTGCTCCGCGCGTCCGCGAAGCGGTCCTCGACCTCGAAGCCCCTCGGCACGATGATCTTGACCGTGCTGGAGACGGCCTCGAGCTCGAGCTCGAGGCGAAAGCCCTTAGTTCCCTCGTAATCGCGCAAGTCCAAGCGAGCCGAGGCTGACTTGAGCTCCATGCGGTAGCGGCGCGACCGTATCCAGTCGCCCTCTTTCCTGATGCTTCCGCTCACGCAGCGCAGCTCCTCGGCCGTGCCGCGGGGCGCAAGATCGGCGGCGCGGCTGGGGTCGAGGACGGGCCTTGGCATCGCCAGGCCGAGGGCCGAAGCTTCGGCCTGGAGGGCAAGGCGATCGGCGCTCGCGCTGATCCGCGTGACCGAACTCTCGAAAGCCGCCATATCCATGCTTCCCTTGGCGTAGGCATCGGTGAGTATCGATATAAGCGCGTCCTTCTCGTCCTCGAGCCTCGTTTCCTGCATGTCCCGTACCCCCAAGGCACGATACTCCCGATGAGCATCGGCGGCAACACGTTGGTCCCGATGCGAGCACCGAGCACTGCCCCTCGAATACTCGAGCACTGTCCCTCTTCGGGTTTCCGAATCCATCTTGACAGAACAACTTCTACCGGATACTTTTATAAGTGTGCGGTAGAAGTAGGCAGAAATGAGTCCAGGCAAACCTCAATACATCAAGCTGATCAATGAAGCGCTCATTCGCGAGGCCCTCACCACGAGGGGCGAGGCCACGACGGCCGATCTCGTCGCGGATACTGCCTTGAGCCAGACGACCGTTAGCCAGGTCCTCGAACAGCTCCGCCAGGGCGACATCATCATGGACTCGGGGAAGCGCGCCTCGAGCGGCGGCCGCCGAGCCTCCACGTGGGTGCTGAACCCGAAGGCCTGGTCGAGCGTCGCCATAGCCATCGAAGCCGGCGGCCTATCCTGGGGAATCGCCGACGCCCTGGGCGGCTTGACGAGCCAAGGGCGCAAAGGCATTAGGAAAGAGCCCCTGTGGGACGCCCTAGCCCTGTCCCTCGAGCTCAAGGCCGCGGCCCTCGAGGGCGGGCAGGGGCGCTGCGCCTTCGCGATCGGAGTGCCGGGCGCGGTCAAGGACGGCAAGGTGATCACAGGCGACTTCCGCGAGGCCTGGGACGGCATCGATCTCGTGGACCGCTTCGCCGAGACGCTCAGCCTGCCCGTCGCCGTAGAGAACGACCTCAACGCGATAGCCCTGGGCTACCTCAGGGAGGCGGAGCTCGGCGGCGATAGGCCGAGCAGCCTCGCGTACATCCATTTCAACGGGGGCGCCTGCGTCGGGTCGGGGATCGTCGTCGAGGGCCAGGTGCTCCGCGGCGCCTCGAGCTTCTCCGGGGAAATCGGGTACATGCCGATGGGCGACGGTCGCGTGCTGGACGAGGCCGTCCTCGCGGCCGAGGAGGATGGCGGCTACGCCGAGGCTATCGTCACCGCCCTGCGGGCCGTCAACTGCATCGTGAACCCGGCGCTCATAGCCCTGGGCGGCCGCGGCTTCCGCTTCGGCCAGGGCGAGGAGATCCGCGCTCGCTTCGAGGCCCTCGTCGAGGCGGCCGTCCGCCCGAGCCTCGTCTTCGTGCCCGACAGCTATCCCTATTACCTGGCCGGCCTCGCGAGCCTGGCCGCCGAGAGGATATTCCCGGGCTTCCGTTTGATCGGTAGCAGCGAAGCCTAGCCCAAGGAGAGACCCATGCCAGCATCCTTCCTAATACCCGTGATCTACCTCGCCTTCATCAGCCTCGGCCTGCCCGACTCCGTCCTCGGAGTGGCCTGGCCCAGCATGCGCCTCGGGCTTGGCGCCCCCCTCGAGGCGGCCGGCCTCATCGCCCTCATCCTCACCTCCTGCTCCGCGCTCTCGAGCATCGCGAGCGGCGCGATCGCGAGGCGCCTGAGCCCCGGGCCGGTCGTCCTCGTCAGCTCCATCCTCACGGCCCTCGGGCTCTTCGGCTATTCCCTCGCGCCTTCCTACGCCTGGGTCCTCGTCTGCGCCCTTCCCCTGGGCTTCGGCCAGGGCGCGGTCGACTCGACCTTGAACGGCTACGTGGCCTCGCACTACTCGTCCCGGCACATGAACTGGCTCCACGCATCCTGGGGCGTGGGCGCGACGGTCGGGCCCCTCATCATGACGGCCGCGATCGCCCACGGCGGCGGCTGGAGGAACGGTTACCGCTCGATATCGGCCGTGCAGGCCTTCCTCGCCCTCCTCTTCGTACTCTCCCTCGGACTGTGGAGCCGCGTAGCCGCGGCCGGCGGGCCGGTGGAGGAGAAGGCCGGCCCGATCAACGCGCGGGGCAAGGCCAAGGTCCACGGCCTCAAGCGCCCCGAGCCCTGGATTCAGGTCGCGATGTACATGCTCTACGCGGCCTGCGAGTTCAGCGTCGGCATCTGGACCGTATCGATGCTCGTGGAGTCGCGGGGCATGGCCGCGGGCATAGCGGGCAATTGGATCTCGCTCTACTACGGCGGCATCATGGGAGGCAGGATCCTGACCGGCATCGTGGCCGACAGGCTGGGCAACAGGTTCATGGTCAGGCTCGGCCTGGGCCTGGCCCTCGTAGGCGCCGTTCTCCTCTGCGTCCGCCCGGTCGCCTGGCTCGCCCTGCCGGGGCTCCTCCTCCTCGGCCTGGGCTTCGCGCCGATCTACCCCTGCCTCATGCACGAGACGCCCGAGCGCTTCGACGAGGAGACCTACCGCTCGGTCATCGGATACCAGGTGGGAGCGGCCAACGTCGGTGCCTCGGTCCTGCCGGGCCTCGTGGGTCTCCTCGCCTCGTCCATCGGCCTCGAGGCCCTGGGGCCCAGCGTGATCGTCTTCATCGCCCTGCTCTTCGCCCTCGGCGAGCTCCTGAACCGGAGGACATGAGCCGGTCCCGGCGCCGAAATAACCGCTTTCTCACGGGAAACGAACGGTAACTTAAGCCCGCCAGACCATCCTCCGGGAATCACCCCAAATCTCGGAGGTTACGATGCGGAAAACGATGGAAATAGTATGCCTAGCCGCGGCCCTAGCCGCCGCCGGCAATGCCCTCGGCGCGCAAGGGACCAGGCTCGTGCGCTTCGGCCTGATCTCGGACACGCACGTCAGCGACAAGACCGACCAGGCGCCGGCTATTTCGCTTAACGCGACGCCGCGCTACTTTACCGGAGGGCTCGCCAAGATCGAGGCCTTCGCCCTTGCGATGAACAAGTCGGGCGCCGCTTTCGTGGCCGAGCTCGGCGACTTCACCGACAACCCGTCGGACGGCAGCCTCTCATACGAGGGGCGCAGGGCCGCCGCCCTCGGCTTCCTCGGCGCGGCCGAGGCCAAGCTGGCGCTCTTCAAGGGCCCGCGCTATCACGTCTTCGGCAATCACGACACCGACCAGCTCTCGAAGGAGGACGTGAAGGCCAAGGCCCAGGACAGCGTCAAGGGACTGCCCGCCGGTCAGTACTACTATTCCTTCGACCAGGGCGGGGCGCACTTCGTCGTGCTCGACGCGGGCTACAAGTCCGATGGCGCCGCCTACTCGGGTGTGCCCGGATCGGCTGGATCGGGCTACGCCTGGAGCGACGCCAACGTGCCTGCGCCCGAGCTGGCCTGGCTCAAGGCCGACCTGGCCGGGACGAAGCTGCCGACCATCGTGCTGTCGCACCAGCTCCTCAATCCCGAAGAGCAGGTCGACGCGGCCTTCGACCCGGCGCATTCTGTCAAGAACGCCGCCGAGGTCCGCGCGATCCTCGAGAAGGCCGGCAACGTGCTGGCCGTCTTCGCGGGCCACTACCACGACGGCGGCTACCAGCAGGTGAACGGCATCCATTACGTGACCCTGCAGGCCAATGCCGCCTATGGCAACGACGTCTCGTACCATAATCAGTACGCCACGGTCGACCTCTACCAGGACGGCAAGAATTGCCAGATCGCGGTGGCGGGCAACGGCGCCCTCAAGAGCTACGTCCTTTCGGCGGCCCTCAAGTAGCCGGGGAATCAGCCCAGCTCGACCGATAGCTCCTTGCCGGCCTCGACCTTGAAGGAGGCCGGCGAGGCGCCGTGGACGATGACTTCGTAGGCGCCCTTCCGGCCCTCGATCCTGATTGAGAGCCGCCGGCCGCGGAGCCTCGCGCGGCAGGCCAGGACCAGCCTTCCCTCGAGGTCGGCCACGATCGCGGCCGCCTCCTCGCCCTCGGCCGGCTGGAAGAGGTGGAATACGATGCCCTCGGCGTAGTCGTAGTCGGGCTTCGAGTCCACGGCGCCGAGGGCTATGATCGAGTTCGGCCGCGCTAGCAGGGGCAGGCTCATGAAGCCGTGCCGCTCGCAGACCCAGCGGCCGCCCTCGACCGTCTCGTAGGCGGGGGCCCCGGCTCCGGCGATCAGTCTCGTCCAGCGACCCTCGGGCAGATAATAGGCGACCTCGCCCTCCTCGCCGAAGACCGGCGCCACGAGCAGGTCGGGCCCCAGCATGTACTGTCGGTCCAGGTAGGAGCAGGAAGCGTCGAGCGGGAACTCGAGGGCCATCGCCCGCATGACGGGCAGGCCCGCGGCCGAGGCCTCGGCCGCGACGGCGTAGACGTAGGGCATGAGGCGGCACTTGAGTTTCGTGAAATAACGCAGGACCTCGACCGACTCCTCGTCGTAGAGCCAGGGCACCTTGTATTCGCGGCTGCCGTGCAGCCGGCTGTGCGAGGACATGAGGCCGAAGGCCACCCAGCGCTTGTAGACCGCCGGCGAGGCGTGGTCCTCGAAGCCGCCGATGTCGTGGCTCCAGAAGCCGAAGCCCGAGAGGCCGAGCGAGAGCCCGCCGCGGAGGCTCTCGGCCATGGACTCGAAGCTCGCGCTGCAGTCCCCTCCCCAGTGCACGGGATACTTCTGGCCGCCCACGGTCGCGGAGCGGGCGAAGACGACCGCCGCCCCCTTGCCGAGCCGCTCCTCCAGCACTCCGAACACGAGCTCGTTGTACTGGAGGGTGTAATAGTTGTGCATGCGCGTCGGGTCGGAGCCGTCGAACCAGCGGACGCCGACGGGGATGCGCTCCCCGAAGTCGGTCTTGAAGGAGTCGACGCCCAGATCGACCAGGGCGCGCAACTTATCGGCGTACCATTCGCGCGCCCCGGGATTGGTGAAGTCCACCAGGCCCATGCCGGCCTGCCAGCGGTCCCATTGCCACACGTCGCCCGCCTCGTCCTTGAGGAGGAAGCCCCGCTCCTTGCCCTCGGCGAACATCTTGGAGCGTTGCGCGATATAGGGGTTGATCCAGACGCAGACCTTGACGCCCATCGCCTTGATCCGGGCCAGCATGCCTTTGGGGTCGGGGAAGACCGCGCGGTCCCACTCGAGGTCGCAGAGATGGTACTCCTTCATCCAAAAGCAGTCGAAGTGGAAGACGCGCAGGGGCAGGTCGCGCGCGGCCATCTCGGAGACGAAGCCCATCACGGTCTTCTCGTCGTAGCTCGTCGTGAAGGAGGTGGTGAGCCACAGGCCGAAGGACCAGGCCGGCGGCAGGGCGGGTCGGCCGGCGAGGGCGGCGTAGCGGCGCAGGACGTCCTTGGGGCCTGGCCCCGCGATGACGAAGTACTCGAGCTCCTCGCCGGGGACGCTGAACTCGACGCGCGCCACGCGCTCGGTGCCGAGCTCGAAGGAGACCCGGCCGGGATGGTTCACGAGCACCCCGTAGCCCGCGCTGGATAGGTAGAATGGGATGTTCTTGTAGGATTGCTCGCTCGAGGTGCCGCCGTCCTCGTTCCAGATATCGACGGTCTGGCCGTTCTTGACGA
>DBTW01000130.1 GCA_002307245.1 Spirochaetaceae bacterium UBA1306 | reverse complement strand
TTCGGCAAGAGCGTGGGCGCCGCCTCGGGCGACATGATCATGGCCACCTTCATCGACGTCACCGACCGCATCCTGGCCGATGAGCGCGAACGGATCCAGCGCCAGAGGCTCATCCAGGCCGAGAAGCTCGCCTCCCTTGGCGAGCTGGTCGCCGGCGTCGCCCACGAGATCAGCAACCCGAACCACACGATCGGGATCAACGGGGACATTCTGGCGGAGGCCTGGAATTCCGTGGCGCCCATCATCGACCGGGCCCTCCTGGGCCGCGAGAACGACCTCGTGGGCGGCATGGAATGGGCGGAGGCGAGGGAGGAGCTGCCCCTCCTCCTGGCGGGCATCTGCGCCGCGTCCCGCCATATCGACTCCATCGTGCGCGGCCTCAAGGACTACGCGAGGGGCGAGGCGAGACCCGAGCCCGAGGAAGTATCGATCAACCTCGTCGTAAAGGCCGCCCAGACCCTCCTCTCTAACTATATCAAGAAGGCGACGAAGCGCTTCGCCCTCGAGCTCGCCGAGGACCTGCCTCCCGTCCGCGCCCACTTCCAGCGCCTCGAGCAGATCGCGATCAACCTCATCCAAAACGCCTGCCAGGCCCTCACCGACCCCGACCAGAGGGTCCTGGTCGCGACCTCCTACGACTCCGTCTCGGGCATGGTGCGGCTCGCGGTGTCCGACGAGGGCCGAGGCATGCCGGCCGAGGTCCTCGAGCGAATCAAGGATCCCTTCTTTTCGACCAAGCACGAAATAGGCGGGATCGGCCTCGGCGTCTCGGTCTCCGAATCCATAATTGTCGAGTACGGCGGCCGCCTGGAGTACTCTTCCCTGCCCGGCAAGGGCACGATCGCAGTCGTGTCCCTGGCCGCCGTCCGGCCAGCCGCCGAGGAGGAGAGCCGATGAGCGCCGCCAACCCCGGCTTCTGCGTCCTCGTCGTCGACGACGAGGACTATGTCCGCGCGAGCGTCGTGGCCGCCCTCAAGTCGGCCGGGATCGTCAACGTGGCCACCGCGTCCGAGCCCATCGAGGCCATGGAAGTCCTCGCCACGCGCGACGTGGGCTTGGTCCTCCTCGACCTCACGATGCCGGTCATGTCGGGGGAGGAGCTGCTCCTGCGGATCCGCGAGGAGCAGCCGGGGGCGGCCGTGATCGTGTCCACGGGCAACCGCGACATAGAAAAAGCGGTCGAGTGCATGCGCGCGGGCGCCTCCGACTACCTGGTCAAGCCGGTCGAGCGCGAGCGGCTCGTGGCCACGGTGAGGCGCGTCATCGAGCATCAGGAGCTCCTCCGGGAGAACGAGGCGATCAAGGAACGGCTCCTCTCGGGCGTTCCCCCGCGCAGCGAGGCCTGCGCGCCCATCGCCACGGCCGATCCCCGCATGCTCCAGCTCATGAGCTACGCCGAGGCGATCGCGCGAAGCTCGCACCCCGTCCTCGTCATCGGCGAGACAGGCGTGGGGAAGGAGCTCTTCTCGAGGGCCGTGCACGATCTCTCGGGGCGCAAGGGCGAGCTCGTGGCGATCAACGCGGCCGGCCTCGACGACGCCCTCTTCGCCGACCTCCTCTTCGGCCACCGCAAGGGCGCCTACACGGGGGCCGAGACCGACCTCGAGGGCCTCATCGACAAGGCCCGCGACGGCAGCCTCTTCCTCGACGAGATCGGCGACCTCAGCTCGGCCTCCCAGCTAAAGCTCCTGCGCGTCATCGAGACGGGCGAGTACTTCCCCCTGGGCTCCGACCTGATGCGCCGGGGACGCGCCCGCTTCATCGTGGCGACCAATCGCGACCTGGACGCGGCAGTGGCCTCGGGGCATTTCCGGCGCGACCTCTATTACCGGCTCCGCGGCCACCGCATCCGCATCCCGCCCCTGCGCGAGCGGCTCGGCGACCTGCCTCTCCTCGTCGAGCGCTTCGTCGCGGCCGCGGCGGCCGAGCTGGGCAAGGAGCCCCCGACCGTTCCCCCGGAACTCTATCCGCTCCTGCGCGGCTATGCCTTCCCCGGCAACGTCCGCGAGCTGCAATCCATGGTCTTCGAGGCGGTCAACGTCGAGCAGAACGGGAGCCTACCCCTCTCGATCTTTCGCGAGACGATCGGCGACGCCGAGTCGAGCGGCAAGGCCAAATCGAAGGGAGGAGCGGTCGGAGAGCCAGTACTCACCTTCCCGAACCCCCTCCCCTCCGCCAGCGAGCTCACGGAGCTTCTCTTCGACGAGGCCCTCAAGCGCGCCGAGGGCAACCAAAGCGTAGCCGCTCGCCTCCTCGGCGTATCGCCCCAAGCCGTGAGCAAACGCCTCAAATCCCGGAAGGAACGAGATGACAACGAAAGTTGACATCGCAACCCATCGAGCTCGGTATTTTCAACTCAAGTTGAGTCTATAAGGATATTCCCTTCCCTCCAATTTGATATTTCATTACTACAATAACAATTATTATTTTTCCACAGCTTGGCAAGGTCCTTGCTTACTACTTCAGCATGGATGAGAGCGAGTCTGAGGATTCCCTATATCTCGCCGTAAGCTCCGAAACGGCGAAATTGCCCCTCGTCTTGGAACGCGTAGCCCAATTCGCGCGTAGCCAGGGGCATAGGGAGTCCGATGCCTTGCTCCTCGTCGTACGAGAGCTGCTCATGAACGCCATCGTACATGGGAACGAGTCGGACCCCTCGCGGGTCGCCCTCGTCCGCGTAGCTCGCCGGGGCAGGTTCTTCGAGGTACAGGTAGACGATGAAGGCGAGGGCTTCGACAGCGAATCCCTCGACCTCGACCTGCCCGAAGCTCCCCAATACCCGATGAGGCGCGGACTCGTCCTTGTGCACGAGCTTTCGGAGAAGCTCTCATTCGAGCGCGGCGGTAGCCGCGTAAGGGCCATCGTTGATCCGGACGATAGTCGTCCAGACTCGGACCGCGGCCGGAATGGCTATGCGGCAGAGAAAAGCAGCAGGGAGGAATCATGTACAAGCCCAATGGCGAAGAGCCTATGACCAAGCGCGAGGAGCAGTGCCGCAGGGAGGCGGTGGCGGAACGCGCCGGAGAACGCTCGCGGGAGCTTCCTTCGGCCGACGCGCTGAGATCGGCTTTTTATTCCGCGCTCTTCCATTCCTCGGCTCCGCGCGAGGAGACGGCGGGCGAGGTCCTCGTACATCAGCGTTGATCCGCGCCGCGACCGCGGCCTTCTTTTAGTCTTGGCATCGAGACGGCCTGCCCATCCCCGGCTATGCCCGACATAGGGTTAGCCCGGGCGGGGCAGGCTTTATTAGGCGCAGGAATAAGTCCTGCAAAGCCTGGACATCCTCGGTCTTTTCCTGCTAAATACGCGACATGCGCTTCGATGCCGTGGCCTTCGACCTGGACGGGACCCTATACCCCAACCTCGCTCTCTACGCACCCGCTTTTCCGCACATGATCCCGAGGGCCCGCAGCCTCGCCGCCTTCAGCGCCGCGCGCCGGGAGATCCGACGCCGCGGCCTGGTCTCGGGCCTGGGGGCGACGGCGAACCGCGCCGCCTTCAGGGCCCTCGAGGCCGAGCTCACCGCCCGGCGCCTGGGCATCTCGGCGGCCGAGGCGGCCGCGATGCTCGACCGCGTCTTCTTTCATGGCATAGAGGAGCTCTTCGCGAAGGTACGGCCCTTCGCGGGCGTCGCGCCCGCCCTGGACGCCCTCGAGGGCGCGGGGCTGCGCCTAGCCCTGATGTCCGACCTGCCGCCGGAGCGCAAGGTCGAGCTCCTGGGTTTCGGCGGCCGCTTCGATCCCCTGCTCTGCTCCGAGGACTCGGGCGCCCTGAAGCCCGCGCGCGCGCCCTTCGAGATGCTCGCCTCGCGGCTGGGACTGCCCCCCGGGCGGATCCTCTACGTGGGCAACTCGCCGCGGATCGACGCAGAGGGCGCGAAGGCGGCTGGCCTGTCGGCGGCGATCGTGTCGCGCCGCCGCGTCGCCGGCGCCGACCTGTCCTTCCGCGATTGGCGAAAGTTAGTCGACTTCGCCCTGACCTAGTCCCTCCAGGCTGTCGCTCGCCGGCTCGCGAGAGCTTTTAATCCCGCCAGGCCTCTATTACGGGCGGCACGGCTCGGAGGCGCTCCAGGGCCTCCTCCGAGGCCGAGCAGGTGATCTGGACGTTGGCCTTGACCACAGCCTCCCTGCGGGATGGCCCGGCCCCGGGCTCGCGGCCCAGGTGGAAGTAGACGCTGCACGAGCCCGGCTCGTCGAAGAGGGCGTCGCGCAGGGGATAGAGCTCCTCCTCGGCCGAGGGCGCCTGGCCCAGGCGGAGGTGGACTTCCTTGTAGGACTTCTCCCTGAGCGTGCCCGGGTCGACGAACTCCTCGACCTTGAGGCTCGGGTTGCCGCGGGTCAGGTCGATCTTGCCCTTGAGGCAGAGCACCGAGTCGACGACCAGCTTGTCGCGCCACTTTTCGAGGGCGTCGGCGAAGACCACGATCTCGATGGACCCGGCCGGGTCCTCCAGGGCGCCGAAGGCCATCTTCTTGCCGGCCTTCGTGAAAATCTCGCGGAACTCCTTCAGCATCGCGATGACCGTATAAGTCTTGTCCGGGCTCGATCGCTCGGGGTGGGCGAGGTCGGCGTCGGAGCAGCGCTCCCAGATCTTCCTCCACTCGTCCATCGGGTGGCCGGAGAAGTAGAAGCCCAGGAGCTCCTTCTCGATGCGCAGGATGTCGGCTCGGGGGTACTCCTCGGCGCGGTTCACCGCGAAGGGCGGGTACTCCTCCTCGCCCGAGCCGTCGAAGAGGCT
>DBTW01000149.1 GCA_002307245.1 Spirochaetaceae bacterium UBA1306 | reverse complement strand
GATGGCTCGGGCCGGCGTAGATCTTCACGTTCTTGTAGAGCTTGCGGCCGAGGGGTCCCTTGGGAAGCATGCCGCGGATGGCAAGCTCGAGGGGGCCGGTCGGATCGCGCCCGATGAGCTGGTTGAAGGTGAAGTCCTTCAAGCCGCCCGGGAAGCCGGTGTGGTGGTAGTACATCTTATCCTGGCGCTTGCGCCCGGTGATGTTCACCTTCTCGGCATTGACGATGACGACGAAATCTCCGGTCTCCTGCGAGGGTTCGTAGGTCGGCTTGTTCTTGCCGCGGAGCATGGAAGCGGCCTTTACGGCCACGCGACCGAGGCTCTTGCCCTCGGCGTCGATCACGTACCAGGAGCGCTTGGCGAACTCGGACTCCGGCGTGACGAAGACGGTCTTCATGTATCGTTACCCTTACCTTCTAATGGAATGCGCGTAAGTTGCGACGCGCGAATGCGCGGCGTGAAAAGACGCGGGCGGTATATTCCCATATAAAGGGAACAGTGTCAAGACCGCCCTATTCCTTCTTGGGCGTAGCCTGCTTGGCTTCCTCCGCCTCTTCCTTTTTCGCTTCCAAGCGGTCCTTGATATCGGCGACACCGATAAAAATGGCGATAAGGCCGATGAAAGCGGCCAGGACGGGAAGAGAGCCCTTTAGGAAATTGAGGACATCGCCCCACCAGGCCAGGGGGGGCACGCAGGCGAAGGCCGCGAAGGCAATGAGAACGACGCCGACTATCAAAGCTACCATATCGATTCCTCCTTGATGCTGGCGGCCTAGGGCGATCCGCCGCCCGGCATCATAGCATCCCGGTACATCGAAGGCAACACGGCCACATTGCCCGACCTGCCTTTGCTTGGTTATACTCGGTTGATGATAAAAGCCCAATCGCTTGCACTGTATAAAAACCGTCCCGTCCTCGTACTCGAGGTACGGGATCGCATAGAAATACGCCTCGACGACGCTTCATCGCTCCGAGTACGGGACAAGGATCTCGTCCTCCTACACGATGGCCCCGTAAAGGCCCTGCCTGCAGCAGCCCCGGGCGGCGATTTCGACACTGCTCGGCGCATGCTGGGGGCCTCGCCACTGTCCTGGACCGAGCTCGCCGAGCTCGTATTCGGCGAAACGGGTCCTTCCCAAGCCCTGGCTTGTTGGGAGGAAGCGGCGAAAGGCGCACTTTTCCGCATCGAGGAGGGGCTGCCCTTTCCCCTCGACGACGAAGCGGTCGCCCGGGAAGCCCAGAAAAGGGCGCGCAAGGAGGGCGAGGCGGCCGAAAAAGCCGCTTTCCTCGAGCGAGCCAAGAAAATCAGGGCCGAGCGCAGGAAAAACGAGGGAACCGAAACCCAAACAAGCTTCGAGGAACAAGACGGGCGATTCCTTTCGGAGATCGAAGCCCTCGCCTACGGGAAGAGCGCGAAAAGCAAAACCTGTGTCGAGCTCGGCTTGACCGAAAGCCCCGAAGCCGCCCAGTCCTTCCTTATATCCGTCGAGTATTGGGACGAGACGGTGAACCCCCATCCCTACCGCGCCGGCTGCGCCCTCGCTGCCCCCAAGGTCGAGATCGGCCCCGATTTGGGCGAGCTTCCCCGGAAGGACCTGAGCTCGATGCTGTCCTGGGCTATCGACAATGCCTGGTCCAAGGATCCCGACGATGCGATCGGCTGGGACGGCCACTACGTCTGGGTGCATGTGGCGGATCCCGCCTCGGCGATACTTCCCGAAGCCGCCGCCGACAAAGAGGCCCTTGCCAGAGGCTCGACCCTCTACCTTCCCGAGCTGACCTCCCCCATGCTCCCCGACGAGGCCCTCCGCCGCTTCGGTCTGGGCCTCGGCGACGAGCCGAGCCCGGGCGCGGGCGCCCGCTCCCCGGCCCTCTCCTTCCGCATCGAGCTGGCCGAGGACGCTTCGGTCGCCTCGGTCGAGGCCATGGCCTCGACGGTCCGCGTCAGGCGCTGCTCCTACGGCCAGGCAGACGCCATCATGGCGGCGGGCGAGGCCCCCGAACTCGCGGCCCTCGCGGCGCTTGCGTCCAGGCGCCGCGAGCGCCGCGTCGCCAACGGCGCCGTCGAGATAGACATCCCGGAAGTGCGCATCAAGGTCGAGGGCGAAGGAAGGGGCCGCGAGGTCTCCATCGAGCCTGTGCCGGACGACAGCTCGAGCGGCGTCGTCCGCGAGATGATGCTCCTCGCGGGAGAGGCGGCCGCCCGTTGGGCCTTCGAGCGATCCCTCGCCTTCCCGTTCTACGGCCAGGAAGCTCCCTCCGACATGAACGACATCGCCAGGGGCGTGGACCTCGGCGAGGGAAGGAAGTCCCTCGCGTCCCAATTCGCCCGGCGCAGGCTCATGAGGGCGGGCATGTGGGGCCCGGGCCCGAGTGCCCATCGGGGCCTCGGCCTCCCCTTCTACGCCCAGGTGACCAGTCCCCTCCGCCGCTACCAGGACCTCCTCGGGCATATGCAGCTGCGAGCCCTGCTCGCGGGCCGGAGCCCCCTGGACGCCGACGAGGTATCGCGGCGCTGCGCCTTGGCGCAGGCTGCCTCGGCGGCCACGCGCCAGGCCGAGAGGGCGAGCGACCTCCATTGGGCCCTGGCATACCTCCAGAGGAGGCCGAGCTGGACGGGGGAGGCTATCCTCGTCGGCGGGGCCGGTGCCGCCGCCTGGCAGGCCTATATCCCCGAGCTCGGCCTCGAGACGAAGCTCAAGCTCGGGCCCGACAGGAGCCTCGACGAGACCGTACGGCTCAAGCTCGCGAGGCTCGACCTGGCCACACTCGAGTCGACCTTCGACGAACTGCGCTGAGCGGAAGAGACTCAGGCTCGAAAAAGGCGGGAAATCCTTCCTTATTGTTGACCGCCGAGGGCTATCTATTTATCCTATGTCCACGATGGAACAAAAGGACTACAGGCTCGCGGCAATCATGTACACCGATATCGCCGGCTTCTCCAGAATGATGGAGGACGACGAGGCCGGGACCCTCGAGCTGCTTAATTATCATAACGAGCTTATTTCGGGCATCGTGGAAAAGCATCACGGCACCGTGATCAAGACGATAGGCGACGCGTTGCTCATCGACTTCAAGAATACGGTCGAGGCGCTTCAGAGCGCGATGGAAGTGCAGGACCGCCTCTACGAGCACAACAAGGAAAAACCGGGCCTGCCCCTCCTCGTACGCATCGGCGTCCACCTGGGCGACATCTACTTCTTCGAGAACGACGCCCTCGGCGAGGGCATCAACATCGCCGCGCGGCTGCAGTCACTGGCGAGGCCCGGATGCATCTGCTTCTCGCAGGACGTCTACAACCTCGTCCTCAACAAGATCGAGTTCAGGGCCGAGAAGCTCGGCAAGGTCTCCCTCAAGAACATCACGAAGGAGATCCACGCCTACGAGATCACGACGCCCAACGTCGAGTTCGACCCCAACCGCGACAAGCCGCGCCCCGGCTACAAGCCCGGATCCTATCTCGACGAGGACGACGAGGGCGCCGTGCCAGTCGGGGGCACCGCCTCCTCGGCCGCCCCGCGTTCGTCGATCGACTCGCCGAAGCCCCTCGCCGAAGTTCCATCGCCCACGCCCAAGCTAGCCGAGGCTGCGCCCTCGTCGCCCGACGAGGCCCTCCCGCCTCCCGGCGCCAGGCCGACCGATCGTAGCTACAACGAAGAGGGATCGCGCAACCTCCTGTCCGAGATCCGCCGCTCCTTGCTCCAGGATATCAAGGCGATGGGCCGTCGCATGAGCGTCGCCGAGGCGCGGGAGCGCTACGGCTTCTACGGCGTCGAGGCCGACGAGGTCATAGCCGCGATGGCGGACCAGGGCCTCCTCGTCAAACGCTCCGCCGAGCCGCCTCGCGGCTCAGATGCGCCCTCGTTCATCTCGGGCTTCGGGCGCAATTCCTCAGGCGAATTCGACCCCCAGGCCTTCAAGAGCAACATCGAGGCCGCAGTCGGCGGCATCGTCAGCGAGATCGAGCGCTCGGTGGAGCGCAACATGTCCAGCGACGACCGCGAGCGCTATGCGGAACGCTATCGCGAGCACGCAGAGCGCTATCGCGAGCGGGCCCTGCGCCATCGCGAGCGCCACGAGCGCCATGGCGGCAGGGACGATGCCCAGGAGCGAGCCGAGGCCCGGGCCTGCGACTTCGCGAGCTACAAGCGCAAGGTCGAGGACGGATGCCGCAAGGCGCGGGGCGGCTTCGTCGGCAACCTCACGAGCTACCTGGCTGTGAACGGTTTCCTCTGGTTCATCAACCTCAGCAGCTCACCGTCCTTCCACTGGGCGGCGATAGTCAGCGCGGCCTGGGGCATAGGCCTGGCGTCTTCGGCCGTGGCCGCCAAGCGCTCCGGCGCGAAGCTTCGCGAGCTCGACGCGATGCCCGAGCTCGAGGCCGCTCAGCTCGCCGACTACAAGAAGCTCGTCCGCTCGCGGGACTCGATGGCCCAGCACGGCGTCAGCACCGTCATGGTGATAGCCCTCCTCGCGATCATCAACTACCTCAGCGGCCCCGGCTTCCTCTGGTACCTCATCCCCTCGGCTGCGATGCTCGTCGGCTTCCTCTCGCACCTCGCGTCCTACTCGGCCAAGAAGCCCAGGCTGGAGCGCAGGATACTCGACGCCCTCGGCATAAAGGGCGGATGGAGGAACATCTTCAAGCATGGCAAGGCTCGACGCGAAGAAGCCGTCGGGCTAGGCCCCTATGCCGATCTCTACCACGAGGCCGAGGCCGCCAAGGAGGCCATAGAGGCTCTGCTGCGCTCGGGCAAAGTCGGGGCGATGGACGCGAATTTCGCCCCCGCCCTCGGCCAGTACCTCGGCCAGGTGCGGCTCCTCGCCCAGTCGGCCAACGAGATAGACCGCCTCGTCGAGAGCATCCCGATGGTCGAGCTCTCGAAGGACAAGGCCAGCCTCGTCGCCAAGCGCGACGCGGCCGCGAGCGATTCCCTCAAGTCAGAGTATGCCAAGTCCATCGACGAGATCGACAAGCAGGAGCGTTCCTACCAGGAGCTCCGCGAGCAGAGCGAGGTCGTGCGGCTCCGCCTGGGCTCCTCGGTCAATCAGCTCAAGCAGACGAGGCTCGACATAGCCCGAATGCAGACTTCCCCGGGCGTCGAGGGCGCCGAGGGCATCGCCGGGCTCAAGCGCCGCACCGACGAACTCTCGCGATACCTCGACGACCTCCGTTCCGGCTACGCCGAGTCCAAGGGCGATTCCCTCGGCCTCGACCCCTTCGCCGAGCTCGAGGAAGCGGAGCGCAAGCGCCTCGCCGAGGCGGCGGAGGCCAAGGGCGAGATCGAGGGACCGAAGGAATGACCAGCATCGCCAAGCTTCGTAACACTAATCATTCGCTCGCTTCCTTCAGCTCCCAATACGCATCGCTTCCCTTCAGGTTCTCGTTGGCCGACATGTAGTCCAGGGCCGTCTTGCCCTCCGCGGACTTGGACTTGGGATTGGCTCCCGCCGATAGCAGGAGCCTTATCAGCTCTGGATCGTCGTTGTTCGACGCCGCTACCATCAGGGCGGTCATCCCGTCCTTCGTCCGCTCGCCGATTTTGGAACCGGAATCCAGGAGGAGCTTGACGATCTCGGGGCCCTGGTATCGCGCCGCCAGGAGAAGGGGCGAATAGCCCTCGACGTCACGTGTGTCCAGCCGAGCGCCGGCGGCGAGCAGTGCCTTGATGACCCCCGGTTCCCGGTTGCCGTCGGCCGCGGCGAGCAGGGGAGTCCAACCTTGATCATTGCGCTCCTCGATCTGCGAGCCCGCGGCCAGCAAGGCGCCGATCACCCCGGCACTCGCATTGCTCGAAGCCGCCTCGATCAAGGGCGTCAAGCCTCCGTCCATGCGCTCGTCGACCCGCGCGCCAGCGGCGAGGAGGGCCTCGATCATCTCCGGCTCGGGGTTGAGGAGGGCCGCCTCGAAAAGGGGCGTGAAGCCGTCGTCGTCCGCATCGTCGAGCTTGGCGCCCGCCTCGAGGAGAGCCCGCATCACTTCAATGTGCTCGTTCCCCGCCGCCGCGATCACCGCGGTCGCGCCGCTCTTCGCCCTCGCGCCGAGCTTCGCGCCCGCCGCCAGCAGGGTCTTGATCACCTCGGGGTATTCGGTGACGTAGGCGGCGGCGATGAGGGGAGTCTCCCCCTCGCTCGTCGTCTCGGAGAGCTTCGCCCCGGAGGCCAGCAGGACCTTGAGCTGTTCCGGGCCCGAGTTCCTCGCCGCGTAAATAAGAACGCTATCTCCGTCCTCGGTTTTCTCGCCCAGGCTGGCGCCGGCTGCGATCACCGCCCGGAGCACTTCGGGGTTCTCGTTATCGAGGGCGGCGTAGAGGGACGATCGGCCGTCGCGGCCCTTTTCGGTGATCATCGCCCCGGCGGCGAGGAGGGCCTTGATGACCGTCGGGTCCTTGTTGGACATGGCCGCCCTAAGCAGGGGGCTCGAGCCGTTCTGATCTCGCTCGCCGATCCTCGCGCCCGCCGACAGGAGCAACTTCAGCGCCTCGGGGCCCGCCGAGGCGGCGGCGCTCGCGAGGGGGGCCATCTCAGCGCTTTCCTTCGCGCTGAACTTCGCGCCGGCCGCGACAAGGGCCTTGATTACGCCGGGATCGGCTTGGCCGTCGGCCGCGTACGCGAGCGGGGTCCGGCCTTCGCCGTCGCGCTCGCCGATCTTGGCGCCCTGGTCCAGGAGGGCCTTGACCGTCGCGGCCTTGCCCTGGGCGGCCGCTAGCATGAGCGGCGTGGCGCCATCGGCGTTCCTCTCGTCTACCCTCGAGCCGGATGCGACGAGGAACTTGATCGCCTCGGCGCTTTGGCCGCCGGCCGAGGCGGCCAGGAGGGGCGTGATCTTCTCCTCGGTGCTCTCGTCCGTCCGCGCTCCCGCGGCGAGGAGAGCCTTGAGGACTTCAATGCGGGAATTGCCGTAGGCCGCCCACAGGAAGGGCGTGACTCCGTCCTTGTCGCGAGAATCCGTCCTCAGGCCGGATGCGAGCCGGCTCTTCACCTCGTCCAGGCTCCCCGACTTGCAGAGCTCCGCATCCGCCGCGGAGAGGACGGCCGAGGAAGGGCGGGCCGCGACCGCGGCCGAATTGAGCTCGAAGTCGAGATCGAGGCTCGAGTACAAGTACGGAGTCTGCCTGCCGCCGGTCCTCTCCTTCACGCCGGCGGTGACTTGCTTGATCGTCCGCGTAATGTCCCCGGTATCGGCGAGGTGCTCGAGCAGGGCCTGCGCGAAGGGACTGTTTCGTCCCTCCCCGTCCTGCGCCGTCTGCCCTGCCCCGGTCGAGTAGAGCACGATCGTCTCGGGAGGGGCGGCGCTCACGACCGCCAGTCCTCGCGACGCGCTTCTGACGGCCGCAGGCAGGGGGTTGTCCCGGCATGCGTCGAGGATCACCAGGTTCATTTTATCGTGAGCCTCCGCGAGGGAATTCATCACCTTTTGAGCGCTTAGCGCCCCATCCTCGAGGTCAGCGGCCGACTTGATCTCTTCGCCGATTGGAATGAGGTAGTTTAGCCCATCGCTCTGTACGCCATGGCCCGCGAAAAAGAAAAAACCGACATTGCCATGATCGGCAGTGAGGGTCTCGCGGAAGGCAGCGAGCGATTGATTCATCTGCTTTCTCGTGGCATTGGTGAGAAGCTGCACCGAAAAACCCAGATTCTCCAGCTTCGCGGCCAAGTCGGATGCGTCGTTTACGGGATTTTTGAGAACCGGCATGCCTTTATAAGCGCCGTTTCCGATAACGAGCGCATAGAGACCGGGGCTTGAGGATTCCGAAAAAACCATGGAAGCAAGCGTCATCATGAGGATGATCACGTAGATGCGTCGCGACCGGTTCCGTAGCGTCACATTCATGCATCTCTCCATTTACGCGGTATGGATATTACTACCATATTAGCGATAGCACAAAGGGGAAGGGGATTTCGGGCTAAATCGGTGATGTCTTGAAGAAGTTTCGTCTACCGATTGGCGCCGGGTTAGGGGAACTGCGCGAAGAATAAGAATATTTTTGAATCACATAGTGGCCCAGGGCGGATTCGAACCGTCGACCTGCTGCTTAGGAGGCAGCCGCTCTATCCATCTGAGCTACTGGGTCTCGATAACCGCCCGAGCGAACTGTCATTCTCATTACTAATGCGACAGTTCGGGGAGCGGCGCGACCGCATCGCGGCCTGATGCCAGTTTACCCGAAAGGCGGCTAGACTGTCAACGCGCGCTCGAGCTCGATCACGGAAGGCTCTATCTCCGCGTCGACGCGGGCGTCGTGCAGGGCTCCCTCGGGACCGCCCGTTCCTCCGCCTTCCTCCCAGAGGTAGCCGACCGAGTATGGAACGATGATTCGCGCCTGCCCCCCGAGGCCGGCCTCGAGGGCCCGCTCGGCGGCCGCCATGGTCATAGCCGTAGCCAGGTCGACGCCGGGGCCGCCCTCGGCTATAAGCCGGTCGCGAGCGCCCAGAGCCTCGTCGCGCTCGACCCGCTGAAGGAGGGCCAGGGAGCGTATGACGCCCGGCCTCTCCTTGTCGAAGCGCTCCACGAGGAAGCGGCCCGAGCTTTCGGAGCCGAGCACGCCCTTCTCCCCGACGGCGAGCACGATGCCGCCTATTGGCAAGCCGAGCCTCCAGGCCCAGAGGCAGGCGGCGAGACCGCGGCCGTCCCCGGCGCGTATGCCGATGTAGAGGTCCGCCGCTATGCCTTTTCGCAGCAGGGCGAAGGTCGAGGCGAGGGTCACGATACGCGCGGCGAAACGGGCGGGATTGGCGGGACCGGCGGCCGTCGCCCCCATGCCGGCCAGGCTCTTCCCCGCCGCCTCGCGGATGAGGCGGCCGACGGCCGCGCGGTCGCCGCGCACCGAGATCAGCTTCACGTGGCCGCCCTCGCGGGATAGACGCTGCCCCTTGATGCCCCGGGCCGCTTGGCCGGCCGGATAGAGCAGCGCTAGCCGCAGGTCGCGAAGACCGGCCAAGGCCTCGGACAGGGCGGCGCCCTCGTAGCCCGAGCCCTCGGCCAAGAGGATCCGAGGGCCGCTATGGCGGGCGACCCCGACCAGGATGCCGGCCAGGAGAGAGGCCTCCGAATCGGCGGCGCTCGCCGAGGGACCGGCCGTATAGTCGGCGACGAGGATGTCCTTACCGAAGGACCGGCTCGCGGGAACTAGGGGAAAGGCCCTCGCCGCAAGGCGCTCCGCCATCAGGGGATCCACTTCTTCGGGAAAAAGCGAGGCGATGGCCGAAGAGGCCGTCTCGACGTAGGAAGCCTCGGGAGCGTAGACGGCAGGCCGTAGATCAGCGTCGCCGGCCGGGGAAAAAGCGGCCCCAACGGAGGGATAGCCGCTCGCGGTCGCTTCGAAGAGCCCGAAGAGCTCGTTTTTTTCGTCGATGAAGCGCATATCTAGGCCGAAGTTTACACGCCGCGGCATCGAATCACAAGCCTCGGCCTCGCTCGGGCTCCGAACGGGGAAGGGAGCGCGGTTGACGGCTTGCTCGGCAGGGAGCTATGCTCGCCGCCATGAAGATCTGGATGAAGTACCTGATGGGCGCCATCCTCGGCGCAGTCCTGGCCTTGGTCGTGCCCCTCGACGACGAAGGACTCCGCAATGGCCTCGGATTCCTCTTCGACCTTTCCATCCGGATCGGGCGCTACGCCCTCCTGCCGCTCGTGCTCTTCTCGGTGCCCGTGGCCGTATTCGAGCTGAACGAGGACAAGGAATTCTGGAGCTCCCTCGGGCGGACCATACTCGTCCTCGTCGCCGCCGTCGCCGCCCTCAGCGCCGTCGGCGTCATAGTTGCGGCCGTCGTGAGGCCGTCCCGCATCCCCCTGGTAGCCGACGCCGTAGCCGTAGCCAAGGCTCCGGGAATCAAGGACTTCCTCCTCGCCATCTTCCCCGAGAGCCCCTTCACGGCCCTTTGCACGGGTCAGTTCCTCCTGCCGACCTGGTTCCTCGCCCTCCTTCTGGGCTTGGCCTTCAGCCACGACCGATCGGCCACCAAGCCGGTCGTGCAGCTCTTCGACTCGCTTTCCCGCGTCTTCTACCAGATCAACTCCTTCTTCGTCGAATTCCTCGGAGTCCTCGTGATCGCGGTCACTGCGCACAACGTCCTCGACCTCCGCTCGGCTTCAAGGACCGAAGTCTACCGCCCCCTCCTCCTCACCGTGGGCGGCGAGGCCCTCGTCGTGGCCCTCGTCGTCCTGCCGGCCATCCTGTACTTCCTCGGCGGGAAGAAGAACCCCTATCGCGTCCTCTACGCCCTATTCGCCCCATCGCTCGCGGCCCTAGTCTCGGGGGATCTCTACTTTTCCCTCGGCTCGACCATAAAGCACGCCAAGGAGAGCCTGGGCATAAGGCGCAGGGCTAATGTCCTCGACATACCCCTCGCAGCCATCTTCGGCAGGGCGGGGACAGCCCTCGTCACCTCGACGGCCTTCATCGTCGTCCTTTCCTCCTACTCGAACCTAGGCGTGTCCCTGAGCAGCCTGCTCTGGATCGTCGTATTCGCTCCCATCGCCACTTTCCTCGTAGGATCCTCCCCGGCGGGAGGCGCGATGGCAGCGCTGATGGCCCTCTGCGCCCTCTACGGTAAGGGCTTCGAGAACGGATTCCTCATCGTGGCGCCCGTGACCCTGCCCCTCGTCGCCATAGGCTCCTGCCTCGACGTCCTCTGGTCGGGCACAGCCTCTCTGCTCCTCGCCCGGCGGTCCGGCCTAGCCCAGGAGAAGGAAGCGCGGTTTTTCTTGTAACGAGCGCCTTAATTAGTGTTACGAAGATTAGTGGCAATAATCCGCTAAATTGCTTAACCAAAAGCAAAT
>DBTW01000093.1:8041-9101 GCA_002307245.1 Spirochaetaceae bacterium UBA1306 | reverse complement strand
CCGACGAGGTTCTCGCCCGGGATCTCCATGAACTTGGGCAGGCCCGCGCCCGCCCCGACGAACACCGCGCTGAAGCCGTCCTCGGCGAGGAGGGCGCCGAGCTTGCGGGTCCTGCCCACGAGGAAGTTGAGCTCGTAGCGCACGCCCATCTCGGCGAGGAGATTGGACTCGATCGACACGAGGCTCTTGGGCAGGCGGAATTCGGGTATGCCGTAGACCATGACGCCGCCGGCCTTCTGGAAGGCCTCGAAGACGACGACCTCGTGGCCGGCGCGGCGGAGGTCTATGGCGCAGGTCAGGCCGGCGGGGCCCGAGCCGACGACGGCGACTCGCCTGCCCGTCGCCCTGCCTACGTCGGGGAGGTCGCAGGCGCCGCAGGAGCGCTCGCGGTCGGCCACCCAGCGCTCGAGCCTGCCTATCTGCACGGCCGCGTCCACGGACTTCAGGGACTTGCCCACGGTGCAGTTGGCCTGGCACTGGCTCTCCTGCGGGCAGACGCGGCCGCAGATCGAGGGCAGGAGGTTCGTGCGCTTGATGGCGCGGGCCGAGCCCGAGTAGTCGCCCTCGCGGATCTTGCGGATGAAGAGCGGTATGTCGACGCGCACGGGGCAGCCCGCGACGCAGGGCGCGTTCTTGCAGTCGAGGCAGCGCTCGGCCTCGAGGCGGGCCTGGGCCTCGCCATAGCCCGAGGCCACCTCGAGCATGTTGGACGCGCGGGCGCGCGGGTCCTGACAGGGCATGGCCTGGGCGGGGAGGGCGAGCCTTTCGCGGGGCGAAGGCTCGCGGCCCTCGGCGCGTATCGCCGCCAGGCGGGCCAGCTGGGCCAGGGCGGCGCGCTCGAGGCTTTCGGGGCTAGCTTCGTCCATCAAGCCGCTCATAGCGCGCCTCCTTCGATCTCGAGGTGGCATTTATGATGCGCCTCCTCCTCCTGGCCCTTGTAGGCGCGCAGGCGCGACATCATCTGGTCCCAGTCCACGAGGTGACCGTCGAACTCGGGCCCGTCGACGCAGACGAACTTGGTCTCGCCGCCCACGGAGACGCGGCAGCCGCCGCACATGCC
>DBTW01000093.1:395-7767 GCA_002307245.1 Spirochaetaceae bacterium UBA1306 | reverse complement strand
TGCCGTCGATCATGATCGTGTTGAGGGATACCAAGGTCCTGGTCCCGAAGGGCTTGGTCGTCTGCGCGCAGAACTTCATCATGATCGGCGGCCCGATGGCCACGACTATGTTTGGCGGGGCCGCGGACGCGCAGAGCTCCTTGAGCGGCTCGGTGACCAGGGCTTTCCTGCCCGCGCTGCCGTCGTCGGTGACGACTATGAAATCGTCGGCCAGGGCCTCGAGCTCCTCCTGCATGATGAGGAGCTCCTTCGTGCGCGCGCCCGCGATCACCCTTACCTCGTTGCCCGCGGCCTTCAGCGCCTGGACGATGGGGTGCAGGGGCGCGAGCCCTATGCCGCCGCCCACGCAGACCGCGCGGCCGAATTTCTCTATGTGCGTGGGGTTTCCGAGGGGGCCGAGCAGGACGATGGAGTCCCCCACCTCCTTGGCGGCGAGCCGGTGCGTGCTTGCGCCCACGGTCTGGAAGACGAGGGTGACCGATCCCCGGACGGGATCGGCGTCGGCGATCGTGAGCGGGATGCGCTCGCCGAAGTCCTCGTCGACCTGGACGATGACGAACTGGCCGGCCTTGCGCTCCCTCGCCACGAGCGGGGCCTCGACCTCGACCTTGAAGACTTCTTCCGATAGACGGCGCTTGGACAGCAATGTGCTCATATGCGTTCTCCAGCCTTTGATCCCGAGTATGCGCGATGATAACCCGGGAAGTCGAATTTATGGAACACGTATCCCGAAGCTTTCCCCTGTTCCAAGCGGCTCCCATCCGCTAACCTTAATGCCGGGAGGATCTCGATGCCCGTACCCCTCGACCCGGCTAAATACCGGTCCAAGCCCTTCTTCAACCCCTCGGACTTCATCGGCTACGTCCGGGGCCTCGGCAAGCTCGGCGACAGGCCGGCCCCCGAGGCGGTGATCCTCTCGTACCAGAGATCCCTCTTCGACCACGTTTGCGCGACCCATGCCGTCACCCCGGCTGAGGGCTATTTCGGCAAGGAGCTCCGCTACCTCGACGACTTCGGGGGCCGCATCGCGATAGCCGGCAACTTCGGGGTCGGCGCCCCCGCGGCGGCGGTAATGCTCGAGGAGCTCATCGCCTTCGGGTCCAAGCGCTTCGTGTCCGTGGGCACGGCGGGCAGTCTCCGCGCCGACCTGCCCCCGGGCTCCCTCGTGCTCTGCGACTCGGCCTTCCGCGACGAGGGCACCTCCTACCACTACCTGCCGGGGGGCGGCCTCGTCTATCCCTCGGAGTCCCTGACCGCCAGCCTGCGGGCCGCCCTCGAGGGCCGCGGCCTCGCCTTCAGTGCCGGCCCCTCCTGGACCACGGACGCCATCTACCGTGAGACGCCGTCCGAGGTGCTGATGCACTCGGGCAAGGGTGCCCTCGTGGTGGAGATGGAGGCTTCGGCCCTCTTCGCGGTCGCGCGCTTCCGCTCCTGTCTCATAGCGGCCTGCTTCTCCGTGAGCGACACCCTGGCCGAGCTGGCCTGGCGCCCCGAGTTCCACGCCGAGACGACGCAGGAAGGCCTGGAGTCGATCTTCGCGGCGGCCCTGGAGGCCTTGGGGCCCTAGGCCTTCGCCCCAAAGTCGAAGCGTCGCAATCTGAGGGCGTTGGCGAGGACCGATACGGAGCTCAGCGACATGGCGGCCGCGGCTATGATCGGGCTCAAGAGGGGCCCGCCGAAGGCGTACAGGAGGCCCGCGGCGACCGGGATGCCGAGGACGTTGTAGCCGAAGGCCCAGAAAAGGTTCTGTTTTATGTTTCGCATAACGCTCTTTGAGAGCCTGATGGCCGCTTCGACGTCGGCCAGGTCGCCTCGCATGAGCACTATGTCCGCGCTCTCCATGGCCACGTCGGCGCCCGAGCCCACGGCTATGCCCACGTCGGCCTGGGCGAGGGCCGGGGCGTCGTTGATGCCGTCCCCCACCATCGCGACCACGCGTCCCTCGGCTTGGAGCCGCTTGACCTCCGCGGCCTTGTCCTGGGGCAGGACCTCCGCGAGAATCCTCTCCACGCCGACTTCCTCCGCGATCGCCTTGGCCGTCAGGGCGGCGTCGCCGGTGATCATGTAGACATCCATGCCCATGCCCCTGAGGGCCCTTATGGCGCGCTCGCTCGAGCCCTTCACGATGTCCGCGACGCCGATTGCCCCCGCGTAGGAGCCGTCGACGGCTACGAGCATCGGCGTCTTGCCCTGGAGGGCCAGGGCCTCGGCGGCCATAAGTCCCTCGCCCGCGTCCACGCCCCGCTCGGCGAGATGCTTGGCGTTGCCGAGGAGGACTATGCGCCCGCCGATCGCGGCCGAGATGCCCCGACCCGGCGTCGCCTCGAAGCTCGAGGCGGAATCGAAATGCGCGGCGACCATTGATGAAAGGCCCCTGGCGACCGCGGCCCGCACGATGGCCCCGCCCAGGGGATGCTCGGAGCCTTTCTCCGCCGCCGCCGCGAGGGCGAGGAGTTCGTTCTCGGCCGCCGTTGCCGCGGCGGCCGCTGTTGCGGCAAAGCCCGGCGCGAGGAGTATGTCCGTCAGCTCGGGCTCGCCGATGGTGATGGTGCCCGTCTTGTCGAAGACTATCGTATCGACCTTGTGGGCCGTCTCGAGGGCGGCCCCCGATTTGAAGAGGAGACCCCTCTCGGCGCCCCTGCCCGTGCCCACCATGATGGCCGTCGGAGTGGCCAGGCCGAGGGCGCAGGGGCAGGCTATGGTGAGCACGGCGACGAAGACCTGGAGGGCGAAGGCCAGGCCATGGCCGAGGAGGAGCCAGAGGATGGCGGAGAGTAGGGCTATCGCGAAGACGATGGGCACGAAATAGCCCGACACGAGGTCGGCCGTCCGCGCGATTGGCGCCTTCGATCCCTGGGCGTCCTCGACGAGCTTGATGATCCTCGCGAGGGCCGTGTCCGCTCCGATCTTGGTGGCGCGGAAGCTGAAGGAGCCATTCTTGTTGACGCTCGCGCCGATGACCTCGTCGCCGGGCCCCTTCTCCACGGGGATGCTCTCGCCCGTGAGCATGGACTCGTCGACCGCGCTCGCGCCGCTCGCGACCTCGCCGTCGACGGGTATCCTCTCGCCGGGGCGCACCATGATGAGATCGCCTAACTCGACCTCATCGATCGGGAGCTCTATCTCTCGGCTTCCGCCGGCGCCCTCGTGGATCACCGTCGCGGTCTTGGGCTGGAGGCCCATGAGCTTCTTGATCGAATCGGAGGTCCTGCCCTTGCTCAGGGCCTCGAGGGACTTCCCGAGGAGGATGAGGGCGATGATGAGTCCGGCCGTCTCGAAGTAGAGGCTGTCGACAGCCTTGAAGTCGCCTAACGCTATCTTGAAGGTAGAGTAGAGGCTGTACATGATCGCGGCCGAGCTGCCCATGGCGATGAGGCTGTCCATGTTCGGCGCCCCGTGCCGGATCGCCCTGAAGCCGACGATGTAGAAGCGATGCCCGGCGGCGACGACGGGGATGAGAAGGGCCAGCTCGACGAGGGCGAATCGCAGGGGATAGTCCATCGCCCGAATCGCGCTCGGCAGGGGGAGCCTGAGCATGGCGCCCATCGCGACATAGAGGAGGGGGAGGGCGAAGGCGGCTGCGACGGCGAACTTCGTCCAGAGGACGCGGACTTCGCGTTCCTTGGCCGCCCTGTGCTCGTCGACCTTGGCCGGAGTCTCGAGGGCGAGGGCCGCGTATCCGGCCTTCGTTATCGCGCCCTTTATCTCGGACATGCGGACGAGGCCGGGATCGTATTTCACGGAAGCCTTTTCCGTCGCGAAGTTGACCGACACCGAAGAGACCCCGGGCAGCTTGCCGACGACGCGTTCGACGGTATTCGCACAGGCCGCGCAGCTCATGCCGCCGATCGGGATCGTGGCTTCCTTGTCGACCCTGTCCTCCACCGCCTCGTAGCCGGCCTTGGCCACCGCGGCCTTGATCTCCGCGACCGAGAGCTTGCCGTCCTCGAACCTCACCACGAGCTTCTCGGTCGCCAAGTTGACCGAAGCCTCCTCGACTCCCGCCAGTTTCTTGACCGCCCGTTCGGAGGCCTGGGCGCAGGAGGCGCAGGTCATGCCGTTTATCTGCAGTCTCTCGACTCTTAGCATCGATAGTCCTTCCTGTCAAATATACTGAATTTCCGGGACGTTCAAGGTCTCGACAGGTCGTGCACGACCGTTATCTTGCTGCGGACCATGCCCATCCAGCAGCGATAGACGATAAGTCCTTCCTGCTTCGGCGTGAACTCGACGAGGTTGTCTCCGGCGACAAGGGTTTTTTGGATGCCGTAGGCGGGGATCACCAGGGGATTGTTGCAGCCGCTAAGCTCGTTCTCCATGACGCTGATCGTCCACTTGAGGGGAATGCCGGCTTGGGCGACTCCCTCGAGCCCCTTAATCGCTCTCTCGACCCGAGCCTCGCAGGATGGGCAGCTCATTCCGCCCACCCGGATGCTCGGTAGTGGCTCGAGATTAGCGAGCTTGAGTGAACGGAGTATGAACGCCCCCTGTTCCTATTCTGTTTTCAAGCTCTCTAGCGGCAGGGCTGCCGCTGAGCGCGGCCTCGGATATGATCGCGCAACTCGAGCCGCCCGCGGCGAGTCTTTTCGCGATGAGGAGGCTGCCCGAGGCAATCGATATGTGGGCTGTCTTGACTGCTTTCGTCATGTTCTGCTCCTGCTAGCGGAAGGCGTGGACTGCAATGACCCTTCGGTGTCGGTCAAGATTCGATCCCTCGCGGGCGATTCGGCCTGATCCCTGCCTCGGGTTTTCGCCTCGTACAGCGCCTCGTCGGCCGCCGCGAGGAGGGCGGAGAGCTCCTCTTCGCCTATGGGACGGCCCGTGCTGATGCCCAGGCTCGCCGTGCAGCGGAGCTCGTCCTTGCCGACGGGCAGCCTCAGGTCCCGAAGCTCGGCGAGTAGCCTCTCGGCGACGGCCAGGGCGCTCGGGCGATCGCAATCAGGCAAGAGTATCACGAACTCGTCTCCGCCGAAGCGGGCGGAAATGTCGCCCTGCCGGACGGCTCGGCCTACCGCAGTCGCGAAGGCCTGGAGCATTCGGTCGCCGGCGCCGTGCCCCCAACGGTCGTTGACCTGCTTGAAGCGGTCCAGGTCGGCCACGATCGCGGCGACCTCTTGGCCGCTGCGGTTGGCGTTGGCGATCAGCGGCGCTGCCATCTCGAAGAAGGCCCTCCGATTGAGGCTTCCGGTCAGGGCGTCGTGGGTGGCCTGCTCGTGGAGGGTCGCGCTGTCGCGCTCGCTGGACATGAGGAGATAGCCGAGGCTGCCGACCAGCTGCAGGGCCATGAGGAGCGAATAATATATCGGGGCCTTCCAGTCGGAGGAGGCCCCGACTCCCGCGACCTCGGCGCCGAGCGCCACGTACAAGGTCCCGACGCCGAGCTGGAGTAATATATAGAAGGCGGCTAGGAATCGTTGGAAGCGGCTCGCTCCAGCGGAGGCGAACAGGACCAGGGGTGCGTAGAGCGCCATGGCGGCGTAGGCTGAGAGCAGGAGGACGCTGCCGGCGAGGGGGGCGGCCTTGATCGCCAGGCTTCCCGCGAGGCCGACCGTCGCCCCGAGGATTCCGAGCACGACGCGGTGGCGGCGGAGGCCCGGCCGCGCGAAGTCGGCGAGCATGAGGAGCTCGAAAGTCGTGCCGAGGAGAAGGCATACATTGGTGACCGTCTCGAGGATCGGATTCGGGGTCGTGAGGCAGTATATGCGCAGGAGCCAGGAGAGGCCCTGGCCGGACTTGGCCAGGACGAAGAGCCCGAGCCGCAGCGTGGACCGCGCGAGCCTCGAGTAGACCAGCGCGAAGAGGGCGGAGATCAGGTTGACCGCGGCTAAGACGAATACCAGGGAAACCGTATCGATGCTGAGCTTGGACATCCCTGTCGACTCCTGGGTGCTTGGGTTGCCACTTTTGCAAATAATTTAAAGGAATGGGGGAAGGCGGGGCTTGCGCCCGATATTCGATTCGCCCGGGGCTGGGCCTGGGATCCGATGGTATTGAGTAGTGGGGGCTCGCGTCAACAATGAATCCGTAAACTATTGAAAAAACCTGGACGGTCGTTCCCCTTTCCCTTTTCCCTTGATTTCTGCTACCCTTGCCCGCAAGCGCATTCTTATGGAGGATTCCACGATGAAAGCGATCGAGCTTGAGAAAGCCTACGATCCCAAGAGCTTCGAAGACCGCGTCTACCAGGCATGGATGGATGCCGGCGCCTTCAAGCCCTCGGGGGACAGCAAGAAGAAGCCCTTCGTCATCGTAATCCCGCCCCCGAACGTCACGGGCGTGCTGCACATGGGCCACGGGCTCAACAACTCCATGCAGGACATCCTCATTCGCTACCACCGCATGCTCGGCGAGCCGACCCTGTGGGTGCCGGGCATGGACCACGCGGGCATCGCGACTCAGCACGTCGTCGAGCGCAAGCTCCGCGAGCGGGGAATCGACCGCCGGGAACTCGGCCGCGAGAAGTTCGTCGAGGAGACCTGGAAGGTCTCGAACGAGCACCACGACATCATCAAGAAGCAGCTCGAGAAGATAGGCTCCTCCTGCGACTGGAGCCGCGAGCGCTTCACCCTCGACGAGGGCCTGTCCAAGGCCGTGCGCGACGTCTTCGTCACGCTCTACGAGCGCGGCCTCATCTACAAGGGCAAGTACCTGGTCAATTGGTGCAGTTCCTGCGGCACCGCCCTCTCCGACGACGAGGTCGAGCACGAGGACACCCAGGGAGCGATGCACCACATCCGCTACAAGCTTCTCGACGCGAGGACGGCGGACGGCAAGGACTACATCGAGATCGCGACCACGAGGCCCGAGACCCTCCTGGGCGATACCGCGGTCGCCGCCCATCCGGAGGACGAGCGCTACAAGGCCCTGGTCGGGAAGCGCGTCGAGCTGCCCCTGACCGGGCGGACGATCCCGATCATCGCCGACGCCTACGTCGACCGCGCTTTCGGCACGGGCCTCGTCAAGATCACTCCGGGCCACGACCCCAATGACTTCGAGGTGGGCAAGCGCCACGAGCTCGAGCAGATCAACATCCTCAACCCCGACGGGACCTTGAGCGACGCCTGTCCGGCGAAGTACCGCGGCCTGAAGGTCCAGGACGCGCGCAAGGCCGTGATCGAGGACCTGAAGGGGCAGGGCCTCTACGTCGAGGCCAAGCCCATCACGCACGCGGTGGGCCATTGCTACCGCTGCCATACGGTCGTCGAGCCCTACCTCTCCGCGCAGTGGTTCGTCAAGATGAAGCCACTGGCCGACAAGGCGCTCAAGGCTTGGCGCGACGGCGAGATCCATTTCTACCCGCAGCGCTGGGAGAACACCTACGAGAATTGGCTCACCAACGTCCGGGATTGGTGCATCAGCCGCCAGCTCTGGT
>DBTW01000093.1:154-347 GCA_002307245.1 Spirochaetaceae bacterium UBA1306 | reverse complement strand
CAGGGCCTCTACGTCGAGGCCAAGCCCATCACGCACGCGGTGGGCCATTGCTACCGCTGCCATACGGTCGTCGAGCCCTACCTCTCCGCGCAGTGGTTCGTCAAAATGAAGCCGCTGGCCGACAAGGCGCTCAAGGCCTGGCGCGACGGCGAGATCCATTTCTACCCGCAGCGCTGGGAGAACACCTACGAGA
>DBTW01000093.1:0-128 GCA_002307245.1 Spirochaetaceae bacterium UBA1306 | reverse complement strand
TGGTGGGGCCACCGCATCCCGGTGTGGTACTGCGCGCACTGCGGCAAGTTCGTGGTCGCCCGCGAAGAGCCCCTCGTGTGCCCCTACTGTACGTCCACGGAGCTCAAGCAGGACGAGGACGTCCTCGA
>DBTW01000006.1:7811-23674 GCA_002307245.1 Spirochaetaceae bacterium UBA1306 | reverse complement strand
GGTGACGCTGTTCATGGACGCCGGGGGGGGGGCGGGGCGGGCGGGGCGGGGGGGCCGAAGGGCACGCCGGGCAAGGCGGGCGCCGCAAAAGGCGAAAACCGCCAAGCCGCAGAGTCTCGCGAGGGCGAGGAAGCCGCGAGGCGACAGGCGAAGCGCGCTCACGCGACCGCCCCCGGGGCTTCCGCGGAATGCAGGTCCAGCCTCACGATCAACTCGTCGCCCTCGGTCTCGATAGCCCCGCGGTATTGCCCCAGGAGCAGCCGCACGAAGTCGAGCTCGCGCGAGCCGGGCAGGGGGCGGGAGCGCGACGAGAAGTCCTCGCGATACTCGATGCGCCATTCGGCTATCGCGGTTCGGGCGGCCGAGACGCGCAGGGAGACCGGCAGGCCGCCGTTGGCCCGGGCGGCCGCGAGGCCGAGGAGCTCGTTGAAGAGGATGCCGAGCGTGACCGCCTCCTCCAGGGGGACGCGAAGGCCGTCGCAACAGGCTTCGAGGGACAGGGAGCCCAGGGGGCCGAGCGTCTCGGAGGCGATGCGCTGCTTGAGCTCGCGGAGGAAGTCCCCGAAGTCGATACCCGTGAAGCCTCCCCTCGTGTAGGCCATCTCCTGAACGAGGGCCATGGACCTGACCTGTCTGTCCAGACTGATCAAGGCGTCCCGGCCGGGACCGGGCTCGATGCGTGCCGCCTCGAGGCCTACGAGGCCCAGCACGGAGGCGAGATTGTTCTTGACCCTATGGTGGATCTCCCTGAGCAGCTCCTCCTGCTCGGCCAGGCTGGTGCGCAGCGAGAGCTCGGCGCATACTCTCCGCGTGACGCCGGCCACCACCTTCGTGGCCTCGTCGAGGAATTCCAGGACCTCGGGGCCGGGGCCCGAACCGTTCCCGAAGACGAAGGCGATGCGCCCCGTCGAGCCCTTGGCGTCGGAAAGCTCGTAGGATAGCTCGATCCGACCGGAGTCGGGCCCTTCGGTGGCGACCGTCCCGGGGCGCTGGAGGGAGAAGGGGAGCAGGCAGGGCAGCTCGATGGCTACCGCTGCGAGTCCCGGCAAGGCGCCGTAGTCGAAAAGGGGCGAGAGGACGGCGCGGAAGGAGAGCTCGGAGGCGTCGGCGGAGAGCGAGCGCAGGAGCATCTCGTTGAGGACCGTGCGGCTGGCGGCGGCGGCCAGGAGGCGGGTTTCGGCCTCGTGCTTGCGGCGCTCGGCGCGGAAGAGCTCTATCGCGCCCTCGAGGGCGTCCTTGAGGCGGGCCAAGCGGTCCTTGAGCAGGTAATCCGCCGCGCCGCGCCGCATGCATTCCGCCGCCAGGTCGTCGGCGATCGCGCCGGTCACGACGAGGACGGGCATGCGTGAACCTTTCTCTCGGACGATCTCCAGGGCCCGGAGCGCCGAGAAGGAAGGCAGGTTGAAGTCGGTGACGACGGCGTCGGGAGCCTCGAGCAGGGCCTGCAGGAAGCTGGGCTCGTCATCTGCGCGGAGCCAGGATATGTCCATCCCCTCCCGCTTGGCGGCGGACATGACGAGAGCTGCGTCCGAATCGTCGTCCTCGACCAGAAGGACCTTAACTCTGGGCACTTTTTGTCCTCGAGGCTTAAGTCTTGCGCGCGCCGGGGCCCTTGTCCAGGCTCATCGCGCCGGAAAAGCTCGACATGGTATAGTAGGCCATGATCGAAGACACGATGCGCTTTCTCGAATCGAGGCGAGGCCTGATTGCCGCCGCCCTCGAGGCCGTCCCGCCGGCTCCCAACGGGGGCGGGGACGCGCAGGGCCGCATCCTCGAATTCTGCCTGCGGGGGAAGATGATCCGGGGCTGCCTCGTCTATCTCGGGGCCGAGGCGGCCGGCGCGACGCAGGCGGCGGCCAACGACTCGCTCGCCGCCTGCGCCGCCGCCATGGAGCTCTTCCAGGCGGGGCTCCTCGCCCACGACGACATCATGGACCGCGACGAGACGAGGCGCGGCGCGCCGACCCTGCACGCGCTTTATGCGGCGGCTTCCCGCAACCGGGGCGAGGCCGATCCCGCGCACGTGGGGGAGGCCCTGGGCATCTGCCTGGGCGACCTGTGCTACTTCGAGGCCTACGCTCTCCTCGCGCGCGAGGCCGTAGGCAAGGCCGGGGCGGCCGAGCTCCTCGCCCTCTGCTCCTCCGTCCTCGGCGAGGTCGCCGTCGCCCAGATGGACGACGTGGCCTGGGGGGCCTCGCGGGCCGAGCCGCCCCAGGAGAGCATCCTCGCGATGTACCGCTGCAAGACCGCGCGCTACAGCTTCTCCCTCCCCCTCGCGGCGGGGGCCCTCCTGGCGGGCGACCCCGAGCTCGCCCGGAGGCTCGGCGGGCTGGGCGAGAGCCTGGGCATCCTCTTCCAGCTGCGCGACGACGAGCTCGGCCTCTTCGGCAGCCCAGGGACGACCGGGAAGGGCCTGGGCTCGGACCTGCGCGAGGGCAAGAAGACCCTCTTCCGCGCGCGGCTGTTGGAAGCGGCGCGGCTTCCGGCCGCGGCGGTGCCCGACCCCGAGCTGGCCAGGCTGGCGCGGCTCTTCGGCGGGGGAGTCGGCGCCGACGCCGAGGACCTGGCCTTCATCCGCCGCCAGGCCGAGGAGCTCGGCGTCGCGGCCTCCCTCGCCGAGATAAAGGCGACGGAGGAAGGGAAGGCCCGCAGCGTCCTCCGCGGCCTTACGAGCCTGGCCCCCGGGACGGCCGCCGTCCTCGAGGGCCTCGTCGAGTACGTGACGAGCCGCGAGAAATAATCAGGCCCGCGGGGGAATGTGAGACCTAAAGGCCGAAGCCGGGGAGTTCCGGGAGAAGCTTAAGCGGATGGCCGGCCTTCCCTAAAAGCGCGGAGCTCGGCCTCGAGGCGATGGCGCTCCGTGACGTCGAGCAGGGCCGTCACGACGACGCCGGCGGAGCTGCCCTTGACGCCTTCGAGGGGCCGCGCGTAGACGAGGATGTCGAGGACCGTGCCGTCCTTCGTCCTCAGCCGCGTCTCGATCGTCGAGATTCCGCTCCGCCCGAGCTCGGCGTAGAGCTCCCGGCCCACGCGCTCGTACTCCGCGTCGCTTTCATACAGTATGCGGGTCGTCCGGCCGAGCATCTCGGCCTCGGAATAGCCGAAGGTATCCCGCATCTTTCGGTTGACCTTCGCGAAGGCTCGGTTCACGAGCATGCCGACGGCCACGGGGCCGGTCTCGAACAGGCCGCGGAATTCAGCTTCGCTCTTCCCGAGGGCCAAGTTCGCCGCAGCCAGGTCCTCGGCCTTCCGCTGCAGCATGACCCTCGCCTCGTGGAGGCGCAGGGCCATGCGGATCGAGGCGAGGAGCACGGTCTCCCCGGAGTTCTTGAGGACGTAGCCCAGGCTGCTGATGCCCTCGGTCTTCGCCACGACCTCGGGCTCGGTATGGCTCGAGAGGAAGAGGACCGGCAGCTTGGCGTCGGCGATGATCCTCTCGGCCGCCTGGGAGCCGTCCATCCCCGCGCCCAGGTCGATGTCCATCAGGACGAGGTCGATCGGGACGATGGTCCTCGCGGTCTCGATGGCCTGATTGCCCGAGTTGGCGAGGTGGACCCTATACCCGTTCCGCTTGAGCATCATGGATTCGGATAGGGCTATTACGGCCTCGTCCTCGACCAAGAGCAGGGTCTTGTTGCCGACGTCCACCATGCGAAGGGCTCCTGATCCCGCGGCCGGCGGAATCCCGGCCGGGCATCAATTCCCAGTCTAGCTCAGGGCCCGTGGAAGTCAAGCCGCGCGCGGTCCCATTGGAGGGTCAGTCGAAGGAACGCATCGAGGCGTAGAGGCCGTAGTAGGCCCCCCGTTTCGCAGTGAGCTCCTCGTGCGTCCCCGCCTCGACGATCCGGCCCCGGTCGACGAAGAGGATGCGGTCGGCGTTGCGGATGGTCGAGAGCCGGTGCGCGATCACGAAGGAGGTCCGCCCCTTCAGGAGCTCGCCCAGGCCCTTCTGTATTGCCCGCTCGGTCTCCGTGTCGACCGAGCTCGTCGCCTCGTCGAGGATGAGGATGGAGGGGTCGGCGAGGAGGGCCCGGGCGAAGCTGATGAGCTGGCGCTGGCCCATCGAGAGCCGGATGCCCCGCTCGTTCACGGCCGTATCGTAGCCGGCCGACAGGGACTCTATGAACTCGTGGGCCCGCACGGCCTTCGAGGCCCGGATCACCTCGTCGTCGCCGGCGTCCAGGCGGCCGTAGCGGATGTTGTCCATGATGGTGCCGGCGAAGAGGAAGCTGTCCTGGAGCATCACGCCGGTCTGCCTGCGCAGGGACTCGATCGTGACGCCCTGGATGTCGCGGCCGTCGACGAGGATGCTTCCCGAGTCGGGCGTATAGAAGCGCGACAGCAGGTTCACGATCGTGGTCTTGCCCGCCCCGGTGGGCCCGACGATGGCGGTGCTCGAGCCGGGCTCGGCGACGAAGCTCAGGTCCCTCAGGATCGGGCGCCCGGGTTCGTAGGAGAAGCTCACGTCCCGGAACTCGACCCGGCCCTCGGCCGCCGGCAGGGCCAGGGCCCCGGGCGCGTCCTCGATGCCCGCCGGCTCGTCTATCGTCTCGAAGATGCGCTCGAGGTAGGCGGCCGCCTGCACGAGGGAGCTGTAGAAGTTGCCGATGGTCTGGATGGGCGTCCAGAAGCGCCAGACGTAGCCTATGAAGGCCACGAGGATGCCGACGGTAATCCCCTTGAGCCAGACAATCCCGCTCACGTAGACCAGGCAGACGCCCAGCACGGAGATGATCTCGATCACGGGCCAGATGAGGAAGAGATTGGCCACGGCCTTGAGCCAGGAATCGCGCCACATGCCGCCCAGGCGCGAGAAGATGCGCTGGTTCTCGTCGGCCCTCGCGAAGGACTGGGTGATCTTCGCGCCGGAGAGGGCCTCGTGCAGGTAGGCGTTGAGGTTCGATTGCTTCCGGCTCATGTCCTGCCAGGCCAGGCGCTGCCGCTTCTTGAGCGAGAGCACGGCCGCCGCGAGGACGGGCAGGCCGGCCATGCAGATGAGGGTCAGTCGGACGTCGATGACCAGCATGAAGGCGATGGTGAAGACGAGGCTGAAGAGGTCCGTGACGAGGTTGATGATGCCGTTGGAGAGCAGGTCGGAGAGGGAGTTCACGTAGTTGACGACGCGGATGAGGATCTTGCCGTGGGGCCGGGAGTCGAAGTAGCTGAACGGCAGCTTCTGCAGGCGCTCGAAGATGTCCGTGCGGATCTCGTAGACGACGCCCTGGCCGATGTCGTTCATCACCTTGATGCGGATCTTGAGGCAGAGCGCGTTGACCGCCTGGGCCGCGACCAGGACGGCGGCCAGGACCGCGAGGAGGCGGACGTCCTTGCGCGGGATGCAGTCGTCGATCGCCACCTTGAACAGGTAGGGCCCGAGGAGGGACACGAGGGAGGCGACGATCATGAGGAGCACGGCGACGGCCACCCGCCGGCGATGGGGGGCGAGGTAGCCGAGCATCCGCCTGACCGACTTCGCGTCGAATTCCTGCGACAGGTCCTCGTCGATGTCGTACTTGTTCCTAGCCACGGGCCGCCCCCTCCGCGCGCGCGGGCTCGGACGGGGCGAGGGCCCCCGCCCCGGTCTGGTGGCGGAACACGTCTTCGTAGTACCCGCCGAGGCGCCGGAGCTCCTCGTGCGTCCCGCGCTCGACGATGCGCCCGCCCTTGATCACGAGGATCTGGTCGGCGTGCATGATGGACGAGAGGCGGTGCGCGATGATGAACATCGTATGCCGCCCCCGCAGGGCCTTGATCGACTCCTGGATCCGCTCCTCGGTCTCGATGTCGACCGCGCTCGTCGTGTCGTCGAGGATCATCACGGGAGGAGCCTTGAGGAGGAGCCTGGCCAGGGCCACGCGCTGCCGCTGGCCGCCCGAGAGACCGACCCCGCGCTCGCCGATGATGGTGTCGTAGCCCTCGGGGAGCTCCTTCGCGAATTCGTGGGCGTTGGCGAGCTCGGAGGCGCGCAAGACCTCCTCGAGCGAGGCCTCGGGCCGCCCGAAGGCCATGTTGCCCTCGATCGTGTCCGAGAAGAGGAAGACATCCTGCATGGTCACCCCGACCTGGGCCCGCAGGCAGTCGAGGTCGTAGTCCCGGACGTCGACGCCGTCGAGGAGGATCTCGCCGCTCGTGCGGTCGTAGAAGCGGCAGAGGAGGCGGCCGATGCTCGACTTGCCCGAGCCCGTCGGCCCGAGGATGCCGATGGTCTGGCCGCTCTCGGCCACGAAGCTCAGGTCCTCGAGGACCCGCTCGTCGCCGTAGGAGAAGGAGACGTGGCGGAACTCGACGCGGCCCTTCACGGCGGCCGGACTGACGGCCCCCGGGCGCTCATCGAGGACGCTCTCGAGGCGGTAGAGCCGGTCCAGGCGATCGCTGGCGGCCCCGTAGCGCTGGATGTCGTTCACGAGCCAGCCGGCCATGCGCAGCGGCTGGTTGATGGCCCACACGAGGCCGTTGAAGGTGACGAGCTGGCCGATCGTGAGCTCGCCGCGGATGATCATCACGCCGCCGGCGAGGATCAGCATGACAGGGAGGAGCCCCGAGAAGAACTCGATGGGAGGGATGTACTTGGCCCACACGGCGGCGGACTCGACGTTGCGCTGCCTGAAGGCCTCGTTCTCGGCCTGGAATTTCCCGATCTCGTAGTCCTCGCGCGCCAAGGCGCGCACGACTCGGTTGCCGGCGATGTTCTCCTGGACGACCGAGTTGAGGCGCGAGAACTGCTCCCTGATCGCGGAGAAGGTGGGCTTCACCTCCTTGGAGAGGCCGATGGTGGAGCGGGCGATGAAGGGCGTGACCGCGAGCATGACGAGGGTGAGCTTCCAGTTCACGAAGAACAGCGCCGCGACCGCCGCGAGGAAGACGACGCCGTTCTCAAGGCACTGGTAGACCACCCAGGCGATGAAGTGGCGGATGGCGTCGATGTCGCCCGTCATGTGGGCCATGAGGTCGCCCGTCTTGGTCCTGTCGTAGTAGCCGAAGTCCATCCGCTGGAGCTTGGCGAAGAGTTCCTCCCGGCAGGCCCTGATAGTGTCCTGCGAGACGTGCTCGAAGAGCATCTGGTAGCCGTAGCGTATCAGGGACTTGGCCACGATAGCGCCGATCATGAGCCCGAGGAGACCCCAGAGGAGGCCCTTCTCGCCACCGACGATGACCCGGTCGACGATGGTCCCCGAGATGAGGGGACTGACGAGATTGAGGCCCGAGACGACGAAGGTAAGGGCGATGCCGGTCAGGTAGGGAAGGCGATAGCGCTTCAAGTGGGCGCGAAGCCAGGGCCGCATGGAAAAACTCCTGTTCGGGCGCCGGGCATGGCGCCCGGGGTCGACGGACGCTGATCCTAGACCAGGGCGAGCGGGATATTCAATCCCACGGCATGGAAAGCAGGACCGCCATCCGTTAGCCTTAACCCCACGATGTTCCGACCATCGCTCTTCTTCGTCGACGACGAGCCCAATATCCTCTCGTCCGTGGCGAGGCTCTTCCACGGCGACCCCGTGGAGCTCCGTTGCTTCCCCGACGCGAAGGCCGCCCTGGAGGCCTTCGCCGCGGCGCCGCCCGCGGTGATCGTCTCGGACTATCGCATGCCCGGCATGGACGGGATCGAGCTCCTCGAGCGCTGCCGCGATGCCTGCCCCGGCGCGACGAGGATCCTCCTCACGGGCTTCGTCGACATGGAGGCCGCGATCGGCGCCATAAACAGGGGCTCTGTCTACCGCTTCCTGCGCAAGCCCTGGGAGGCCGTGGAGCTCAAGGGCGCCGTCCTCGGGGCGGTGGCCGAGTCGATCGCGTCCAAAGCCACCGACGCCCTGTCGGCCTACCTTGGATCCCTCATCGGCGCCGATTCCGCCGACAGCGCCCTGGCGGCCCTGCGGGGCTTCCTGGGCGAGCCGAGCGGCCTCGGCATCGAGGGGCTCGGCGTCGTGGCCGAGGGGGACGTACTCCCCGCCGCCGGGGGCCTCTCCTTCGACTGCCCCCTGGCCGGGGGCCTCGTGCGCGCCGAAGTCGAGGAGGCGGAAGCTCGCATCTTCAGGGAAGCGGGGCTCGAGGACAGGCTCGCGAGCCTCGTCCGGACCGCCCTCAGCGGTTGCTGCCTGGCGGCCGAGTCGGCCGGGGCGAAGGCGCGGCTCGTCGAGCTCTCCGAGCGCGACCCCCTCACCGGGCTGTACAACCGCAGGGCCATGGCCGCCAGGGTAGAGGCCGAGTGCTCGCGGCAGGAGCGCTACGGCGCGGCCTTCTCCGCCCTCCTCATGGACATCGACAGCTTCAAGGCCATCAACGACCGCTACGGCCACGCCGTAGGCGACGCGGTGATAGCGGGCATCGGCAAGATCATCCTGCAATGCTGCCGGACCGTCGACATACCTTCGAGGCTCGGCGGGGACGAATTCCTGGTCGCCCTCCCCTACACCCCTGCCGAGAACGCGGTGACGCTCGCCAAGAGGATCCAGGCCCTCGCCAAGGGCCTCGGGGAGGAACTGGGCCTCGAGTCGGGCCTTACCTTGTCCATCGGCATGGCCGCGGCCCCGGGCGGGAGCTGCGGGCTCGACGAGCTCATAGCCGCGGCCGATTCGGCGATGTACGAAGTGAAGAAGGCGGGCAAGAACAGCATCGCGGGCCCGGGAGGCCTCATTTCCTCGGAACCTTGAAGGCCTCCTCGATCTCCGCCACCGCGGCGTCGTCGATCCGCCGGAATTCGCCGAGCCTCCTCGCAGCCAGCAGGGAATTGGCCGTCGCCTCCGCCACCTCGAGCCGATCGTAGGCCTCGAGGATCGTGCGCCCGGTGGCGAGCACGGCGTCGCTTTCGAGGATTATGACCGGGTTGCGGGCGGTGATGGCCGCGCTGATTGCCCCCTCGTCCTCGAACTGGGCGCCGTAGGGCACCACGGGCATGTCGCGGAGGTTGATGTAGGACTCCGGTATGGTGCGGGAGTCGAGGGCCGTGCCCGAGACGATGAAGGCGGTGACGTAGGGGCACTGGGCCGAGACGATGGCCCCGGTCTCCGGGTGGTCGGCGTAGATGAGCCGATGCAGGCTGGAGGAGCGCGAGGGCGAGCTGCCGATCTCGCGGCGCCCGCCGTCGACGAGCGCTATGTCCCCGAGGTCGACGGCCCGGCGGTCGACCCCGTAGGGGGTGATGAGGAAGGAATCGTTGCCCAGCCTCGCGGAGAAGGAGCCCTCGGTGCTGGTCATCAGGCGCCGATCGTAGGCGCGATGCACGAACTCGACCAGGGCCTTCCGCAGCTCCCGCTCCCGGGAGCCCCGGACCGAGGGCGCGAAGGTGTCGGCGAGCCCCTTCCAGCCCTTGCGGCGCAGGGCGAGCATCTCGTCCGGGAGGCTGCGGGCCCCGCCCAGCATGGCGGCGTTCAAGATGGTGCGCGCGCAGAACTCGAGGGTCTCGAAGCGCTGGAAGGCCTCGAGCAGGGTCGAGCCCACGGCCACGACGCCGTGGTTCTCCAGGACGACCACGTCGCAGCCCTCGGCGAATTTCGCCGCGATCGCCCGCCCCAGCTTCTCGCTGCCGGGCACAGCGTAGGGCGCGAAGCCCACCTTGCCGCAGGCGTCGAAGGCCTGGGGCAGGACCTTCGTGTCGGGAGCCTTGCCGGCGACGCTGAAGGCCACGAGGGCGGGCGAGTGCGCGTGGAGGACGGCGCCCACGTCGGGCCTGGCCTCGTAGACGGCGCGGTGGAAGGGATGCTCGCTCGAGGGCCTCAGCACAGTGTCCACGGCCTTGCCGTCGTGGAGGCGGACGACGTCGGAGGGGCGCATGACGCCCTTGTCCGTGCCGCCCGGCGTGATCCAGATGTCGCCGACCTCGTCGCGGATGGAGAGATTGCCTCCCGAGGTGGTCGTCATGCCGTAGCGGTATATCCGGTCCATGATCTCGGCGATCTGATCGCGCGGATGCTGGTAATCGATGTTCATTCGAGAGCCTCCGCGCTAAGGCTAGGGCGCTGGAGGCAAAGGGTCAAGGCCCGCCGTCCCGCCGGAACAGCTTAAGCGGCAGCCCCCCCCGGATGCCCATGCGCTCGCCCTTGACGACGAGGACCGATACTAGGCCCTCCCGCCCCTCGGCCAGGCCCAGGGAGTCCTCGATGTCCGAGGCTTCCCCGACCGCGTTGCCGACCGCGCTGGCCCAGGCGTCGGCCAGGGCCGCCGAGCGGAAAGCCCCGGCCCGGCAGGCGACCATGGCCGCGTCGGCGCGCCCGAGGCTCAAGGAGGGGCCGACCGTGCCGCTCGAGGTGCAGACGCCCAGGGGTGAGAGCTCGGGCGGGATCGAGACGCCGACCCGCTCGGACAGGGGCGAGGAGCCCGCGAAGACGGCGATGTCCATCGGCTCCTCGAACTTCAGCCAGAGGTCGCCACCGTTCTCGACGACGAGCTCGCGGCAGCCGAACTCGGCCGCCAGGGCGGCGCCGATCCGCTCGGCCACGGCGCCGGCGACGGCAGCCATGGGCCCGACGCCGGCCGCGGCCGAGGCGGCGAGCATGTCGCGGGCGATCGCGGGCGCGAGCGGGTCGTCGGCTATGGGGACGAGGCTCGCGCGGAATTCGGGGCGCCGCGCGATATAGGACTCCAGTTCGAGGCGGCACTTGCGCGCGAGGCCCGAGGCGAAGTCCTCCATCCGGCCCGAAAACGAGCCGGGGTCGACGCCGATCCAGAGGTCGGTCTCCTTGTACGAGGCGGCGAATGCGGCGAACCGCGCCCCCATGAGCTCGCGATAATGCCGCCTAAGGTACTCCCCGCCCGCCATCCCCGATCCGCCGGGCCGTCGCCTATTCGCCGAACTTGAGGCCGATGAGGCCGAGGGGGCAGGCCTTCACGCAGAGGCCGCAGGCGATGCACTTGTCGCGATCCACCGCGAGGAGCCAGTCGGGGGCGCCCATCGTGAGGCAGCCCGAGAAGCAGACCCCCGTGCAGGAGCCGCAGTGGATGCAAGCGTCCTCGCGCACGCGGAGCGAGTTCGAGATGGGCAGGAGCGTCACGGAGAGGGAGGCCAAATAGCCGCGGCCCTCGTCGAGCTTGGCCCGGTCGCCCTCTAGCTCGACGAGCATGGAGCCCTCCTGGCCCGAGGATATCTCGGCCCTGAGGATGTTGACCTTGATATCGAAGCGCTTGACGAGGGTGTAGATCACCGGCTCGTCGACCATGGCGCTCGAGTACTCGAGGACGTATTTTTCCTTCATCGCGCCCTCCCCTTGATCTCGAGGCCCCGAACCGTCGAGTCCGCGGGCAGGGCCTGCGCGGGCGGGCCGAGGGGGAAGGCCCCCGAGGCCACCTGGGCCTTCAGGAGGGACGCGATCTCCCGGGCCTTGGAGAGGCTCGAGAGCGGCGCCGTGCGCACGCTCCGGCCGTCGAGCTCCACGCGGCCCGAGCGCAGCTCCTCGTAGTTCGTGCGCGCGATGGCGGGATGGCCCTCGGCGCCGTAGTCGCAGACGAGGACGGGGATGTCGCGGTTGCGGATCGAGACGCAGCGCGCCATATCCTCGTCGAGGACGGGGATCGGGATGCCTATGCCGAGGTAGAGGCTCACGCCGTAGCGCTCGAAGTAGGCCGCGCGCAGGAAGTCGGCGCTCATCTCCTTAAGGTCGCCGGTCAGCATCAGGGTGGCCGCGTTGCCCTCGGGCACGCCGTTCGGCGCCCTGGGCTTGGTCGTGTTGAACTGGGTGCCCCTCCAGGAGACGAAGCCCTGGGCCCCGGCGAGGAAGACCCTCGTGCCCAGGCCGACCGTGCGGAGGTAGGGATCGTTGATGAGCGGCGAGAGCTCCCCCGAGGTCGAGTAGTTCACGTTGCCCCGGCGCGGGAGGAGGCTGCCCATGTAGGTATGCAGCTGACGCTCGGTGGAGTTGGTGGCGGCCGGGTAGTTCTGGTAGGCGTTGCGCGGATTCACCATCGTGATCTCGTTGACCGTGGCCTTGGAGACCCAGGTCGCGACCTCGCGGCGGGGATAGCAGTCGGTGCCCTTGCCGTAGGCCTTGAGGAGGAGCTCCTCGCCCCTGATCAGGGCTTCGATGACGTGGGCGCCGCCGTACTTCGGGTCCTCGGGCGAGACCTCGGTGGCCCCGATGTAGCCGTCGACGGCCGCGACGCCGCCGAAGACGCTCACGCCGTTCAAGGAGATGGACTCCATCCTGATCGGCGGCGAGGGATGGCCGAAGTTGATGAAGCAGCCCGAGGAGCACATCGCGCCGAAGGTGGCGGTCGTGACGACGTCGACCTTTTTCGCGATCTCCGCGGGGCTCGCTTCCTCGGCCATGCGGGAGACTTCCTCGGCGGTGAGGATCACCGCCTTGCCGGCCTTTATCTTCGCGTTGATCTCTTCGTAGCTCTTGGCCATCCTCGCCTCCGAGTGGGAGGAGTGTAGCGCGCCATAGAATCACGTGGCAAGGCGGGGCGCCGGGCGTGCTATACTGCTAGCCGTGGCCAAGACCCTGTTCTTCATCGAGGCCTTCCTCTTCGCGGCCCTCGCCCTCATTTTTCCCCTCATCGCCTCCGAGGCGGCCCTCGCCTTCATCCTGCCCGCGGCGCTCTCCCTGATCTTGCCCCTCGCCTGCACCATGGCCGTCTGGCCGCCTCGATCCGTGCTCGCGGCCATAGGCTCCGCCTTCTCGCCCCGCGCTCCCGGCGTTTCTGCGGCCGAAGGGGCGCGCATACTCGGAGAGCTCGGCTCCCTCTCTCGCGCGGCGGCCGCCCTGGGTTTCTTCGTAGCCCTCACCGCGATCTTCAAGGCGGCGCCCTTCGCAGGCGGCCTGGAGACCTGGACACTCCTCGGCGTCTACCTCGCCGCCTACGCCCTCCTCAATACTATGCTCTGGCGCATCCTGGCCGCGGTGGTGGAACGCTCCTCCGCGCTCGCCTCGCACGACGCGGCGAGGATCGGGCCGGGCATGGGCCCGCCGGACGGGGCGGCGTTCCGCGGGGCCTTCGCGAAGGCCCATGGCCTCACGCCGAGGGAGCTGGAGGCGGCCACCCTGATTGCGGGCGGGATGACTTATAAGGAAGCGGCATACGAACTCGGCATCACGATCCGGACGGTCAAAGCCCACATGGGCAAGGTCTACGAAAAGACTGGAGCGGCCTCAAACGTCGCCCTCGCCCTGCTCCTGCGCGGCGAGGGCGCGCCTTGGACAAAGGTACAATAGGCGATAGCGATTCGATGGACTAGATTCGCTATCGCCTGACCGCAAGGAAGCTTATTGCATGGGTCGCCGTCGGCGACCTGCGCATAGGCGATAGCGATTCGATGGACTAGATTCGCTATCGCCTGACCGCAAGGAAGCTTATTGCATGGGTCGCCGTCGGCGACCTGCGTTAAGCGCGTCGCGACTTATAGAAGGATGCTTCGGAGAGTCGGGCCGCGAAAGCCTGAGCGGCGGTCATGGCAAGGAGAGTCACATGCGGCGTTTCATCATCGCTACCCTCGCGTTCATCGGGACCCTCGTATTCGCCTTCGTGATCGAGGGCGGGAATCCCCTCGACTTCCTGCTGCCCACGCCCCTCATCATCGTCCTCGGCGTGCCCTTCTTCGCGGTCCTCGCGGTCTGGAGCCTCAAGGAATGGGGACACGCCTGGAAGGATGCCCTTGCGAAGAACGGGTCGAGCGGGACCGCCTCGGCCGCCGTATCTTCAGCAGCCGTACCTTCGGCAAGGCTCTGGGACTTTTACGAGAAGGCCTGCTACATCGCCGGCGTCGTCGCCTTCATCCTGGGCCTGAATGTGATCTTCAGCTTTCAGGGCGGGGTCGAGCCGGGCAAGATGTTCCGGTCTCTCGCCGTCGATTGCGTAGCTCCCATCCTCGCCATAACGCTCGCCCTGGTGGCGCGCATCCTTAAGGCTCGCGTGGAGAAGAACTCCCGAGCTTGACCTTCGCAGTTAGCTTCTATAGTATCGCTTCCCATCATGAGGATAGCTAAATTCGGCGGCACCTCGGTGGGAAGCCCCGATGCCATTCGCGCCTTGGTCGAGATCGTCCGCGAGCGCGGGCAGTCGGTGGTGGTCGTCTCCGCCTTCTCTGGCGTCACGGACGCCCTCATCGGCACGGCCAGGGCGGCGGCGGCACGGGACCCCGGCTGGGTCGGCCGCTTCGAGACCGTGGGCGATCGGCAGAGGACCATGCTCGCCGCCCTCGCCCCGGCCGATCGCGCCGCGGCCGAGCGCGTCGAGGCCCTGCTCGGCGAGCTGCTCGAGGTGCTCACGGGCGTCAAGGCCCTGCGCGAGCTCTCGACGCGGACGCTCGACCTCGCGATGAGCTTCGGCGAGCGCCTGTCCACGGTCGTCGTCGCGGCGGCCTTCCGGGCGGCCGGCATCGACGCGACCGCCGTGGACGCCCGCGCCCTGATAATCGCCGAGGGCGACTACGGCAACGCCCGCCCCGTCACCGAGGCTACGGTGAGCGCCACGAAGTCCAGGCTCTTCCCCCGAGAGGCCCCGGCAAGCGATCCGAAGGATCGCGCCGTTGTCGGCGCCCGAGGATTCCCGCCGTCGGCATGCCCCCTGCCCATCGTCACCGGCTTCATCGCCTCCGCGCCCTCCGGCGAGACCGTAACCCTCGGCCGCGGCGGCTCCGACTACACGGCGGCCATCCTCGGCGCCGTGCTGGGCGCCGAGGAGGTCGAGATCTGGACCGATGTCGACGGCATCCTCACAGCCGACCCGCGCAAGGTGCCCGACGCCTTCAGCCTCGACAGCCTCGGCTACGAGGAGGCCATGGAGCTCTCGCACTTCGGCGCCAAGGTCATCTATCCCCCGACCATCCAGCCCGCCCTCGAGCGCGGCATCCCGATACGAATCCTCAACACCTTCAACCCCTCCTTCCCGGGCACCACGATAGCCTCCGACGCCGCCCCCTCGCGCTATCCCGTGCGCGGCATCTCCTCCATCTCCGCCACGGCCCTCGTGCGAGTGCAGGGCCCGGGCATGGTCGGCGTGACCGGCATCGCGATGCGGCTCTTCGGCTGCCTCGCCCGCAGGCGCGTGAACATCATCCTCATCTCCCAGGCCTCGAGCGAGAGGTCGATCTGCTTCGCCGTCTCGCCCGGCGACAAGGACGCCGTCGTCGCGGCCATCGGCGAGGAATTCGCCGCAGAGCTCGCCGACGGCCGCATCGGGCCGCCCATCATCGAGCTCGACAAGGCCATCATCGCGGTCGTCGGCGAGCGCATGAAGAAGACCCCTGGCATCTCAGGCCGCGTGTTCCATTCCCTGGGGCGCAACGGCGTCAACATCTCCGCGATAGCCCAGGGCTCCAGCGAGCTCAACATCTCCGCCGTCGTCGACTCGAAGGACGAGGCCAAGGCCCTCAACGCCATCCACGAGGCCTTCTTCCTCTCCGGCACGAGATCAGTCAAGGTCTTCCTCGCGGGCTCGGGCCTGGTCGGGGGCACGCTTCTCAAGCAGATAGCCCAGCAGCGCACGATCCTATCCGAGGACTATTCCGTGCGCGTCGAGGTCATCGGCATAGCCCGCTCCAAGAAGATGCTCATTCGCGAGAAGGGCATCCCCCTCGAGGACTGGAAGTCCCTCCTCGAGCGCGAGGGCGAGGCCACCGACCTCGAGGCCTTCATCGAGAGGGCCCGGTCCATGAGCCTCCCCAACGCGGTCTTCGTCGACTGCACCGCCAGCCCGGAGGTCCCCAAGCTCTACGAGCGCGCTCTGCGCGCCTCCATCGCCGTCGCCACGCCCAATAAGCGCGGCAACACGGGACCCCTGCCCTTCTACGAAAGCCTGATGCGCGCCCGCCGCGAGTCGGGCTCGCCCTACCTCTACGAGACCACGGCCGGCGCGGGCCTGCCCGTCATCAGCACCCTCCACGACCTCCTGGTCTCCGGCGACCGCATCGTCCGCATCGAGGCCATGCTCTCGGG
>DBTW01000006.1:270-7569 GCA_002307245.1 Spirochaetaceae bacterium UBA1306 | reverse complement strand
GCATCGAGGCCATGCTCTCGGGCACGATCGGCTACGTGCTCTCGAACTACGACGGAAAGGCCAGCTTCGCGAGCCTGGTGCGCGAGGCCAAGGAGCTCGGCTATACCGAGCCAGATCCCCGCGACGACCTCTGCGCGGCCGACGCGGCGCGCAAGGCCCTCATCCTCGCCCGCGAGTGCGGCCGGGAGCTCGAGTTCTCCGACATCGAGATCGAGCCCCTCCTGCCTGAGTCCTGCATGAAGGCCGGCAGCGTCGAGGACTTCTTCGCCCAGATGGAGAAGGAGGAGCCCTTCTTCCGCGCCATGCTCGAGAAGGCGAAGGGCGCGAGCCTCGTCTACGCGGCGGTGATCGACGACCGGGGCATCCGCCTCGCGCCGCGGGGCGCCGCCCAGGGCGACCCTCTCTTCGGCCTCCGGGGCGCGGAGAACGTGGTGGCCTTCACGACCGAGCGTTATGCGACGCTGCCGCTCATCGTGCGCGGGCCCGGGGCCGGCGGCGAGGTGACGGCGGGGGGCCTCTTCGCGGACATCGTCCGCGTCGCGAAGGCCCTAGTGTGAGGCTTCCCGCCCTCCCTTAGCAGGCTGTTGAAAAACTCGATGCTTTTCAACATCCTGCTAGACGCCGAACGCGGCGAAGCAGAAGTGCAGGCTCGCCGCGCCCAGGATCGCCCCGGCCAAGGCCAGGCCCACGATCCTCAGCGCGCCCGCGAAGCCCGACTCCCTCACGAGCGTGAAGAAGGAGGCCACGCAGGGCGCGTAGAGGGCGAGGAACACGCTGGCCACGATGAACTGACCCGCCGACAGGCGCAAGGGGGCGAGGAGGGCGATCGAGACGTCCTTGCGAAGGAAGCCGAGGATCATGATGGGCGCTATGCCCTCTGGCAGGCCGAGGATGACCCGGGCCGGCACCTTCACCGCCTCGGTGACCACCTCGATGACGCCCAGGACGTTCAGGACGTTCATCGCCAGCACGCCGATGGCAATCATCGGCAGGACCTCCCCGAAGTAGTCGACGATGCGCGCCATGAGCTTGCCCGCGAGTAGCCTGAGCCGCGGCACGCGATAGGCCGGAAGCTCCGTGAAGAGCTCGGTATCCTCGCCCTTCAGGATCGCGTTGATCGCGATGTTTGCGAGCAGGGCGATCGCGGCGAGGGAACCGAACACTGCCAGCACGACGGGGACTCCGTAGCTCATGCCCAGGGCGATGATCATGCTCGTCTGGGGGAGGCAGGGCGCGCTCATCAGGATGAGGGCGGTGGTCAGGGTCTTCTCACGCTCGCTCGACAGCATCCGCGTGGACATCAGGGCCGGGACCTTGCAGCCCAGGCCGAGCATCACCGGTATGGCCGAGTAGCCGTGCAGGCCGAGCTTGTGGAAGGCCTTGTCGAGCACGACCGCCAGCCGCGGCAGGTAGCCGAAGTCCTCGAGGAAGCCGAACACGAGATAGAAGGCCAGGAAATAGGGAAAGACGAGGACCAAGGCGATGTAGACCCCGCTCGTCAGGATGCCGAAGGAGCCGAGCGGGTCGGCGCCCCGGCCCGCGAGGAGCTCCGCCGCGAAGCGCCAGGGGATGCGGTCGGCGAGGCCGATGATGAAGGGCGCGTAGAACTTCGTATAGGCCGGCTCGAGGACGGAATTCACCAGGCCCTCCCCGATGAACCGGACGATGAGGAGGGTGGAGACGAGGACGATCGCGGCGCAGATCGGCCCGCCGACCGGATGCAGGGTGAGGTCGGAGAGCCGCTCGAGGAAGCTGTGGTGGCGATGCTCGAGCCGCTGGGCCCGGACCACGACCCTGCCGACCGAGGCCCAAAGCTCCTCGGGCCCCATTTGCCCCGCGGCCTCGGGCGGCGAGAGCTCCCAGCCAAAGGCGTCGACCAAGTCCGACACCCCCGAGCCGTCCAGGGCGCTCGCGGGGACCACGGGCATGCCGAGTTGCCTCGAGAGCTCGGGTATGTCGATCGCGATGCCCTTGTGCTTGGTCTCGTCCCAGAAGTTGAGGCATGCGATCATCGGGAGGCCCCGTGCCGCCAACTGGAGGGTCAGGGCGAGATTGCGCTCTAGGTTGGTCGAGTCGATGACGTCGACGACGATATCGCCGCGCGCGGCGTCGACCCCTTTGATCAGCTCGATCGCGGCGGAGTCGGCCTCGGAGAATTCCTCGAGGGAGTAGATACCGGGTCCGTCGACGAGCTCGTAGGCCTCGCCGTCGTGGGAGAAGCGGCCGGTCTTGATGGAGACGGTCGTCCCCGCGTAGTTGGCCGTCTCGACCCCCAGGCGCGTTATGCGGGAGAAGAGCAGGCTCTTGCCTACGTTCGGGTTCCCGACGAGGATGACCCTCCTCGTCCGCGTGAGCCGGGGCCCTGCCATGGCGCTACGAGCCGAGGCGCTCTACGAGAACCTTGCTAGCCATGCCGCGGCCGATGGCCAGGTTGGTGCCGCCCGACTCGACCACGATGGGCCCACCGTTCAGGGCCGAGCTCTTCTTCAGTATCGTGGAGCCTACTATGATGCCCATCGACTCGAGCCTGCCCGCGGCCTCGCGGCCGCCCTCCACGCCGACGATCCTGGCCGACTCGCCGTCGGGGAGCTCGGGAAGCTCGAGGCGGGAGCCGCCCCTGCCGGGCCCCGGGCCCTCATCGAAGCGCCGCCGTTCCCTTCCCCGTCCGAACAACCTTCGACCGCCGATCATGGGCCAATGTTAGCTTCATCTAACTGTAAAGTCAAGGGCGCGGGCGGCCAGAGCGGAGCGACTCGTATCGGTCGAGGGCCCGGGCGAGGTCGGGGTCCTCGGGCCGCATGCCGCAGAGGCCGGTCAAGACGGCGCGCGGCCCCCCGGCAGCGATCTGGTCCCGCACGGAGGTCGACGCGACATCGTCGAAGAGGAGGGCGGCGGCGAGAGCCTCGACGATCTCCTCGTGGGCGATCCCCATCCTCGAGCAGAGCTCCAGGGAGCCCATGATCCGATCGCGCGGCGCCAGTTTGCGCGGCAGGTCTCGCCCCACCCTCTCGATCGTGTCGCCGAGCTTGCGGTTGGCGAAGCGGCCGAGGAGTTCCTCGACGTGGGCGAGGAGGGGAGCGGCGTCGACACCGTGCTCGGCGGCGATGGCGCGCGCCGACTCGCGCATGGCCGCGGCGGCGACGCGGACGACGGCCGGGTCGCCTGCGGCCTCCCAGATATACCTGTGGCCGCGCAATTGGCCCAGGTAGGAGAAGGCGGCATGGCCCATGTTGTGAATATAGAGCTTGCGCTGCACGTAGAGCTCGAAAGGCGCCACAGGCTCCATGTTGTAGATGCTCGGGATGGGGCCGACGAAACCCTCGGCGTCCACGGGAAGATGGTCGTACTCCTCGACCCAGACGCGGAGGATATTGCCCTCGCGCATGTCGTCGGTCATCACGGGCACCATCCGGCCCACGGAGGCGCGCACGAAGCCCACGAGCCGCGTTAGGCGATCCTTGTCCGCGCCCTCGAGCCGGTCGGCCACCATGGACCTGAAGGCCCGGTCGGCGTCGACCAGGTTCTCGCAGAGGATCACGTTCAAGGGCGCCTCGTTGCCCGACTCCCAGCGCAGCGCGAGGCCGGCCGCGAGGGCGGGGGCGATGCGGGGCAGGATGTTCGCGCCCACGGCCGTGCCCACGACCTCGGCGTCGGCGATCTCGCGCGCCACCGCCTGGGCGTCGAGGCCGCTCACCGCACGGACGTTCCGCACCTCGGACTCCAGGTCGCCATTTTCGGAGACCACGCGCAGCGGGTAGCTCCGCGCCGCGTTCAGGGCCTCGACCAGGCGCGGGTCCACCTCGGAGAAGACGACCTCGTAACCGCTCTGCGAGAAAAGCTGGCCTATGAAGCCCCTGCCGATGCTACCCGCGCCAAATTGAACCGCCTTGCCTGCGGGCCGAGAGTCGACGATCGAATAATCTGTCATCATTGCTACTTCTTCGATTGAATGTTGACGCCGAGGCTCGCCGAGGCGTCCTCGACGCAATGGGTCCAATGGCTCCGCCGGTCCGCCACCTTGAGCCTGGCGGCGTCGAGGACGCTCGAGAACATGGCATGGTGCTTTTCCAGGGTGCGGAAATTGGCTCGGTCCGACTGGTTCATGAAGATCGCCTCGAGATGCTCGTCGATCACGGTGTCGAGGCAGGCCGAGAAGCTCGCGACGAGGCGCTTGTAGTTGTCGCCCACGTTCGCCAGGTATTCCACCGCGATGGGATCGCGGCCCCTGGCGCGCGTGAGCACATCGACGAGCTCCGCGTACTCGCGGACCGCCTGCTCGTAGCGCTCGGCCACGAAGAGGCTCTGGGCCTTCTTGATGCGCTGGATCACGGAGATGGAGTCCGTGGCGTCGATCGGCAGCCCCGTGGCGTCGTCGATGAAGCCTCCCGGCGTGGAGGTCGCGATCCGGGCCATCAGGGCGAGGGCGTCGGTGAAGATCCGCGATGACCAAAGTCCCTGCGCCAAGGACTCGTAGAGCGCGCCCATCCGGTCCCGGTACTCGAGCCTGTTCGCCTCGTCGGCCAGGAAAACCGTGTCGAAGACGGGCACGTTGACTCCCTTGAACTCCACCATGCCCGTGTCGAAGAAATCGACGGCGCGGAGGAAGTCGAAGTGCACCGAGGGCGGCAGCGACTTGAGCTTCTGGAAGGTGACGCTCGTGAGGAGGATCTTGGTCCTGTCGGGCGAGATCCTGTTAGCCCTCGCCTGCAGCCTGGCCGCCGTATTTACGATCGTGCCGGAGAGGTCTCCGTCGCGCGTGATGACCAGCTGCGCGTACTTCGCGCCGCCGGCGACGCCCGCGGAAATCTGGAAGCCCGGCAGGGCATCCTGAGCGGACTCCGAGTCCGTCGCCGCGTCGGCCGCCGGCTTCTTCGCGTCGGCGCCGGACTTCTTCGCGTCCGCAGCCGGCTTCTTGGCCGATCCGCCGTCCTTCGCGAGCCGCCTGGAGATGAGGTACACCACCTCGAAGAGCTCGGCCGCCGAGCCACCCAGGAGTAGTATCTCGTCCCCGCTCGCCCTACGGCTCACCACGCCATGCTTGGCGGCGATCGCGGGGATGTCCTGCTGGAGGACCCGGTCGAGGACGTCGAGCATGGACATGTTGTGGCGATGCTTTTGGCAGAAGCGCGTATAGCCGTGGATATCGATAATGGCCATGTATACGTCGGGGATCGTGGCCATACGCTTGATGTCACCGGCGAAATGATAGCGGCGATCGGTCACCACGACCTTGCTCCAGACCTTGGAATAGGCGATGGGCGAGATGTCCCTAAAGAAGCCCCAATAGAGCCGCTTCTGGAGCTCGAAGGACTTCTTGAAGATGATTTCGGTCCTTTGATTGTCCGGCAGGGGAGCGCAATATAAACGCAGGGCGTTGAAGGTCACCAATTCGCCCCGGACGATCTTGTCGGTCAAATGGGAGAGCAGTTCGTAGGGGGAAGTGTTCGGCGTATATTCTTTAATTTCGTTCATGACTCGAACTCTCCGCCCGATCGCCCCGCGACCGCAGATTAAGAATCACGCGGAACGAGGCTTCTGTCAAGGCAATCGATGAAGCGCCTTCCCGGCCGTCGCTTGGAGTAAGAACCGGAAAAGGCAGGGGGATAGCGGAGGATATACCGTCTCCGGTTCCCAACCCAGCGTTGCGAGCCCGAGAAACAGATGCTTGCTCAAGACGCTCCACGTTGAAACAAAGATGAACGTGTGATACTTTATAGGTGTAAAAAACATAAATCGCTACTCAGTGCCCGATACGCCAGAGAGAGAAAGAGGGAGAAGCGCAATGGATATGCATACGATGAAGGTACTTAGGCCAGCTGCAGTCCTCGTCCTCGCGGCCTCGTTCTTCTTCAGTTGCAACACCACCCAGAACAATTCCGTCACCCAATTGAAGGCTGTTGTCAGCGTCTCGCCGGGAACGACGATCAACGCGGGCGATACCTTCGAGTTCGAGGTCGCGGTCAGCGGCGGGAGCGCAAATGGCGCCTACACCTATAAATGGTATATCAACGATACGCTTCAGAAGAATGCGGACAACAGCACCGTCACCTGGGAAACGACCAGCGACGCTGGCGGAAGCTATACCGTTTCGGTGACCGTCTCCGACAGCAGAGGGCGGACCGCCGAAGATAGCATCGACGTTACCATCATCGGCTCAGCCGCCAACCATGATCCGACGATCAGCAGCCTCACGGCCTCGCCCTCGGCGACCGTTACGGCCGGGGCAAGCGTCACCTTCACGGCCAGCGCCTCCGACCAAGACGGCGATACCTTGAGCTACACCTGGAAAGTCGGATCGCTCAGCCAGTCCAGCGTCGGGAACACGATGGTCTTAAGCACGAGCGGCTATTCCGCGGGAGTCTATAGCATCCAGGTGACGGTCACCGACGGCATGGGCGGCAGCGCGACTCAGACCATTGATCTCACGGTAATTACCCAGGTCGTCAATCGCGCCCCGACCGTGAACATTACCCTGAACTCCGGGACCCTCTACTCCGACGAGGACATTACGTTCACCGCCAATGCGAGCGATGCCGACGGCGACGCGCTCAGCTACACATGGTACGTCAACAGCAATGATGTCGGCTGCTATGCCAGCACCATGACCAGATACTGGCTCGTTTCATCCACAATCATCGCCTCGATCAAGGTTACCGTGAGCGATGGCCATGGCGGCTCGACTTCGGCGACGGCCAGCCCGACGATCACGGCCGCCGGATCCTTGAGGGTCTACAACCATGCCAGCAACCCGATAGAATACCTCTATTCGTCTGAAACCGGAAGCTCGACCTGGGGAAGCGACCTATTAGGAACGAGCATGCTCGCTTCAGGCAATTACTTCGTCGTCTACGGGTACACAGTCAACCTGTACTATGATTTCAAGGCGATCCAGGCAAACACGGGCACTAGCTCGGATACGACAAGCGCTCATCCAAGCGGATTCCAGATGCTCGCAGGGCAGCATCGCGATTTCCATATTTATACAGATACCTATAGCGTCCTGGCCAATAGTACTACCACCGTCAGGGGCCTGGCATCCGCCACGATTGGCGTCAATCAGGCGGGCAATCAGTCCCTCGTCCTAAAGAGCTCTGTCGATGGAGCCGGCGGCCAGTTCCACGCGATCAAGGCGGTCCAGGGCAAGGAACCCGAGGGAGTGCCCCTCGAGCGATAGGGCGCTTCGGCCCGGGCACAACGCCCTCGAGCCCCTCCGGTCCCGCTTATTAAAAAGCCGATCCACGCTTCCGTGGATCGGCTTTTAGCGGGACCAGAGAGGCTCGCCCTTCGCGGCTCAGCTTC
>DBTW01000006.1:0-149 GCA_002307245.1 Spirochaetaceae bacterium UBA1306 | reverse complement strand
GAGTGCCCCTCGAGCGATAGGGCGCATCGGCGCGGACACAACGCCCTCGCGCACATCCCTGTGCGCTCGACTGATCGGCATCCTCATCGAATCGGACGCCGATCGGGGCGTTGGGCCTTCGAGACCCTCCGGTCCCGCTTATTAAAAAA
>DBTW01000048.1:6085-13410 GCA_002307245.1 Spirochaetaceae bacterium UBA1306 | reverse complement strand
CGGCGCGCTAAAGCTGATCGCGCATAACCCATGATAAGGGGGCTGCCCATTTTGGACAGCCCCCTCGTTATTAGGCGCTTCCGCGTCCTTCAATGAACGAACCCCGGAGCAGAGCTCCGAGGTATCGTTCGTACGGCAAGGAAATTGATTGAATGAGGGATCGAATACCCCATAGCCTGTTATTGGCGTGCCGCAGTAGAACTGCGGGGTATTCGACCCTCTTCCGAATAAAAAGAGACGCCTTCGCTGAAGAAGAAAGAAATGTGGTCGAAGGCCTTTTCGCCGATCGAGTTGCCCTGGGGCAGGGAATCGCTCATATTGAGGATCTCGATGGGTATGCCGAGGTTGAAATTGATCGCCAGCTTCCTGAAGCTGAGGCGCCCGCCGAATAGGGGCTCGACGCCGCAGGTCGGGAATGAAGAATAGCTAGGCAGCGCCCCGTCGCCCGAGGAGCTCAGGCTGCTATAGCCGACATAGGCGCCGAGGCCGGCCTTAAGGCTGAACCTCTTCCCGGGCGAGAAGAGCCACCAGGCATCCACCCCCGCGTTCATGTCGAGGAGGCTGATGGTCGCCGTTTCGTAGGTGGACGTAATGATCTTGGGCGCCCAATTGAGGTTGACGAAGGGGTCGAGCTCGAGGCCGCCGCCGATCGGGATCGAGCAGAGGGCCTTGATTCCGTAGGAGCCGAAGAGGTCGGAAGTCCCCGCATCCATGTAGCCGCCGAAGCTATCGGCTATGGCCCCGGAATAGCTGTCGACCGCCGTCTGGATGAAGAACCGCTCATTGATCTCGAAGCCGAAACCCAGGGACCTTTCCGGATCGGGGCCCGCCGCGGCCTCGTCGGCGAAAAGCGGGACCGCTGCGGTCATCAGGGCGCATAGGGCGAACAGGACGGACGGACGCTTCATTGTGCCTCCACTATCAGGGTTTTCCCGATGATGATCCCCTCGTCCCATGCATATGTCAACTATTATTCACCCTAGCCGCTGCCGGAAAGCTTGATAGGCGGTCCTCCTCGACCACCGAACGGATCGCGCGCTCGAAGGCCGGGAGGTCGTCCACGCTCTTGGCCGGCGTGAGCTCCTCGGGCTTGGCGATGGCCAGGATGCGCGCGCGGCCCTCGGAGGCGAGCAGGGCGTCGACGTTATCGAGGGCGAACTCGCGGCCCTCGGGATCGTTGCCCGGTATCGCATAACCTGCCCCCTCGACCCAGTAGCGTTCCCGGAAGGACAGGACGGCCTCGAGGAGGGCCGGCGCGGAGTAGACGCGCAGGCCGACGTTCGTATAGCCGAAGCCCGCCGGCTCCGGCCCGAGATGGCCCTGCAGCTTGGCGTGCCCGAATGAGCGCGGGAGCCCTCCCGCGTCGAGCTGGATCGGATAGGCGGGGGCCGGCAGCCTCGTCGCGGGCAGGAGGAGGTCGACGGCCAGGCCCGAGGAGCGCAGGGCGTCGAGGGCGAGCAGGGAGGAGAGGACCGTGCGGCGGGAGTTGGCGTCCCCGCCGAAATTCGCGATCACGTAGTCGGCGCCGCTCCAGAGCGAGCGGCACTGCCAGGCCGCGTCGCCATGGCCTAGGGGCTTGCCGTAGGGGGCCGCTTGCGTGAAGAAAGCGGCCGAGGCGGGATCGGCGCCGAGGGGCCCGAGTATCTCGGCCTCGATCTCGGCCTCCCAGCCCCGGACCACGATGACGCGGCGCCCGAGGCCCTCGGTGGCCGCGAGGGCGTAGGACGCGATGGGAATACGGCCGCTCGAGCGCTTGTCGCCCAGCAAATCGCGGACGGGGAAGAGCCCCCGCGGACGCGCGGGATCGAAGGCCGCGGCCTCGGCCGCCAGTTCGATTGGGCGCCCGTCCTTGGCCGCGAGGGATTTGACCCAGCGCGAGCCCGAGCCCGCGAGGAGGGTGAGGCAGACGGATCGCCCCGCGACCTCGGCGAGGTAGTCGTTCACGGAGGCGAGGGCGGCGCGGCCGGCGGCGCGGGCCGCCTCGTTGCGGAGCGCGAGGGCCATGGAGGCGACGTTTCGCCGGTCGCCCACTGCCTGTGCGTAGAGCCTGCCCGTGAGCAGCTCGAGCTGGGATTCCATGCCAGCGAGTATACCCAATGGCCCTAGGCCTTGACCACCCGATACTTGTTCACGAAGCCCGAGGGCCGGTAGGTCATCTTGGCCTGGCGGAGGCCGTCGTCGCCTAAGTCCTGCTCGCGGTTGATGTGCTTGAAATAGGCGGGCAGGGCTTGGGCGAAGGCCTGGTTGATGAACTGGTAGATGCCCTTGTAGTCCTCGATGCCCTTCTCGAAATGGATCGCGAACATGCGGGCCTTGGCGAGGGGCTCGCCCAGGCACCAGCCGGCGGGAACGCCGTCGACGTAGTAGACGCAGCCGCGCATGCCGAGCCGGTCGAAGAGCTCGAGGGCCTCGCGACAGGCCGCGTAGTCGCCGTCGAAGCCCTTGGATTCGCGCCACTTCTCGAGGACGGCCATGGCGTCGGCCACATTGTCCCCGCGCAAGGGCTTTTGCTCGTAGTCGTAGGAGTTGATGAAGGCGTTCACGAGGTTGCGCTTCTTGTGGTAGGTCTTGCCCGAAAGCTCGGCTAGGTCCGTGCGGAGGTAGAGGTAATCGAAGTTGTCCCGATCCTCGACGACCGAGTAGCCCCATTGCTCGAGCTGGCAGCGATGGGCGCCGGCCTGGGACTCCGAGAGGTTCTTGAGGTAGTCGTGGCCGCCCATGAGCTCGTCCAGGACGGGCCTGTCGGGGAGGGCGCAGGGCACGTAGAAGAAGGATTTGCCCTCCTTGGTCCCCTCGACGACGAAGGTCTTGCCGGGCAGGCGCGAGACTCGATAGCCGTAGGTCTTGCGGAAGAGGTAGAGGTTCGAGAAAGTGAATTCGGATATCCCGTCCGAGCTGAGGTTGAGCGAAGGATAGAGGACCTCGCGCATCTCGAGTGAAATGGGGGCGAATTCGGGGTAGATGGGTACGGGCGACGGTGTGGACATCTCTACATGATACGGAATGCGGGGCCGGGCCGGCAAGCGGAAAGGCCCCGGCTACTCGGAAATCCTGTTCCGGCCCCGCTGCTTGGCGGCCACTAGGGCCCGCTCCGCCGCGGCGAGGAGGACGGCCGGGGACTGGCCCGCGTCGGGCTGGATCGAGGCGCAGCCGACGCTGACGGTCAGGACCTCGCCGGGGCGGCCGCCGTCCGCGGGCATGCCGAGCTCCTCGACGGCCCGGCGCGCGCTCTCCCCCTCGGCCAGGGCGCCTTCGATGTCGGTCTCCTCGAGCACGACGAGAAATTCCTCGCCGCCGAAACGCGCCGCGACGTCGGACGAGCGCTTCAGGCAGGACGCGAGCGCCTCGGCCACGCGGCAGAGGCACTCGTCGCCCGCGGCCCGCCCATGGCGGTCGTTGTATTGCTTGAAGTTGTCGATGTCGACCATGAGGACCGCCAGGTCGAGCTTGCGCGAGGCGGCCTTGGACATGGCCAGCTCGAGGTGCTCCTCGACCTTGCGGCGGTTGGGCAGGCCGGTGAGCTGGTCGACGATGGCCGCGCTCTCCATGGAGACGCTCGCGGCGACGAGCCTCGCTCGGAGGCCGGCGGCTTCGGAGCCGAGGGCGCGGATAGTGGAGCGCGACAGGAGGAAGCCGAGCGCCGCCCCGCCGGCGGCGAGGAAGACCGCGTAGAGGACGTGCGCCCAGGGGCTGGTCCAGGGATTGCACCCGACATGTACGCGCAGGGTCAGGCCCTCTTCGTTCCAGAGGCCGTCGTTGTTGGAGGCCCGGACGCGGAAACCGTAGTCCCCGCCGGGGAGCTGCGTGTAGGTGGCCGCGCGCCCGGTCCCCGCCGGGCTCCAGGCCTCGTCGAAGCCCTCGAGGCGATACGAGTAGCGGTTGCGCTCGGGGTCGCGGTAGTCGAGGGCCGAGAATTCGAAGACGACGGAATTGCGCTTCCAGGAGAGCTCGAGCCGGGGCAGGGCCGAGGCGGCCGCCGCACCGATAGGCGCCTCGTCCATGGGCCTGATCGCGGTGAGGGCCACGGGCGGCCTGTGGCTGTTGAACGTATAGCGCGCCGGCTCGAAGCGGTAGATGCGGTCCAGGGCGCCGAAATAGAGCGCGCCGTCGGGGCTCTTGAAGGCGCCCGAGAAGAACTCGGCGCTATTGAGGTCGCTGAGCACGGAGAGGTCCCGGAATTTCCCGGCCGTCCGGTCGTAGACCACCAGGCCCAGCTGGGTCGCGATCCAGAGGTTGCCGTCGCCGTCCTCGAGGATGCGCAGGACGGTATTGCTCGGGAGGCCATCGTTCGTCGTATAGCTCACGAAGGAGTCCGTCTCGGGCTCGTAGCGCATGACCCCGCCCCCGGCCGTCCCGATCCAGAGCACCCTCCCGGAGTCGAGGAAGATGGTCCTGATGGAGTCCGAGGAGATCCCGCCCTTCCGAGAGGGATCGTAGAGATAGCGGACGAAGCTCCCGCCGCCCCGGGCGACGCCGGCCGAGCTTGAGGGCGCCGACTCGAGCCGGTTGAGGCCGCGGTTCGTGCCGATCCAGAGCCTATCCTTCGAATCCCGGCCGATCGCCGTGACGAGGTCGGCCGAGAGCGAGTCGCCTCGGCTCGGATCGTTCCTGAAATGCCGGAAGACGCCCTTGGCCCTGTCCCAATAGTCGAGGCCGGTATTGAAGGTCCCGATCCACGCGCCCGCGGGACCTTCCCCGGGCGGATCCGTGGCCATGGCGTAGATGATCTCGGATGAAAGCGACTCGCCTCGGCCCGCCACGGGGCGCAGGGTCTCGAAGCAGTCCCCCGAACGGTCGTACCGGGCGAGCCCGTCGTTCGTGCCCGCCCAGACGGACCCGCCCTCGTCCTCGTAGAGGAAATTCACGATGTCGTTGGGGAGCGAGCGGGGATCCCCGGCCCGCCGCGAATAGCGCCGCCAGGCCCCGGTCCGGGGATCGCGCCTCGCGAGGCCCTCGTTGTAGACCCCGACCCAGAGATAGCCCAGGCGGTCGAGGAGGACCGCGTAGACCTTGCCCGGGGGCAGGCCGTCGGAGGAGGCGGAGATGGCCTCGTAGCTCCGCCTCGAGGCCCCGAGCTTGCACAGGCCCCCGCCGTTCGTGCCGATCCAGAGCTCGCCCGAGACGTCGCGGAACAGGGAGTACACGACGTCGCTGGAAAGGGTGCCCGAGGATCCCGAGGCGCGATAGCCCTGGAAGCCGCCCTTGCGCGCGTCGTATTCGAAGAGCCCCCCGCCCCAGGTGCCCACGTAGACGCTGCCTTCCTCGTCGGCGTTGAGAACGTAGACCCGGTCGTCGTCCATGGGGTGGTTCTCGAAGCGGCCCGAGGCGGGATCGAAGCGAGAGAGGCCGCCGTACCAGCTGCCCACCCAGAGGGAGCCGGCCGAGTCCTCGGCGATGGACATCACGTAATCGGAGATGATCGAGCCGTCGCTCGGGCCGCCCTTCCTGTAGGACTGAAAGCCTTCGGACTCGTAATCGAAGCGGGACAGGCCCCCGCCGGAGCTGCCGATCCAGAGCCGCCCCGAGCGATCGGGCAGGATCGCGCGCACGACGTCGCAGGGCAGGCTCTTCGGGTCGGCGGGATCGTGGAGGAAGCGCCGGAAGCCGCCGCCGGCCCCGTCGAGGCGGTTCAGGCCGTCGAGCGTGCCGACCCACAGGCGGCCGCGGGAGTCCCGGGCGATCGAGGTGACGACGTTGTTCGATAGGGAGTCCGGCCGCGCGGGGTCGTTGGCGTAGCTCGTGAAGCGCTCGCTACGCAGGTCGAGCCGGGCGAGGCCGCCGTAGCTGCCGACCCAGAGCGAGTCGCCGTCGAGATAAAGAGTCTGTACGAGGTCGTGGGGAAGGCTCCCCTCGTCGAAGGGCTCGTGGCGGAAGACCTTGAAGGAATAGCCGTCGTAGCGGGCCAGGCCGCCCTGGGTTCCGAACCAGAGGAAGCACTGGCCGTCCTGGACGATGCTCGAGACCGAGGCGTTGGGCAGCCCGTCGCGCGTCCCGAGCGCGGAGAAGAGCGGCTCGCCACGGATTGCGGCGTTGCGGGCCGGGGTCGCGGCGAAGGCCGCGAGGCAGGATAACGCAAGCAGCGCGGCGAGCGGCGCCTTCCCGCGCCGCATGGTCTCATGGCCCATGCGAGGATGATATAGGCCGAGGCCCGCCAGTGCATAGGTCCTTGAATTTGGCGCGGCGGCCGGAGCATACTCGCCGGCTATGAGATCCTTTACGGAATTGCTATCGAAACCCTACGTGACCGGGCTCGCGGACCGGCTGGTCCGCTACGCCAAGCTCGAGACCACCAGCGACCGCCACATCGAGGCCATCCCCTCCACCGCCACCCAGTGGGAGCTCGGCCGGCTCCTCCTCTCCGAGCTCAAGGCCCTCGGGATAGCCGACGCGAGCCTCGACGAGCACTGCTACCTCATCGCCCGCCTGCCGGCGTCGCCGGGCCTGGAGAAGGCTCCCTCGATCGGCCTCATGGCCCACATCGACACGGCGAGCGACGTCTCGGGCGCGAACGTGAAGCCCCGCCTCGTGGCCAACTACGACGGCAAGCCCATCGAGCTCGGCGGGAGCGCCGCCGGGAGCGCCGGCCTCGTCCTCGACCCCGCCGACAATCCCGACCTGGCCGATCACCTGGGCGACACCATCGTCGTTACCGACGGCTCCACGCTCCTCGGCGCCGACGACAAGGCCGGCATCGCCGAGATCCTGACCGCCGCCGAATACCTCCTCGCCCACCCCGAGCTTAAGCACGGCCCGCTCGAGCTCATCTTCACCCCCGACGAGGAGACGGGCAAGGGCATGAACCTCTTCCCGATCGAGCGGCTGCGCTCGAAGGTCTGCTACACCTTCGACGGCGGCAAGGCTGGCGAGGTCGAGGCCGAGTGCTTCACGGCCTACGCGGTCAAGGCCGAGTTCAGGGGCAAGGTGATCCACATAGGCTCGGCCCGAGGCAAGCTCGCCAACGCCGTGGCCATGGCCGCGAGCTTCGTCACCATGCTGCCCCGCAGCGAGGCGCCCGAGTCCACCGACGGCTGGTACGGCTACTACTGCCCCCTCGAGATATCCGGCGGCCTCGAATCCGCCACCGTCGAGCTCTACCTCCGCGACTTCAGCCAGGCCGGCATGGAAGCGCGCATCGAGGCCGTGCGCGCGATGGCCAAGGCCGTAGAGGCTCAGTTTCCCCTCGGCACTGCGACCCTCGCGGTGTCCAAGCAATACCTCAACATGCGCGAGAAGCTCGACGAGCGCCCCGAAGTGCTCGAGCGGCTCATGGAAGCCGCCAGGCGCGCCGGGGCCGAGCCCTTCATCAAGCCGATCCGCGGCGGCAC
>DBTW01000048.1:0-5743 GCA_002307245.1 Spirochaetaceae bacterium UBA1306 | reverse complement strand
TCGGTGGCCGAGATGGCCCTGGCCGTGGAGACCCTGATCGAGCTCGTGCAGCTCTGGAAAGCGTAATTAGTGTTACGAAGCTTGTAGGCTCGGATTAATTTCGCGCGCTGGACAGCACCGAAATACTCGCAGCCGCTCTGTCGCCAAAAAGATTAAGTCGATATTTCGTTTTCGTGAAATGAATAAACCGTTTTTTCTCCACAGGCTTCATAACACTAAAGAAAAAAGGCCGCCCAATGGGCGGCCCCTTGTGTACATGCCTTCGCCTAGTAGAGGAGGATCTTTACGCCAGCCGTAAAGCGGTACTTGGGGAGATAGCCGTCGGGGAAGAGGACGGCATCGTAGCCGTAGGGCCCGAGCTCGGTAGTTCCGCTTAAGTTGGTAGGAATGCCATTATCCCAGGTCTCCTTAAAATCGGACTTGTAAGCCGATTTGATGGGATAGTTATAGGAGAACTTGCCGAAGATGCCGACGTGACCCAGATTGATGCCCAGGCCGAGGGCCGCGTACCAATAATACGAGGCGGCCAGAAAGGGGCTATCCCAGGGTAGCTCATTCGTCTCGGTATCTTGAAAGCCCGTGGCGCTAAGGCCGCCACCGAGTTCGCCGAAGGGATCGATGATCTTTTTCGCGCCGATTAGGTGGTAGGAAAGATAGCCGGTAATGTCGTAATCGGTAAAATCTGCATTCTGGACGGGGTAGTCATACTGTCTTTTTACTCCAAACTCGTCGGTATACGAAAACGAAGCGTTAACATCGCCCGTATAGTTAGAAACGTTCATGGTAACGCCCAGGCCGAAATGCTTGCCGGCGATCTCGACAAAGCCGCCGTAGAAGATGCCTTCGCCCGCGTCGAAGCGGTCCTTTATCTCGGAAGCAGTAAGTGTAGAATCCATATGCAGGGCGCCGGAGACGCCGAACATGAGCTGCGCCATCGCTCCGGAAGCGACGGTGGCGACAAGAACGAAAGCCACTAGAATTTTCTTCATGTCCTAATCCTCCTATGATCAGTCACGTCGAATTCACCTTGATAATCATAGCCTATAGCATTTACGAAGAAAATACCAACGCTGAGCGGGAATAAAGACTAATTAAATCCGGGAGAAAAGCCACTCGCATTTCCCATTTATGGATATTCACACAGTCGACATGATAGACTACTAAGCCTAGAATGTAATGACAATCAAGGCCCATGCGCGGCTTTCGCGCATTCGCCGATTCTTTGAATTAAGGAGCGAAAATGAAAAAGCTTTTCCTCGCGCTATTCGCATTGGCCGCCATCGGTGCAGCCAGCGCCCAGACAAAATTCCCTCTCGTGATCAACTGCAACGAAATGGGAGCCGACGTCTATATCAACAACAAGCTCTACACGAAAACCGTGCCCAACCTGAGGATCCAGCTCCCGCCTGCGGCCTACAACATCAAGATCGCGAAGGACGGTTTCCGCGAATTCCAAGCCACCGTGAACGTGGCGGCCAAGGCCGCCGGTACCGTGCTGAACGCGACCCTGGAATCCATCCAGCCCCAGGCTCCCGCCCAGGCGCCCGTCGGGAAGAGCATCATCCCCTCCTTCGGCCTCAGGATCGCCTGCAATGTAAGCGGGGCCCAAATCTTCGTCGACGGAAATCCGGTAGGCACAACCCCAAACGACGCGAAAATCCCGCTCGGGAAACATGAAGTCAGGGTCAGCGCTCCCGGCTTCGTAGATTTCGTGCAAAAAATCGAGGCGACCGCCTTTGTTGCCCTGAGCGTAACGCTCCAAGGCCTCAACCAGAGCCTCTCGGTCTCTTCCAACGTCAACGGCGCCGACGTCCTCATCAACGGCAACCCGGCCGGCAAGACGCCCTTCCAGGCCCAGGTCCCGGGCGGATCGTATTCGGTCGTCGTCAAGGCGCCGGGCTTCCTGGATTTCGCCCAGAACATCGTCGTAGGCAACGGGCCGGCCCAGGTCAACGCCATGCTCCAGCCCATGAGCTTTCAGGTGAACGTGAACGGCAACGTCCAGGGCGCACTTGTCTTCGTTAACGGCCAGCAGTCGGGGCAGACGCCCTTCGCGACCGCGCTGCCCCCTGGCAGCTACACCGTGCTCGTCAGGGCTCCGGGCTTCCTCGACTACCAGGTTCAGGTCGCGGTCAACGGGCCTCAGGCCATCAACGCCATCCTGCAGCCCGCCACCGTCTCCTGGCAGCTCAAGCTGCCCGAATCCCTGGTCAACAAGGATCTCAAGAACGGCCGCGATCGCGGAATCGACTTCTGGATCGACGGCCAACAGCAGGGCGAGCAGAACGGCCCCGTATTCTCGGCCGGCCAGATTCAGGCAGGCAGGCATACGCTCCGCTTCGCCGCTGGCGGGATCGTCTACGAGACGCAGGTCGACATCCAGCTCGGCAAATCCTACACTTTCGAGCCCTTCCTCGGCATCAACGTCAAGTAAACGCCTTCCCGGGAGTCCCGCAGCCCGCGCGGGCGCGGGGCTCCCCGTGTACATTGCGGTCGCGCGGCGCAAGCCTCTTCAGCCTCGAGCTCCCCCTTTTCCGTGTACAAAGCCCTCGATACCAGCTATACTTAGCACTCATAATTTTTTCAAACGGGGAACCGCCCCTCAATGATCGACCTTCACGACTACGAAGACCTTGCCCTCGAGTCGGGCGCCTTCAAGGACATAGAGCTCGATATCCTCAAAGAAATCCTTGTTGAATGGCAGGAAAGGCCCGACACGAGCCATACCGTCCTAGAACTCCGCGACGGCAAGATCCTGGCGGGATTCGTCGCCTTCTGCCGCGAGGCCGGCACGGATTATAGTTTCGAGCTGCGCTTCCTCTGCGTCGATCGGGCCTATGTGGGCAAAGGCGTCGCCGAAGCCCTCCTCGATTCGATCGAGGAGGAAGTGCTAAGGCGAGAAGCCTCGGCTATCATCCGCATAGAGACCTCGACCAAGAAGGAATCGACGGTCGGCGCGGGTGCTTTCTCGGCCAAGGCCTATGCCACAATGGGGCATATAACCGATTTTTATGGCCCCGGCGACGATTATTATATGTATGCTAAGCATATAAATCGCCAAGTAGGCGCAAAAAGCCAAGAGGGGAAGCCACAATGATCCTAGGAGCGATTGAGGCAGGTGGTACCAAATTCGTATGCGGGCTCTTCGAAGCCGATGGCCAGGAAGGCTCGAAGCCCAGGATCATCGGCAAGCTCAGCATCCCTACTACGGATCCCAAGACTACGCTCGAGGCCTCGCGGGACTTCCTCCTCTCGGCGGTCGAGGGGAAGGGCCTCGGCAAGCTGGACGGGATCGGGATCGGATGCTTCGGCCCGGTGGACCTCAAGACTTCGAGCCCGACCTGGGGATTCATTACGGCCACGCCCAAGGAAGGCTGGCGGAATGTCGAGGTAGCCGGCTATTTTCGCGACGAGCTCGGCGTACCCGTAGCCTTCGACACGGACGTGAACGCGGCCGCCTACGGCGAATACCTCTGGGGCGCGGCTAGGGGCCTCAAGGATTTCATCTACGTCACCGTGGGCACGGGCATAGGCGGAGGCGTGTTCTCCAACGGCGCCCTCCTGCATGGCCAGCAGCATCCCGAGCTCGGCCACATCGGCGTGAAGCGCGTGGACTCGGACGCCTTCCCCGGCTGCTGTCCCTACCATCGCGACTGCCTCGAGGGCCTGGCCTCCGGCCCAGCCATTGGACAACGCTGGGGAGCTCGGCCCGAAACCCTGGGCGGGGGACATAAGGCTTGGGATCTCGAGGCCCGCTATCTAGCCAGGGCCTTCGCCACCTATTCCCTCACGCTCTCGCCGGAGCGCATCATCATGGGCGGAGGCGTGGGCTTGAGGCCGGGCCTCGCCGAAAAGGTCGCGAGCTGCCTCGGCGAGGAGCTCGGCGGCTACCTGCCCGCCCTGAATGATCCCCGGAGCCTCTCGGCCTTCGTCTCGAGGCCCCAGCTCGGCTCCGAGGCCGGGCTCATCGGCGCCGCGGCCCTGGCCCTGCGTATCAGGTCGATTTAGCGCGATCTCGCAAGACAGCCGTCAATTTCCTCCCGAATCGCGCCGAGAATCAATGGAAGACATGCACTGCCGGCCCCGCGGGCCGACTCGAGGACGAAAAGCTTGGACGGATACGCCTTTACAGACGCCGTTGTCGTGACGCCCCGCAAGATACGCGGGTCGGCGTCCCTCCTCGTGGAGGGAGGCAAGGTCGCGGGCTTCGGCCTCGGGGCCAAGCGCGAGCTGCGCATAGGCTCCGGCTCCTACGTCTATCCGGCCCTCGTCAACGTCCACGACCACCTGCGGGGCAACTACCTGCCGCGGGTCGGGCCAGCCCCCGGTTCCTTCTACCCCAATTGGTCGCCCTGGGATGCCGACCTCAAAGCCAGCCCGGTCTACGCGGAGCGCGCCTCCTTGAGCGTCGCCCAGATGTACCTCCTCGGCGGCTACAAGAACCTCTTCTCGGGCGTCGCCACCGTCCATGACCACTTCCCCCACGAGCTGAACGAGCCCTTCCTGGACAGCCTCCCCATACGGGCGGTCCGCGACTATTGCCTCGCGCACGAATGCTCCTCCTTCGACCTGAAATGGGGGGAGGGCATCGAGATCGAGCATGGGCGGGCGGTGGAGAGGAACTGGCCCTTCGTCACCCACCTCGAGGAGGGCTTCGACGAGGAGAGCATGGATGGCGTGGGCATCCTCGAGAGGGCCGGGGCCCTCGACGATCGGGACCTCCTGATCCACTGCATCGGCTTCTCGGACGACGATATAAAGAAGGTGAAGCGGGCCGGCGCCAGCGTGGCCTGGTGCCCGGCCTCGAATTACTTCATGTTCAACCTCACCTGCAAGGTGCGCAAGCTGCTCCGGGCCGGGGTGAACGTCGCCCTGGGCACGGACTCGACGCACACGGGCTCGGTAAACCTCCTCGCGGAGATGAAATTCGCCCGTGCGGCCTATCGCCGTATCTACGGCGAGGAGCTGCCGGCCAAGAGCCTCTTCGAGATGGCCACGGTCAACGCGGCGCGCGCCCTGGGCCTGACGGGCAAGGCGGGGATCCTCGAGCCGGGGGCCTGGGCCGACATCGCCGTGTTCCGGGCCAGGGCCGAGGATCCCTACGAGAGCCTCGCCGCAGCGGACTGCGCCGACCTCGAGCTCCTGACGGTCGAGGGCGTGCCGGTCTACGGCGACGAGGCCAAGTACGGGGCCTTCTTCGGCGAGCTCGCCGGCGAGGCGATCTCGGGCTACGGCAGGATAGAGGTCGGAGGAAGGCAGATGTTCGTCAAGGGAGATCCTGCGGGACTGTACCGCGATATACGGAAGGCCGTCGGCTTCGATAAGAAGCTCGACTACCTCCCCTTCGAGGCCTAAAACCGCCCCGCGGAGGGCTGGCATTGGAGGGGCGAGATGCCTACACTAGAAGGACGTCGGAAGACCGACGGACGGAGGGGCGCGGATAGGCGCCCGACGGGAGCATAAAGAGGATGCCAAAGGTAGGGAACTACCGCGCCAACTCGGTGATCTACTTCCAGGGAGACCTCGTCAGCGACAAGGTCTTCGTCCTCCAGCAGGGGAAGGTGAGCCTCAACTACACCGACATCGAGACGGCGAAGGAGATTCGCGAGATCATCCAGACCGGGGAGTTCTTCGGGGTCAAGAGCGCCCTGGGTAAATACCCGCGCGAGGAGAACGCCGTCGTGCTCTCCGACGCCCAGGTCCTCATATTCTCGGTGGCTGAATTCGAGGTCTTCGCCCACGC
>DBTW01000116.1 GCA_002307245.1 Spirochaetaceae bacterium UBA1306 | reverse complement strand
TCCGTTCGTAGGGATGTCGCCGTGGCCAGGAATTCTTTTTCGGGCATCTGGGGCAGGATCGCCCAGCCGATACTGGGTACGGGGGCGATGGCCGAGTACCTGCGCGAGCCTTTGTAAACGTACTCCTGCAAGCCCGTCTCGCCGGCCATCGCGCGCCTCGCGAGGGTCTCCAAGCCCGGCAGGTCCTTGATGTTGACCTTCAGCGCGATGTCCTTGCTCGGGTGGAGCACGAACAGGCCGTCGCGCTGGATCGCCCCGAAATAACCGCTCTTGCCGATGACGAACTTCGCCATCTCGTCGGTGATGGACGACACTTTCATGAAGACCACGCAGGCCCCGGCGGGTTTCGCGCCGCTCCCGGGCACCGGGGCGCAGATGGCCAAGGTGGCTTCCTGCGTCACCTTGTTGACGATCACCTGGCTGACGTTCGCCTTGCCCTCGAGTGCGGTCTTGAAGTAGTCCCGGTCGGCTATGCTCGCGCCGACATAATCCGCGCTCGAGGCCGAGAAGACGGCGCCGTTCTTGTCGGCGACCATGATGCCGCCGTAGGCGCCCTTGTATAGCTCGCTCGCCTGCACGGCCGCGAGCTTGGCGCTCAAGGCGACGGCGGCCTTGGACCCCGCCGCCCCTCCGCGATCGGCGGCTTCGGCGCCATCCTGGATATCCGAGGAAGAGGCGAGGGCCACCGTCGTCCGCAGGTCTCCCTGGAGCCTGCTCTCGGCGTAATCCGCCATGCTCCGGGCCAGTACGGTCAGCTGTTCGCCGACTATCGCGACGATCCCCTTCTGCGTCCGCTGCGACACGATGAGCAGCGTCGCGCCGAAGGCGAGGAAGATGAAGACGGCCCCCGAAAGCATGAGCCGTCCGCCGATCTTGATTTTCATCCGATACCTCCCGGTATTGCGTAGAGTCGATGATTGATGCGTCTAGTTCATCGAGGGCGCGCCGGGGAAGGAGCAGGCTATCGATGCGCCCGCATTCCTCCGGTCGATCTCGATCTTCCCGCTTTCCTGCTCGACGAGGCTCCGCACGATGCTGAGGCCCGTCCCGTCGCGCTGGACCTTGCCCGCGCGCCTCCGGGCGGCCTCCATGCCTATTCCGTCGTCGCTCACGGAGAGGGCGATCGATCCGTCGGGGCCGCGGCCGAAGGCGACCGAGACGCTTCCCTCCCTCGCGTCGGGGAAGGCGTATTTGCAGGCGTTTATGACGAGCTCGCCGACGATGAGCCCCAGGGATACCGCGAAGCGGGCCTCGAGGACGATATCCTCGATTTCCCTGCGGAGCCTGACCGACTCGGGGACGTAGCTAGCCTCGACGGCCTCGAGGAGCGCGCCGAGGTAGGCGGCCGAGCCGACCCGCTCGCGGTCGTCCTCGACGTAGAGCTGGTCGTAGACCATGGACAGCCCGATGACGCGGCTCAGGAGGATGCCGAGGGCCTCGGCCGCCCCCTCGTCCTCCATTCCGGAAAGCTGCAGCTGGATGAGGCTGGCGATCATCTGCGCGCTGTTCTTCATCCGATGCCGAGCGTCCCTCTGGATGACTCCCGACCGCTTCCTCTCGGCGCTCAGCTTCATCTCCAGCTCGTGCTTGTCGGTAGCGTCGCGGATGATCGACAGGAGCCTCGTCCGCCCGTCTACCTGAATGGGCCCGCTCGTGACCAGGACGCGCTTTTGCTCACCTTCCGCGGAACGGTGGAGGAACTGGAACTCCTTCTGGTCGGCCTTTACCGCCTCGCGCATGGCGTTCGCGATATCCGCGCTCGGGAGGACGTTGAGGTCCGCGATGCCCTTGGATCGCAGCTCCTCGATGCTCCAGCCGTAGAAGCGCGACGAGGCGCGGTTGGCGCCCTCGATGGACCCGCTCTCGGGATCGATCAGCAGCATCGGGGTATGTGCCTCGTCGAAGAGGGTCCGGAATATGCCCTCGCTCCGCTTGACCATTTCCTGGGCTTCGTAGTCCGGGGTGATGTCCCTGAAGACGAGAACCACGCCCAGTACGGCGTCGTCGTCGTCCCGTATGGGCGCCGCGCTGTCCGCGATGTGCCTCTCCGAGCCGTCCCGGGCGATCAGCACGGTGTGGTTGGCCAATCCCACGACGTAGCCCGTGTCGATGACTTTCTGCACCGGATTCTCGACGGCTTTTCTCGTGCTCGCGTTCACGATCCTGAAGACTTCGGCGAGCGGGAGGCCGAGGGCCTCGTCGTTGCTCCAGCCGGTCAGGCGCTCGGCCTCGCGGTTCAATTCGACGACCCGGCCGACGGTATCTGTCGAGATGACGCCGTCGCCTATCGACCGGAGGGTGACGGCCTGCCGGGCCTCGCTCTTGCGCAGGTCGACGAGGAGGCCCTCGATGTCGGATATGTCCTGGAACACCCCGAGGATCGCATCGCCGCAGACCCGGCCGGAGGACCGGATCGTCGCCACCGCGCCCGTGTCGGCCCGGCGGACCTTGTACGAGATGTCGTAGGGCTGGCCCCTTTCCAGGAGCATCCTGAAGGCCGCGGCCCTCGGCGCGCTCCCGCCCGCGAGCACGTTGCGCTCGAAGTCGTCGAAGGAGCAGGCCTCCGACTCGACCCCGAGGATGGCGCGGCTGCCCTCCGAGAGCGCGATCTCGGAGTTCCCCTTCTCGACGAACCAGTAGCCGATTCGCGCGGCCTTTTCTGCCCTTCGCAGGAGGGCGTTCTTCTCCGCTATGACCCGTTCCTTGGAGAATAGGTCGAAGGCCATCTCGATCGTCGACAGCATGACGAAATCGCCGGAGTTCTTGATTATGTAGCCGTAGCGCGTGATGCCGCGCACCTTGTCCACCATTTCCTTCGATGAGTGCGAGGTGAGGAACACGATGGGCATCTCCCATCGCTCGAGGATGGCGCTCGCGGCGGCGGTCCCGTCCATGCCATTCCCCAAGTCAATGTCCATCAGGATGAGATCGGGCGCCAAGCCGCCCTCGAGGCTCGCTATGGCGGCCTCGCCCGAGTTTGCGATATCGACGGCATAGCCTTTCTTCCTGAGCATGAAGCTCTCGGAGAGGGCGACGATGGATTCGTCCTCGACGATCAGGATGTGTTTCGCGCTCGGTGCGGCCTGAGATAGATCTGGTGGGTCATCCATGCCGAAAAATAGTATCTTCGGCGCGAGCTTGTCCAGTTTTCGAGCTGGCAAGCTTCGCGAATAGGAATTTCGTACAGAGGCGGTGGTCTGGCGGACTATTCGATGCGGATACGGTGGTCGTGCAGGTAGCTGATGAATTCGATCCTGGACGAGGCGCCCACTAGGCGATACATGCTGGACAAATGGTTCTTGATGGCTGACTCGGAGACCTTGAGCTTGGAGGCGATAGCCTTGGTCGTCTCGCCAGTGATGAGGGTGGCGCATATCTCGATCTGCCGTCGGGAGAAGCCGCGCTCGCTCAGGCTTTCGACCGGAAGAGCGCTCTTCAGGGGCTTGATCGACTCGTTCAGGGATTGCAGCAGCCGTTGGGACTGCTCGGAGAGCCTGACGATGTCGTCGAGCCGTTTTTCGTCCTGCGTGAGGTCCTTGTTGATCGCGAGCACGTACTTCTGCTGGCCATTACCGTCGAATAGGGCGATATTGGTGGCCCAGGTCATGAGCAAGGTGCCGTCCTTCCGGCGGCAGGGCATCTTGATCTGGTAGAAGCCGGTCTTCGCGTAGCTCGTCCTGCCTTGTATCACATAGATCTTCGCGGCTTCTTCGCTGGGGGCGAGGAATTGGGGGCTCCTCCCGATGAGCTCGGTCCGAGCGTAGCCGAAGAGGGCTTCGGCCGCGCCGTTGCAATCGGCGATGACCCGATTGACCATGTCGATGAGCAGCACGGAATCGGAGAGGCTTTTCAGGAGGCGCTGGATGAGCTGCTCGAAATCGATGCGACTCGAGGGGTCGTCCGCGGCTTGCTGCCCTCGCCTGAAGATGAACAGATAGTACGATCTCTGGTATTCCTCGTACTGGATGTATCGGATGCCGGTCATCAGCTGGTGCCTGTTCCCGAGGTAGTCGGCGAGGGAAAAGTGCGTATTGATGGTTTCCCCGTCAATGCTCAGGATGGCCGTGATCGCCGCGAGCCGTGTGCGGTTTTCCGCGTCCATCAGCGTAGAGATCGGATGCCCGACGAGCGACTCGGCGGGCACGCCGAGGTATACCGACGCCGATTGGTTCAATTTCAATAAATCAAGGTCTTTCGTCGTCAGGATGAGGAGGTCCCGGTTCTCGTCGAAAAGGGCGTCGATCAGCCTGCTATGGACAAGGTGATTATCCAGGAATTCGTTTTTTTCCATCTGGACGTCTCATCTCCGATGAAGATAAGGCTTGCGACCTGGTCGCCGTGACTCGCAAAGCGTATCTTACTAAAATACTATAATAAACTGTACCATTTGGCGTAAAATATGTCCTTGTCCTATCGTCCATTAATCTGGACTTTCGTCCAAAGGCGGCGCCGAAGCGCTCCGCCAGATCCTGGAGCATCGAAGGAGCGTCGTTTCAATCATGGCTAAGCAAGCTTTCAACCCCTACCTGCCCTCATGGGAATATATTCCCGATGGCGAGCCCCATGTGTTCGACGGCCGAATCTACGTGTACGGTTCCCATGATCGCCTCAACGGCCATGCGTATTGCCTGAACGATTACGTGTGCTGGTCGGCTCCCGTCGGGGATCTCGGGAATTGGCGCTACGAGGGCGTCATATACGCGAAGACGGATGATCCCCTGAACCGGGACGGCAGCATGTGCCTGTACGCCCCCGACGTAACGCTTGGGCACGATGGGCGCTACTACCTGTATTATGTCTTGGACAAGGTCTCCATCGTTTCGGTTGCCGTCTGCGATACGCCCGCGGGCAAGTACGAGTTCCTCGGCTACGTGCGGCATGGGGACGGGACCCGCCTGGGCGAGGGCGCGGGCGACCAGCCGCAGTTTGACCCCGGCGTGCTGACCGAAGGCGATAGGACCTACCTATATACTGGCTTCTGCTGGCGGCACGACGAGTCGAGGAAGGGGCCGATGGCCACGGTGCTCGGGCCCGACATGCTTACAATCGTCGAGGAGAGCGCGTTCATCGCGCCCAGCGCCCCCTACAGCTCAGGCTCGGGCTACGAGGGGCACGAGTTCTTCGAGGCTTCCTCCATCCGCAAGAGGGGGAGCACGTACTACTTCGTCTACTCGTCCGTCGTCTTCCACGAGCTGTGCTACGCGACCAGCGAGCATCCGACCAGCGGGTTCGCCTATCGCGGGGTGATCGTGAGCAACAACGACCTCCATATCGACGGCTACAAGCCCGCGGGCAAGCCGATGTATTACGGCGGGAACAACCACGGCGGCCTCGTTGAGATTGGCGGGCAATGGTACGTCTTCTACCATCGTCACAGCAACGGAACCAACTTCAGCAGGCAGGGCTGCGCCGAGCGGATAGGCTTCCGCTCTGACGGCTCGATACCTCAGGCGGAGATGACCTCCTGCGGCCTCAACGGAGGCCCCCTCGCCGGGCGCGGAGAGTATCCGGCCTACATCGCCTGCAACCTCTTCTGCGACGACGAAGCCCAATACGTCGCCGGCAACGCCTATATGGACAATCGCTACCCCAAGATCACTCAGGACGGCCGGGACGGCGACGAGGAGGTCGGCTATGTCGCGAATATGATGAAGGGCGCGGTCGCCGGTTTCAAGTACTTCGATTGCCGCTCTGTCAGTAGGGTGGGGATCAAGGTGCGCGGATATTGCAAGGGCGATTTCGAGCTCCGGACTTCCTGGAACGGGCCGGCGCTGGGGCGGATCTCCGTCGATTACACGAATGTCTGGAAAGAGTACGCGGGCGATATAGCGATCCCGGACGGCGTGCAGGCCCTGTATTTCGCCTATGTCGGCGAGGGCAACGCCAGCCTGGCTTCCTTCTCCCTGGGCTAAAGGCGGGGCGCGCCGGAGGCGGCAGTCCCGCTTTTCAGTACGGGAAGATTATGCTTGAGCTCGCGCCCTTGTCCACGCGCCGCAGCGAGTCGACGAGGATGAGGGGGACGGCCGAATCCTTGCCGTCCCCGTCCATGTCGAACTCGATCGTGGAAAGCAGACCCGAAGCCTCCACCCAATCCGATTCCGCGAATCCCTCGATCCCCGGGCCTCGCGCGACGAGGCCGATGCCCGACATGTCCGCGGAGCAGCACCACATGAGGTCCCTGCCGATCAGCGCAGTGTCGACGGGATACCCGCTCGCCCTGTGGAAAAAACCCTGGATGACGACGCGATGCCCCGCGGCGGCCGCGGGGTCGTCGTAGAGCCTGTTGTACAAGGCCCAATACCGATCGTCATCGAATCGGATGGTCGGGGGCAGGGCTCCCTTGGACGCCCGCGCGGAGACCTTGTCCCGTTGTGAGAGGATCGCGGCCTCGACGGCCGCGGAGTCGTCGCCTTCATTGAAGCGGCTTGGGGAGAAGGAGCTCGATTGGACGAAGATGAAGCTGATCAGGAGCACGAAGCCGAAGGGGAGGAAGAACGAGGGCGGGTCCGGGCGCTTGGGCTTCTTGGAGAGCCAGAGCATCTGCGCGAAGGCGAGCCCGAGGCAAAGCAATCCCGCCGCCTCGATCCAGGGCCTCATCCGCGGATGAACTATCTTGGCGAGCTTCCCGTTCCCCGCGAGCCAGGAGATGTAAAAGGATAGCGTGAGGAAGGTGAGGCAACGGGCCAACCTGCTCCCGGAGACTTCCCGAAGCGAAGTCATAGGGCCTCCGCGAGGAGGCCCGCGGTTAGCGTCACGGCCCCGACTACGGCGGCTACGATGGCCACGAAGGCCGCCAGGCGCCGCGGCCTCACGAATCGCGAGAGGAGGACGGTGTTCTTGAGGTCGATCATTGGGCCGAGGACGAGGAATGCCTGGACCGCGGCATATGACGAGGGAGCGAAGACCGAGCGGGCCACGAAGGCGTCGGCGGACGAGCATAGCGAGAGGACATAGGCGGATAGCAGTCCCGTGCCCGTCGCCGCGAGCGGACTGCCCAGGGATCGCAGGATCGCGCGAGTCGGGATGAGAGCCCTCGCCATGGCCGCGATGGTGATGCCGGCCACCAGGTAGCGGCCCGAATCGAGGAAGTCGTAGGACGCGTGCTCAAGGGTCGCGGCGATGCGGTCGGCCAGGCTCGAGCGCGATCCGCCGTCCCTTCTTGGGCCCTGCGCGGGCAAACGCGGCGGCGCGGGGATGGCGGCCGCGCCAAGGCGCGTGAACCTCGACTCGGGGGCTTGCCCGTGCCGGCCGCGGATGTCGCTCGAAGGCCGCTTTCCAGCGGTGAATTCCACGATGATGGCGATGATGAAAGCCGAGGCGAGACCGAGGCCGAGTCTCGCGATGAACATCGGATGCCCGGTGCCCCTGAAGGCGACGAAGGTGGAGATTACGGTCATGGGATTAGCGAGCGGGGCCGCCAGGAGGAAGGCCGCTGCGGTCGAGAGCGGCAGGCCTTTCTGCCGAAGGCGCCGGGCCAGCGGCACGGTTCCGCATTCGCAGATCGGGACCAGGGCTCCGATGAACAGGGCGACTAGAATCGACAGGTAGCGATTCCGCGGGAAGAGCCGTTTCAGCGCGCGGTCGGGTACGAAGGCCTGGATGAGCGCCGAGAGCAGCGTCCCCATGAGCAGGAAGGGGATGGTTTCGAAGGCGAGCCCGGCCAGGGTGCCGGTGAAGGTTCCTGAGGCCGCCTTAAGCCAGGCCGCCGCTTCGGTCGATAGCATCATGGACGCTCCATCGCGCAATGTCGCGAGGCCGGGGGCTGGGAAAGATGACTGGATCGCCGCATTTTGGCAGGAAAAGTATCCGAAGAGCGGGAAGGTTACAAGCCGGAACGGCCTCTTGACATGGGATAATGAGACTGTGTATTAATATGCAATTGATATCAAGTATCACTATTAGTCGAAGGTGTTTGGGACTTCCGTTGCAGCTCGGCCCTGGAAAGGAGCAATCATATGAAGTGCAGTATGAAGCTTGCGGGCTCCGCCCTGGCCCTCTTCGCGATCGCGGCGTTCCTGGGCGCCTGCGCGGCCAAGGCCCCCGCGGGCAAGAGGACCATCGTCGTCAGCTATTCGATCCTCGGTTCCGCGGTAAAGGATCTCGTCGGGGACAACTTCGACGTCGTCGTGGCCATCCCCGACGGGATGGACCCCCATGAATGGGAGCCTTCGGCCAAGGATATGGAGACCATCAACAAGGCCTCGCTCGTCGTCGAGAACGGCCTCGGCCTCGAGGGCGGGATGGAGAAGGCGCTGGGGCAGGCCCGGAAGGCGGGAGTCAAGTTCTTCACCGCCGCCGACCATATCGCGGTGAGGACCGTGGGCCTTGGCGAGGGCATCCCCTCGGGAGACCCGGACCAGGCGGTCGGCGCGCAGGATCCCCACATCTGGACGGACCCCCTGACGGTGAAGGCCGTGGTCGACGCCCTCGCGGACGAGATCCAGTCGGACTTCCATGTGGACCTCTCGAAGCGTCGCGCCGACCTCGATTCGAGGCTCGTCGCTCTCGACGCCGAGGTGGCCGCCTCCGTCGCGAAGCTCCCCAGCGACAGGCGCAGGCTCGTGACGGGGCACGAGTCGATGGGGTATTTCGCGCAACGCTACGGGTTTAGGCTGGTGGGGGCAGTGGTTCCCAGCCTGTCGAGCCAGGCCGAGTCCTCCGCGGCGGAGCTCGCGGAGCTCAAGAAGCTTATCTCCACGAACGGCGTGAAGGTGATCTTCACGGAGCTCAGCGAAAATCCGAAGGTCGCGCAGGCGATCGCCTCGGAGGCCAAGGTGGAGCCCGTGCCCCTCACGACCCACGCGCTGCCGAAGGACGGGGATTATTTCACGTTCGTCCGGGAACTGGCGTCGACGATCACGGGCGCTCTGGCGAAATAGGCGGTCGAGGCCGCGATGTTGACGAAAGCCGATAGGGTGGCGGAGGCGTTCCGGGAGTTCAGCGCTCGGAACACCAAGCAAAGGCAGGCCATCGCCGACGGGATCGTGGCCCTGGGCGAGGCCGGGAAGGCATTTCCCGCCGAGGCGCTCCTCACGGAGCTGCGGCTTGCCAGTCCCGGTATCGGTAGGGCGACGGTCTTCCGCGCCATCGACAAACTCGCGCGATTGAAGATCCTCGACCGGATCGATTTCGCCGATGGCGAGCGCTGGTATCGCCTCTGCGATTCCCCGGCGCATCACCATCATTTGACCTGCAGGGTCTGCCATCGGGTCGTCGAGCTGGAGCTCTGCCTCCCGAAGGCTAAAATCGAGGCGATCGAGCGAAAGGAGCGCTTCACGATCGAGGACCACGAGATATCCCTGTTCGGGCTCTGCGAGAAATGCTCCAAGAAGGCATCGCCCCGAATGGCCCAGGATTAATAACGGCGTATTTCCTCTCTCCGGCTATTGTGCCCGAAGCGAAGGCGCTCAATAGTTAATTAGTCGGGCGCGCGAGCTCATATCAAGGGGCGGCCGGCGCCGAGGGGAGAGGCCATGAAGAAGCGCATCCTATTCGTGGACGACGAGCCGTACATACTCTCGAGCATAAGGCGGAGCATCAAGGCGACTACTTCAGAATGGGACCTCTTCTTCGCGGAAAGCGGCGAGCAAGCCCTCGAGCTTTTCGCCACGGAGAGCTTCGACCTCGTCGTGACCGACGCCAGGATGCCGAACATGACGGGCACCGATCTCCTCAAGGCCTTGCAGGAGAAAGGCTACACGGCCGAAGTACCCACGATAATGCTGACGGGTTACGCGGAGGACGAGCTGAGGAGGAGCGCGATCCAGAGCGGCGTGATCGAGTTCCTCAACAAGCCGATCATCCCGGACGAGCTCATCCAGCGCCTCCGCAACGTCATCAAGCTAAAGACCATCAGCGACGAGCTGAAGGTGAAGAACGCCGAGCTCAAGGAATCGAGCATGCAGATCATCAGGCGGCTCGGGAAGGCGGTCGAGTATCGCGACAACGAGACGGGCAAGCACGTGATCCGCGTCGCCCAATACAGCAACGTGATCGCCGAGGCCTACGGCCTCGACAAGGATACGGTGGAGCTCATATTCCTCACGGCCCCGATGCACGATATAGGGAAGATAGCCATCCCGGACGAGATCCTCAAGAAGAAGGAGAAGCTGAAGCCCATCGAGTTCGAGGTGATCAAGAGCCATCCCTTGGTGGGCGGCGAAGTCCTGCAGCCGCTCTCGCCCGAGGAGCTGCGGTTCTACGTGGCGCACGTCCCGATGGGCGAGAGCATCCTGGGCGAGGCCTCCACCCCCCTCCTGAAGACGGCCGCGATAGTCGCCGCCACCCATCACGAAAAGTGGGACGGGACCGGCTATCCGAATGGGCTCGCTGGGAACGACATCCCGATCGAGGGCCGGATCGTCGCGATCGCCGACATCTTCGACGCCCTCTCGTCGAAGCGCTACTACAAGCCGGCCTATCCCGACGAGGAATGCGTGACGATCATCGCGGGCATGAGCGGGAGCCACCTCGACCCCGGGATCGTCGAGTGCTTCCTGGCCAACAAGGACCGCATCATCGCCATCAAGAATGAGCTGAGGGACCCGGACTAGCCGGGGCGCCGCCTCACCGATAGTGCAGGCGCAGCGCCTCGAAGCCTGCCTTCGCCGACTCGTCGGGGAAGCCGAGCAGCCGCATGCCGAGGACGGTCGACTCCTCCCCGTCCAACCTCCACGCCGTCTTGGCCCTCACGCGGAAGGGAGGGATACCGAGCTCGCTCGGGGAGAGGGATATTAGCTGCTCCTCTGACACGGATTCCGTAGGGATGGGCATGAGCAGTACCTTCAGCCCCGTGTCGCTGATATCCGTGACGTGCCCCAGGGACCGGCTGCTCTCCAGGGCCACCTTCGCGAAGCAGCGGTCGCGCTTTTCGCTTCTGTGCTCCCCTGCGGGGGGAATGCTCATCGTTCCGTTAAGGGCCATGCCGAGCCGGATTCGCGTGCCGACGATCTCGGCAGATGGCCAGGCGCGGCGATTCCCGCTTCCGTCGACGAACTCGAGGCTGAAATCCGAGAAGACCCTCCGGGCGAAGACCAAGCCCATGCCGAAGCGCGCGAGGCCGTGTCGAAGCCTGTACTGGGCGAATGGTTCCGCCATCAGGTCGATTCCTTCCACCGGGACGTCGAGGGAGAACGGCAGCTTGTCGGGATCGAAGCCGCCTCCATGGTCGCTGACGTCTGCCATGAGCCGGGATCCATCGACCCCGATTTCCACGAGGACCGGATCGGCGGCGGCGCGTTCCTTCTGCGCTCTCAAGCTATTGCTAATGAGCTCGATCAACGCGAATACGATCCGCTCGTCCGTATTCGCCGTCCCGGGGATGCGGAGCGCCTCGAATGTGGTCAGGATACCCTTTATATCGATGTCGTGAGGGAAGGCCAGCTCGAGGCGGTTGCCTACGCAGGAATCGAAATTCAGCCAGGACATGAGCCTAAGTCTAGGTTAGGGGGATAGGTATGTCAAAACCGCGGTTTCTTGGGAAAGCTTGAAAATCAGATTCGCAACCATTAGGCTTTTATAACGACCATAGAATGGTAAACGAGGCATCCAATGGCGCCGGTTTCATCGAAAATGCTCGCCTCTGCCGATGAGCACAACTCCCGAAATCCGTCGGTGACCGTGAGTTTATGCTATAGCGCCTCGTGCCAGGCCCTGGTCATCTCGGTTTCCGGAGAGCTCGATACGGGGAGCGCGCCGGGATTGCTCGAATTCGCCAAGTCGGCCATCCCCGAGGCCAAGGAATGCGGGGGTCTCGTTGTCGACTTGAAGGGCGTTAATTACATCTCGTCGATGGGCGCGGGGACACTGACGGTCCTGCTCGCGGAAACGCACAGGATGGCCCTCCCCTTTTCGTTGAGCCGAGTCCCGCCCTGCGTGGCCTCGGTGCTCGGCGTGCTCGGGTTCATGGATTTTTTCTCGATCGCCGACCTGCCCGAGGCCGACCGATGAATACGTTCCCCGACGGCGAATTGATGCCCATCGTCTCGGCGATAGCCTCGGGCACTGGCGAAGAGCCGATGCTCGAGGCCATGCTGGCAGCGCTCGTGCGGGCTTCAGGGGCCGATGGCGGCCGCATCCAACGTCGGACCTGCCCCGGGAGCCCCCCGAGCGAGGCCCTGTTCGCCCATTCCATGGAGCTTTTCCTCGACCGCCCGGGGCGCGACGGCCTTTCCCTCCTGCTCGGTAGGTCGGATCGGGCCTTCGACGACGGGGAAAAAGCCCGCGGCGAGGCGCTCGCCGTCGCAATGGTCCCGCTCGTCGAGATTCGGCGCTGCATCGAGGCGAGCGAAGCGGCCGCGCGAAGCATGGAGAGCTCGCTCCATGAGAGCGCTCGCCGGCTGGACATACTGCTCGAGGGCTCGCACGACATGGTCTATAGCGTCGACGCGGAGGACGTATTCACGAGCGTCAACTCGGCGGGGCTGGCCCTCCTCGGCCTGGATGATCGGTCGAAGGCGATAGGGAGACCTTTCCAGGACTTCGTCTATAACGGCCCCGATCGCGCGCGCTTCGTCAGAAAGCTCTACGACCGGGGATATGTCAACGATTTCGAGATCATTCTCAAGACCGACGCCGGCGCCTCGCGCTTCTGCCTGGAGTCGGCCAAAGCCGTCCGCGACGACTCGGGCTCGATCGTAGCGATTCAGGGCAGCATCAAGGACATCTCCGACCGGATCGCGCAGGAGCGGGAGATATGGAAGGCAAACATGGAGCTGGCCGAGGCGAACGGCAGGATAAAGGAAGCCGAGGTGCTCATGGTCCAACACGAGAAGCTGGCCTCTATCGGCCAACTCGCCGCCGGTGTCGCCCACGAGATCAACAACCCGCTCGGATTCCTGACGAGCAACCACTCCGTGCTGATCCAGTTCATCAAGACCATCCGGGACGCCTGGGAGGCCGTCGTCTCGGCGGCCCCCCAGGCGCTGGACATCGCGAAAAGCTTCGACCTCTCCTACATCTTCGAAGAGACGGAGACGATGATGCGCGAGACGGACGATGGCCTGCGAAGGATCCTGTCGATCGTCAAGAACCTGAAGAGCTTCGCCCGGTCGGAAATGGAGACCGCTATCGCGCCCTTCGACCTCAACCAAGGGATCAATGATACCTTGGTCGTCGCGAGGAACGAGATCAAGTACGTGGCAGACGTCGAGCTGCGCTTGGGCGACATCCCGCCGATCGAGGCCGCGGGCGGGGAGATCAACCAGGTCCTGCTCAACCTCGTGGTGAACGCGGCCCAGGCCATCGAGGAGCAGAAGAGGAAGGACCGGGGGAGGATCGGCATCGAGACGCGCCTGGCGGGCGACATCGTCGTCTGCGAGATCTCAGACGATGGCCCCGGAGTGCCGCCCGAGCTGAAGCATCGGATATTCGACCCCTTCTTCTCGACCAAGGGGCCGGGGAAAGGCACGGGCCTGGGCTTGTCCATCTCCTATGACATCATCGCCAAGAAGCACGGGGGAGGCCTCTCCATCGAGCGTTCCCCGGCCGGAGGGGCGCTCTTCCGCATCGAGCTGCCGATCCGGCAGGCACGCCAGGGCGAGGGGATGGGACGACCGGCGATCGAGGGCGGCGAGCCCGAGCCCGGTGACGACGAGCCCCTGCGCTTCGAAGGGGCCGTGGGTTGAGGCCGTCGTTGAGGGTTACGCTCAGTCTCATCACCGTTGCCTTGGCCCTCGCGACGAGCCTGGGCTTCGCGATCGCGGCCTTTGCCGCCTTCTCGATCTCGACGAGGGCCGAGATAGTCGGCAAGGCCGATAAGGCTGTCGAGCGGCTCACGTTCTTTCTGGAGAGTCCCCTCTGGAATCTCGATGCGGTCGGCTACGAAGCCATAATACGGGGAGAGCTCGCCGATGCCGACATCCTAGCGATCGCGTTAAGCGACGAGCGCGGCCACTCGCTCGTCGCTCTCGAGCGCTCAAACGATGTGGCGGACCCGAGCCGCTTGCGCGAGGTCGCGCAAGACGGTATCGGGGAGCTCTCTCGCGAGGCCTTCGTTTCCCGGGACCTGCCCATACTCCATGACGGCGCGGTGATAGGGCATATTGCCGTCCTTGCGACGAACCGCAATATGGTCGCGAATTTCCTCGGTCGGATTTCGACCACCATAGGCCTTTCCCTCGGCACGAGCATCGTCATCGCGGTGCTGCTTTTTTTCATGATCGATCGGATGGTCGCGAACCGAATCATTGGCCTCCGGGAGGTGGTCGCCGGCTTCGCGGAGCATGATTACGCCGTCCGGGCCGATACGAGGAAGCTGGACGAGATTGGCGAGCTCGGCGAGGCTTTCAACCGGATGGCCGAGACGATCCAGGACAACGAGCGGAACCTGCAGGCCCAAGTCGACGACAGGACACGTCAGATCCTCGACATGGAGAAATTCGCCTTCCTCGGCAGCCTCGTCGCCGGCGTGGCCCATGAGGTCAACACTCCCCTTGGCGTCTCGATTACCGCCTCCTCGCATGCGAGAGGCCTTATTGGGGATATCGGCCGGAAATACGCCGAAGGAAGCCTTGACGAGGAGGAATTCTCCCGATCCCTCGAGGGACTGGCCGAGTCGCTCGGCATAGTGTCGATCAACCTGGAGCGGGCGGCGGAGTTCATCCGCTCCTTCAAGCAGATGGCCGTGGATCAGACTGTCGACGATGTCCGCAGCATCGGCGTGAAGGAGTACATCGAGGAGATCATCCTGAGCTTGCGGCCGCGGCTCGGCAAGAGCGGCGTCAAGGTAGAGCTCTCCCTGCCCGAGGACCTGCGCTTGACCTGTGCCCCGGGGGCGCTCTACCAGGTGTTCACGAACCTGATCGTGAATTCCCTCGTCCACGCCTTCGACGATGGCCAGGCCGGAACCATCTCGATTTCGGGCCGAGGCGGGCCGGAGGCGATCGAGCTCGGCTATCGAGACGACGGAAAGGGCATTGCCCCGGATATCGTGGAAAAAGTGTTCGAACCCTTTTTCACGACGAAGCGCGGCAAGGGAGGAACGGGGCTTGGCCTGTCTATCGTGAGGACCACGATTGCGAAACTTGGAGGGAGGGTGAGCTGCTCGAGCGAACTCGGCAAGGGTGTCGAATTCGCAATCACGATCCCTTACCTAAAGCCGGCGCCGGCCGACGGCGGCGCGCCATGAGGAGGCCCCATGCCCGATCTGGAAAGCCGTAGCCCGCTCCGCTTCGCGCCGAAGGCCGCAGGGACGACCTTCCTCATGCGACCATGGAAGATCCTCGTGGTCGACGACGAGCCCGAGGTCCACCACGTCACGAAGCTCGTGCTAGATCGCAAGAGCGTCTTCGGGCGGACCATCGAGCTCATGAGCGCGTTCTCAGGCGAGGAGGCGAGGAATATCCTCCGGAGCGTCCCCGACATCGCTTGCGTCCTCCTCGACGTCGTCATGGAGCGCGACGATTCCGGCCTCGGGGTCGTCAAGTTCATACGCGACGAATTGCTAAACAAGAACGTGCGGATCATCCTCAGGACCGGTCAGCCCGGCCAGGCGCCGGAGAGTCGGGTCATCCTCGAGTACGAGATAAACGACTACAAGCAGAAGACCGAGCTCACCGAGGAAAAGCTCTTCAGCGCGGTCGTGACCGC
>DBTW01000120.1:4871-18010 GCA_002307245.1 Spirochaetaceae bacterium UBA1306 | reverse complement strand
TGGTGTACTGCGCGTTTCCACCAGCCCGCGTGGGCGGGAGGCTTGTGTAATGAGCATTTAGGATAGGGGCAGAACGGGGGAATCATGGGTAACCCTCCTGTGGGGTCTACCTCACTACGCCCGCAACCGGCCTCCGCGATTCAAAAAGGTGCGAAGGTTCGTAACACTATAGAAGATGTCCGCGATCCCCGCGACCTCGAGGAGAAGGCAGGCGTCGGGGACGAGGATGAGTATCTCTCGCTCTCTCTGCGCAGCTTTCGCCGTACCCAGACCCCGCTACTCGCCGCTCAGGCCCGCGCCCGCGAGGAGCTCGGCCAACCTATCCGGCCTATACCGAGCGAAATCGGCCAGGGCTATGGGCTCCGGCGGGGGCCCCGGAGGCAACGAGGCGATGTCGCGGAGCGCCAGCTCGCTCCAGTCGATGGACAGCCACTCGCCGCGCTTGAAGGCCGTGTCCGCGAAGCGGCAGAGCGGCTTGAAGCCGAAGTGGGCGTGGAGGGCCTGGCTCGCCGGGTTGGGCGGGGTGATCACGGCGTAGAACTTCAGGTAGCCGAGCTCGCGCAGGAGATCGAGGAGGGAGCCGAGCAGGAGCTTGCCGAGACCCCGGCTCTTCGCGTCGCCGCGTAGGTAGACCGAGTCCTCGAGGGACCAGCGATAGGCCGCCCGCTCGCGATAGCGGGTCGCGTAGGCGTAGCCGAGGACCTCGCCGGCCTCCTCGTACGCGAGGAAGGGGAATACCGCGCCGACCTTCTCGATCTTGGCCGCCATCTGCTCCGCGCTCGGGGCGAGCTCCTCGAAGGAAATAAAGGTAGTCTCGACATAGGGACGATAAATGGCCGCGATCTGGGCGGCGTCGCGGACCTCGGCTAAGCGCAGCATGATGGGCTCCCTCGCGGTTCAAGGCGTTTTATGCGGACTTCGATAGTTGCACGCGGCCCTACGGATTGGCAAGCCGGCGGGTAAGCGGGAAGGGCGGCCCGGGATCGCGATCCCGGGTCGCCCCTACAAAGCGCCTAACGCTCCATACTCGCGCCCCCCTAGGGAAGCGCGAGCGAAGCGAGTCATTTTTTCTTCTGGTCTATGTCGTCCTGATAGGCCAGGGCCTCGCCGCCGCGCTCGCCCGTGCGGATGCGGATGACGTCGTCTACCGGGTAGACGAAGATGATGCCATCGCCCGTATTTCCCGTGCGCGCGGCAGCGATGATCGTATCCACGGTCTTCTCGACGTTGCGATCGCTCAGGATGATGCTGATCATGATCTTCGGGATCATGTCCATCTGATAGGCCGTGCCGCGCCACTGGAGGTTGACTCCACCCTGACGGCCGTGACCCCGGACCTCTACGACGTTCATGCCGACGATTCCGACCGCGCGCAACGCGTCCTTGACGGTGTCGAGGGCCTCTTCGCGGATGATCGCCTCTATCTTCTTGATCATTGCCTCTCTCCTTTCCGTCCCTGGCTTTTAGGACTTTTTCCCGTTGCCCATAAAGGGGGCCTGGGGAATCATGCGGCCGCTATGCATTCTGATGTCTACGTTATTGTAGCCCAGGGCGCCCATCTCCGGCATATCGAGGCCCATGATCTCGTCCTGCGGCTTGGAGCGCAGGAGCTTCAGCGCGTTCAAGAGCTTGAAAAAGAGGAAGGAAAGGCCGAACACGAACACGATGATCGCTCCAGCTTCGCAGAGCTGGGCGAGGAACTGCGAGCCGTTGCCGTAGAAGAGGCCACGGACCGTACCTTTGACGCCGTTCCAGCCGTCCGAGTTGGGGTTGCCGTTCGCGAAGAGGCCGACCGACAGCACGCCCCATAGGCCGTTGCAGAAGTGGACGGGTATGGCGCCGACGGGATCGTCTATCTTCAGCCTCTCGATCGTGAAGCTGGCGACGCAGACGAGGATACCAGCCACGAAGCCGATGACCGTCGCGCCTATCGAGTCGACGAAGGCACAAGGCGCGGTGATCGCGACGAGGCCGGCGAGGATACCGTTGACCGACATCGAGGGATCAGGCTTCTTTGAGGGGCCGAACCACCACATGTAGAACATGGCAACGCATCCGCCCACGGCGCCGGCGATGAGGGTATTAACGGCGGCGTTCGAGGCTAGCTGACCGCCCGCGCCGACGAAGGCCAGGGAGGAACCGGGATTGAAGCCGAACCAACCGAAGAAGAGGATGATCGTGCCGAGGACGCCCAAGGGGATGTTATGCCCCGGCAGGGCGTTGGCCGAGCCGTCGGGGTTGAACTTGCCGATGCGTGGCCCGATCACGAGACAGCCTGCGAGGGCGACGGAACCGCCGATCATGTGCACGACGCCTGATCCCGCAAAATCGACCGCGCCGTTGCCGAAGCCGGCGATGCGGCCGATGTTCTGCAGCCAGCCGCCGCCCCATATCCAGCCACCCACGAGCGGATAGATTATCATGGAGACCCATAGGCCCATGAGGACGAAGCCGGGGAACTTGAGGCGCTCGGCCATCGACCCGGTGGGGATAGTGGCCGCGGTATCCATGAAGACCATCTGGAAAAGGAAGAAGGCAAGGATGCCCGTCACTCCGCCGGTCCCGATGAGCATGAAGCCCGAGCCCCCGAGGAAGCCCCACTGCCCTATACGGAAGGAGTGGGAGAGCATCGTACCCCAGTCGCCCAGGCTAGTGGGGGAATGCGCCCATTCACCCGCAATCGCACCGGCATTGGCCACCGCGGGGTAAGCCGCGTTCACTCCGCCGAATTGGAAGGCGAAGCCGACGAGCCAATAACCCACGGCCCCGATGCAGAACACCATCATGTTCATCATCATCGTGTGGGCGACATTCTTGGTCCTCGTGAAGCCGGTCTCCACTAGGGCGAAGCCCGCCTGCATGAAAAAGACCAGGAAGCCCGCGATGAGCATCCACATGATGTTGACGGCCGTCGTGACATCCTTGGCAGCGCTAGCGGCAGCCGCGGCGACCTCACCGACGCTCGCCAGCGTCGGCGCGTCCTGCGCGAAAACCTGTCCGCCCATACAGGCGATGAGGCCAAGCGCCACGAGGGATACGATCCGCACCATTCGAGAGGAGGGTCTCGCCTCTCCAGCTCTGGATAACAAGTGTCGTGTCATCTACAGCTCTCCTTTCAGCTTATGCCCTGAAAAGCAAGAGACGTGCCAACTATCAAAAAATCACAAGGAGACCATGTGGCCAAAGAGACTCGGGGCCAATGCTGGCTAATGGTTTTGATGTTTCTGTTCATCGATATTTTTTATTATGGTAGCAATTAAGATGGAAGGCAGGAGTACTGAGAGGTGTTAAGAAAATCTCATACCATACATTTTTGTATTTTTTAAAATGATATAACACCTAGATGTAGGCTAAAATCCGAAAAAATCCTTGATCCATTAGAAAAATGTAATAATTGGGAAGAACCTAACTTGTTAACAGAGCGTTAATATTATGCATTATGAAATTATGTTTTCCGATACTGGTATTTTTTGGCATGATATTTGCTTTGTACCACTAATATATCCGACCCCCGGATACATCCCTAAGCGTCGTAAAGGAGTACAGGATGGACGCTGCATCCCTCAAGATTGCCCTAGACACCGTATGGGTGCTCTTCACGGCATTCCTCGTCTTTTTCATGAACTTGGGATTCGCGATGGTCGAATCCGGGCTCTGCAGGGCCAAGAACGCGGTCAACATCCTCGCGAAGAACTTTATCGTCTTCGCCATCTCGACGGCAGCCTACTGGATCCTGGGTTTCGGCTTGATGTATGGTGACGGCAACGCCCTCATCGGCCTAAAGGGCCTACTCTTCGCCTCGGGAGCGGACAATTCGCCTGCTACCGGCGATGCCTACACCGGCGTCTACTCGGCCCTCTCCTGGACCGGCGTGCCTTTCTGGGCCAAATTTTTCTTCCAGCTCGTCTTCTGCGGCACTGCCGCGACCATCGTCTCGGGAGCGGTCGCCGAGCGGATCAAGTTCGGCTCCTTCCTCGTCTTCTCGATCGCGATCTGCGCTGTCATATATCCCGTGACCGGGCATTGGATATGGGGCGGTGGCTGGCTCGCCTCCCACGGTTTCTTCGACTTCGCCGGCTCCACGGTAGTCCACTCGGTCGGCGGCTGGTGCGCCTTGGCCGGCATCCTCCTTCTCGGGCCCCGCATCGGCAAGTACAAGGCCGACGGCAAAGCCAAGCCTATCTACGGGCATAACCTCGCCCTCGCGACCCTCGGCGTCTTCGTCCTCTGGTTCGGCTGGTTCGGCTTCAACCCCGGCTCCACGATGGCCGCCAACCCCGACGCCATCGCTCACATCGCGATGACCACCAACCTCGCCGCGGCGATGGCAGTGCTCTCGGCGACGGGCATGTCCTGGATCCTCCAGAAGAAGCCCGACCTGACGATGATCCTAAACGGCTGCCTCGCGGGCCTGGTGGCCATCACGGCCCCCTGCGCCTTCGTATCCGTGGGAGCCTCGGCCGTCATCGGCCTCATCGCGGGCGTGCTGGTAGTCCTCGCGGTCTTCTTCTTCGACAAGCTCAAGATCGACGATCCCGTCGGCGCCCTCTCCGTGCACCTCGCGAACGGCGTCTTCGGCACCCTCGCCGTCGGGCTCTTCGCCAACAAGACCGTAGCCGCCAAGATCGGGACGGACTCGGAGGCCCTCTCCAACGGCCTCTTCGTGGACGGCACATGGACGCAGCTCGGCGTCCAGGCCCTCGGAGTGGTATCCGTCGCGGCCTACGTTCTCGTCGCGGCCTTCGCGATCTGGGGCATCATCAAGGTCGTCATGGGCTTGCGCGTTAAGAAGGAAGAGGAGCTGGCCGGGCTCGACATCGGCGAGCACGGGATCGAGGCCTACTCGGGCTTCCAGATCTTCTCGAACATGTAGGAGGAAGGACATGAAGCTAATTATCGCCTACATCCAGCCCCACAAGCTCAACGATGTGAAGCAGGAGCTCTTCAAGGCCGAGGTCTACAAGATGTCGGTCACGAATGCCCTCGGCTGCGGCCAGCAGATGGGCTACCACGAGAGCTACCGCGGCGTCGACGAGGAGGTGAACCTCCTCAAGAAAGTCCGCCTCGAGATCGCGGTCAACGATAAATTCGTGAAGCCGACCGTCGACGCCATCATCAAGGGCGCGAGGACCGATACCATCGGCGACGGGAAGATATTCGTCATCCAGCTCGAGGAGTGCATCCGAATCCGCACCAAGGAGACGGGGGCCGAAGCCATAGGCTAGGCCGCGCGCGACCATTAGCACGGGCCCTAACGGGGCCCTCGTGCTCGGACAACCTCCCCGAGCACGAGGGCCCTTCTTCATCCCATTTTATCCGAGCGCGACGGAGAGCCCTCCGGATAGGCGGGCTTCGCTAGCCGACAACGGTCGAAGGAGGCTCCGGCCGCTTCCAGGCCCTAGCGCAGACCGCGGCGGGCATAGCGCTCCAACCCTGGAGCATTCCCCCAGGCTCGTAGGCGGGAGAATAATACTCGACGGGAGTCAACCAGCCCATAGACAGGCCGTACTCCCACCAACGACCGAGGACATACCGCCACTCGGGGTCCCCCCGCTCGAGGAGAATTCCCGCATAGACGCCGTCCCAATAGGGCCAATCGGCCCCGTTATGGTAGCAGAGGGCCAAGCTCGATTTACTGAAGAGATCCGAGGCGAGGCCGTATCCGGGGAATACGCTCATGACGCCCCAGTCGCCGTAGGGCTGGGCTGCGTTGTCCCTGGTCTGGAGGCGCCGGGCCGCGGAGAGGAGGCGCTCGACCTTGTCATCATCGACGAGCCCGTAGCGCAGCGCGACGAGACTATCGATCGAGAAGTTGCCTTCGACGAAGCCGGGGCGCGCATAGTTGACGAAATGGCCGCTGTCCTCGTCCCACAATCGCTCGTTCAGCGCTTCCTTGGCCCGAGTCCCCAGTGTCCGATACCGCTCGACCGCGTCGACCTCCCCCCTCCACTCGGCCATTCTCGCTAGCGCGAGGAGGGCTGCGGCTAGGAGGGCCTGGTCATAGGCAACCCACAGGCTTCGCTTAACGTTGTCGGCCCAGTCGTTCGCCACATGGGGCTTCTCGAGGAGGCCGTCGCGAAGCTTTCCCGAGAGGTATTCCGCGGCCGCCCGCGCGAGGGCCCATAGCCCCGCGGCTCGCGATTCGCGACCGCGGCCGGCCCACAGGGGAATTCGCTCGTCCAGGAGGGCCCAATCCCCCGTTGCCTCGAGATAGTCCGAGACGAGAAGGACGAAAAGGGAGGGTGAGTCGTAATGATCGGGAAGCCAATCGAGGCTCTCGACCTCCCCTCCCGCATGATCGCGTAGGACGTGCGGGGCGAAGACCCCGCTCGGGCATTGACCGTCGAGGTGGACGCCTCGGGCGAGTGAGAGTATGTGACGCCTGACGAGATCGGGCCGCGTGCCCAGGAGCGCCTGAGCCGTCCAATAGCCATCCCGAAAATAGAGCCGAGGAGGATAGCCGTAGTCGGGTCCGGCAACCAGGCCGGAGAAGCCTTCGGGGAATTCCTTGAACATGGATACGGCGGCGTTGAGCCCCGCGGCGTAGAGCGACCGGAGGAGCGCGTCGTCGCCTCGGCAGCTCGCGCCGAGCCATGCCGCGTAGCCCTTCGCCGACTCGAGGGCAGCCCCCCCCCCTTCGATGCGGCGATCGGCTTCGGCCTCGCCGCCGGCAGTCACGACCCAGAGGAGCTCGTAGTCCTTCGAAGCCTCGACCTTGGCCTCGAAGCGAAGCTCCACGCGCCTTCCCCTCCTCGCGATGATCGAGGGCGGCGAATCGGCCTTCCAGGCATTCGCCATCTTTCCCCCTGCCTGCACGAGGCCGCCGGGGAGCAAGGCGAGGCGCCGCGCCGCGTAGGGCCTGATCTTCTTCGCGCCCGATACGGCCCACCAATGAGCCGTTCCAGGCAGCCGCGCGATAAGCCGCGCCCAGCCGTCCCTCAGTCTTTCCCCAAGAGGCAGCTCGGGCAGGGCGCTCAAGTCCAGGCGCAGGACGGCGGAGATATCTCTCTCCGACCCGTTTCTAAGCCGCAGGCGCTGGTAGATCGCGGGGCTCGACTCGTCGAGGAAGGAAGAGAGCTCGAGCTCGAGCCCACCCCGATCCGCGAAGAGCTCCCAGAGCCGCCCGATGGCGCGGGCGCGGTCGAAGCCGAGGCTCTCGCCCTCGATCGATAGCGTCGTCCTCCAGGTCCCGAGGTCGTAACCCTCGACGAGGGAGCCCCGGCGCAGCGAGCCCTCGCCGTCGAAGGTCGCGAAGACGCGGGCGTTGCCCATGTCGAAGCGCGAGAGGGCCGAGGGGCCGGCGACGGCGAGGCTGCCGTCGGCCTCGGGCCGCCCCGCGGGCGCCGCGGATGAGGCCTCCATCGCGCTCATCCCTTCACCGCGCCTGCGGTGAGGCCGGCCAGAAGATAGCGCTGGAAGAAGATCGCCAGCAGCATGGGGGGCAAGCTGGCGAGCACGCCGGCCGCGCTCATGAGGCCGTAGTCCGTATAGTGCCGGCCTACGAACATGGAGATGGCCACGGTGACGGTCCGCGTAGAGTCGCTCGAGGTGAAGATGAGGGGTATCATGAAGGCGTTCCAACTCTGCATGAAGGTATAGGTGCCGGCCGCGAAGAGCCCGGGCAAGGACAGGGGAAGGATCACTTTCCTGATCACCTGGAGCTTGGTGGCTCCGTCCACCACGGCGGCCTCCTCGAGCTCCATCGGTATGCCCTGGAAGTAGCCGCGCAGGATCCAGATGACGAAGGGCAGGTGGATGGCCGAGAGGAGGACGATGACCATGCCCAGCCGATCGAGCAGGCCGAGCTTGCTGAGGATCAGGAACAGGGGGACGAGCAGGACGACCACGGGCAGCATCTGCACGAGGAGCATCAGGTAGATGAGCTTCTTGCCCGTGTTCGAGCGGGAGCGCGCCGTGGCGTAGCCCGAGAGGGTTCCCAGGGCCAGGCAGAGGAAGGTGACTCCGCAGCTGGTGACGAGCGAGTTGCCCATGGCGTAGCGGAAGGAGCGCAAGGTGGATTCGGTCAGGGTCGTCGCGCGGGCGCCGTCCCCGCTTCCCGCGATCAGTTCCCGGTACTTGGAGAAATCGGGCGGCCAGGATAGCCAGCGCGGGGGCCTTGAAAGGAGGTCCTTCGGCTCGGCGACGCTGGAGGCGATCAGCCAGAGGACCGGCCCGAGAGTGAAGAGCATCACGAGGATCACGAGGAGGGCCTGAACGGTGGAACCCGCGAGGCGGCGGGGCATTCGCATTTCGCGGGTCATCGGGACTCCTCCTCGGTGCGGGTGAGCTTGCTGTAGAAGAAGGCGAGGCAGCCGGTCGCGAGGGCGATGATCCAGGCGAGGGCCGAGGCGTAGCCGTAGTCGAGGGAAGTGAAGGCCGCCTGGTAGAGATAGTAGCCCGTCACCTGGGTCGAGTCGGCCGGCCCTCCGCCCGTCAGGATATACACGAGGTCGAAGAGGCTGAAAGCGTCGATCGTCTTCAGGATCAGGGTGATGAGGGTCACGGGCAAGAGTAGCGGGAACGTTATGCGCCAGAAAGAGCCGACGGAGGTCGAGCCGTCGACGCTCGCCGCCTCGTAGAGTTCCTTGGGGATGCCCTGGAGCCCCGCCAGGTAGAGCAGGGTCAGCATGGGCACGGTGGACCAGAGGTTCGCCAGGGCCACCATCAGGAGGGCCCGGGCGGGATCGATGAGCCAGGGCACGTAACTGTCGATGAGGCCGAGCTGGAGGAGGATCCCGTTGAGGGCCCCGTAGTGGGGGTCGAAAATCCTCGACCACAGGAGGCCCTGCACCGAGCCCGGTATGACCCAAGGCACGATGAGGAGGCCCCGGACCAGCCCGCGGAGCTTGAACGGCCGGTTCAGGATCAAGGCGAAGCCGAGGGAGATCGGAATGCCCAGGCCGATGCCGACGGCGCTTAGGTACAGGGTACGCGCGACGGCGGCGCCGAAGGCCGGGCTGGACAGAGCCTTAGCGAAGTTGCCCAAGCCCACGAAGCGGACGCCGAGCCAGGGGGCGGTCGCATGGAGGTCGAAGAGGCTGATCGCGAGCGAGTAGCCCAGGGGCGCGAGGAGGAGGCCGAAGATGAGGATGAGACTCGGCGTCATAAGGAAGACGGTGCTCATCGCGCCGTGGCGGCGCAGGGACAATGAGTACGACATGCGGGATTCCTCCGCCCGGGCGTCGGGATAGCCCGCGGCCGTTCGCCGCGCCGCGGGCCGTCCGCCGATCCGGGAGCTACTTCGTGTACTTGGCCTTGAGCTCTTTCGTGAGCTTGGCCAGGTCGTCGAGGCCCTTCTGGACGCCGACTTTCTTGACGAGCACGCGCTGGACGGTATCCTGTAGCGCCGAGGACCACTCGCCATAATAGGCCAGCGCGGGCCTGATCGCGATGTACTCGGCCTGCTTGGCCATGACGGCGCCGCCGGACTTGGCGAGGCTCGCGGCGACATCCGGGTCCTGGAGAACAGAGCGCCATCCGGTCGGGGCCCCGTCCTTGAGGAACATCTCCTTCTCGCCCTCAGGGCCCGCCAGGCTCGAGAGGATCTTCCAGGCGGCGTCCTTGTCCTTGCAGGTCGACGTAATGGCGAGGCCCATCGGGCCGGCCAGGGAATAGGGTCCGCCGGCGCCCCTGGGCGCGAGGGCGATATCGAACTGCCCTGCCAGGGAGCTCTTCTTGGCGTCGTTCAGGTCCACGAGCGGAGTGCCCCAGAGGAACGCGAAGGCGCCTTGCCCTCCGGCGAGGAGGTCACGCCTGGTCCCGCCGCCCTTGATCGTCAGGGCCGAGGGGTCGACGATCTTCTGGACGTACATCATGTCGTACATCATCTGGAGGGCCTTGACGCCAGCGCCCTTGTTGAAGGCGGGCTCGCCCTTGTCGTCGAACAGCGTGCCGCCGAGGTCGGCGACGAGCATGGTGTAGTCCGAGGTGATCTGCTCGTAGCCGGCGCCCCAGGTGAAGACCATCGGGAAGTCGACGAGCTTCTTCGCCTTGAGTGCGACCGACATCTTGATGAGCTCGTCCCAGGTGGCCGGGGCATGGTCGAAGCCCGCGTCGGACAGCATCTTCTTGTTATAGGCGAAGGACATGAACTCGGCCTTCCATGGGAGGGCGAGCCATTGCCCGTTGCTGTAGACGCCCTGCTTGGCGAATGGGAGGATGTCCTTCTGCATCTGCGGGGAAATGAAATTATTGAGCGGCGCGACCCAACCCGCCGCGGCGTACTTTGGCAGATCGATTATGTCGATGACGAAGAGGTCGTAAGCCGAGACCTTCGCCGCGAGGGCGGTCTCCAGCTTGACGTTCACCTGATCCGGCGGCACGACCTCGACATTCAGGGCCACGCCCGTCTTGGCTTGGGCGGCATTCTCCAGGGCGACCATCGCGTCGCTCTGGCCTTCAGGATTGTCGATCATGGTCAGCTTGGCTTGCGCGCCCGCCAGGGAGAGCGATCCGAAAGATAGGACTGCGAGAATCGCGAGAACGGATCCCTTCATTGGAAACCTCCTGTTGTGAACATGCTCGGAATTTCTATACTTCTCGAACGCAGCACGCATTCGCCGCGGCCGGCGCCTCCTTTCCCTTTTTTTCAGCTTCCTACTCCCTACGGGGAGACGATTCGCGCAGGACCAGCTCCATGGGCATGACGAGCTCCCTCGAAAGCGGGGCCTCGCCCCTGATGAGGCTCGTCAACATATCCACGGCCTCCAGCCCCAGCTCGAATTTCGGGGCCCGGAGCGCGCTCAGCGGCGGATCGAAGAACTGGCTGTTCTCTCCCTCGTCAAGGCAAAGAAGGGCGATCTCCTGCGGGACCCGCCTTCCCGCGGCCCTGATCGCGTTGAGGGCAGGCAAGCCCCGGTCGGTCAGGATCGCGTCCGTGCAGGGCGCGCGACCAAGGAGGGCGGCGACCTCCGCCTCGGTCGGATCGTCCCGCGGCTCGGCAGGTATGCTGACGAGTAGGGGATCGTAGCCGTGGCCGCTCTCGAGCAGGGCCCTCTTATAACCCTCGAGGCGTTCCAAGCCGTAGCTGAAGCGCAAGGACTGGCCCAGCAGGGCAACTTGCCGGTAACCGCTCAAGCAGAGATGCCGGGTCGCCTGGTACGTGCCCGCCTCGTAGTCCTGATGAACGGCCCAGACATCGCGACCCGGCACGCTCCGCGCGAGGAGGACCGCAGGGAAGTCCCGCTCGTTCAACTCGGCGATGAGCTCATCCGGTATGGAACTCCCGAGGAGGATGATTCCATCCACCGAGCGGGAGCGGCTGAGCTGCCGGTAGAAATCGCCTTCCATGGCTCGGGAATGGTCGCCGAATAGAAGGAGGTTATAGCCGCTCAGCTCGGTGGCATGGCTGATGCCGCGCACATAATCGAAGAAGTCCGAGCTAATGAAACTCGAACCCGAAAGCCCGGCGAGGACGAGGCCTATGGTATTGGTCCTTCGGTTTGCCAGGTTGCGGGCAGCTGCGTTCGGCTGATAGTCGAGATCCTTCATCGCCTGGAGAACCCGCTTTTTCGTCTCCTCGTTGACCTGCCGAGGTCCGTTATTGAGGACATAGGAGACGGTTGCCGTAGACACCCCGGCTTTCTGCGCGACATTCCGTATAGTCGGTGAATTCTGTTGTTTCATTGCATCTAACCGGTTAGATATTATTCCAGACCCAAGGAGCCGTCAAGTAAAAAAATATATTTTGGGTTCCGCTAAGCTTGTATAGTGTTACGAAGCTTATGGAATGAACGATACCCCGGAGCAGAGCTCCGAGCTATCGTTCGTACGGCAAGGAAATTGATTGAATGAGGGATCCGAATACCCCCTAGCCTGTTATAGGCGTGCCGCAGTAGAACTGCGGGGTATTCGACCCTCTTCCGAATAAAACCACAGATACTATTTTATAATAATGAATTACTTGCTCCCCAAAATTGACAAATAATAGGCACGAGTATTCTGTTACTGCACCGAGCGGTCGCGCCCTATTCTCCGAGCGCGATCGCGATGACTTCCTCCATCCTCTCGACCGGATGGAAGACGAGGCCCTTCTTGACGTGCTCGGGGATCTCGTCCAGGTCTTTCGCGTTGGCCTTGGGGATGATGATCTCCCGGATCTTGTTGCGCTTGGCCGCGACCGTCTTCTCGCGCAGGCCGCCGATGGGCAGGACCTGGCCGGTCAGGGACAGCTCGCCGGTCATGGCGAGGCGATCCTTAATCTTCTTGCCCAGGACGAGGGACAGCAGCGCCGTCGCCATCGTCACGCCCGCGGAGGGGCCGTCCTTGGGCGTCGCGCCCTCGGGGATGTGCAGGTGGATCTGCCGGCCCTCGAAGTAGTCGGACTGGATGCCGTAGCGCTCGGCGGCCGCGTGCCTGACCCAGGTATAGGCGATGCCGGCCGACTCCTGCATCACCTCGCCCATCTTGCCCGTGAGCTTGAAGCCCTCCTTGCCGGGGTTGGCCACGGCCTCGATCATCAGGGTGTCGCCCCCCATGCTCGTCCAGGCGAGGCCCACGGCCATGCCGGGGCCGGTGGCGGCCTTGAGCTCGTCCTCGTCGAAGATGGGCTTGCCAAGGTACTTCAGCACGGCCGGCTTGTCGATCGAGAATTTCTCCCCGGCCTTGTCCTCGAGCACGACGATCTTCGCGAGCTTGCGATGGATCTTGTCGAGGTACTTCTCGAAGTTGCGCACTCCCGCCTCGCGGGCGTAGCACTCGGCGATGAACACGAGGGCGTCGCGGGTGTAGCGCACCGAGCTCCGCTTGAAGCCATTCTTCTCGAGACTCTTGGGGATGAGGTAGCGCTTGGCTATCTCGAGCTTCTCGGAGTCGACGTAGCCCGAGAGCTGGATGATCTCCATGCGGTCGACGAGGGGCGCGGGTATGGAGTCCAGCGTGTTCGCCGTGCAGATGAAGAATACGTCGGAGAGGTCGAAGGGCAGGTCGAGGTAATGGTCGCGGAAGCCCGAGTTCTGCTCGGGGTCCAGGGTCTCGAGGAGGGCGCTCGAGGGATCGCCCTGGTAGGAGGAGCCCATCTTGTCGATCTCGTCGATCATGAACACCGGGTCCCTGCTCTTGGTGATCTTGAGCCCCTGCACGATCTTGCCCGGCAGGGCGCCGACGTAGGTGCGCCGGTGGCCCTTGATCTCGGCCTCGTC
>DBTW01000120.1:0-4618 GCA_002307245.1 Spirochaetaceae bacterium UBA1306 | reverse complement strand
CCTTGATCTCGGCCTCGTCGCGCATCCCGCCCACGGAGAAGCGGAAGAACTCCTTGCCCATGGCGCGGGCGATGGAGCGGCCCACGCTCGTCTTGCCCACGCCGGGGGGGCCGACGAGGCAGATGATGGAGCCCTTCGCGTCCTTCTTGAGCTTGCGCACGGCGAGGTACTCGACGATGCGGTCCTTGACGTCGTTGAGGCCGTAGTGGTCGGCCTCCAGGATCTCCTGGGCCTTGGCGAGATCGAAGTCGCCCGAGACCTCGGACTTCCAGGGCAGGGAGGTCACGAGCTCGAGCCAGTTGCGGGTGACGATGAACTCGGAGGAGTTGGGGTCCATGAGGTTGAACTTCTCGAGTTCCTGCTCGACCTGCTCCTTCACCTCGCCCTCGAACTTGAAGGCCTCGATCTTCTCCTTGAAGCGCTGATAGTCCGAGCTCTTCGCGTCGGTGGGCATACCGAGCTCGCCCTTGATGGCCTTGAGCTCCTCCTTGAGGAAGTACTCGCGCTGGCTCTTCTCGATCTTCTCGTTGATCTCGGTCTGGACGCGCTTCTGGATCTTGAGGAGCTCCTGTTCCTTCTTGATGAAGATGAGGACCTTCTCCATGCGTTCGCGAACGTCGACCATCTCGAGGATCTTCTGCTGGTCATTCTTGTCGATGTTGAGGATCGAGGCGATGAAATCGGCTATCTTGCCCGGGTGGTCGATGTTGATCATGTTGAGTCGCATCTCCTCGGAGAAGAGGGGATTGTTCTCGGAGATCGACTTCATCTCACCGAGGAGGGCCCGGGTGAGCGCCTTGATCTCGTCGGTGTCGTCGCCCTGCTCGTCGAGGTAGGCGACGGCGGCGACGATGGGCGTCTCCTTGGACAGGAATTTCTTGACCTTGAAGCGCTTGAGCGTGGAGATGAAGATGTTCGCCCCGCCGTCGGGCAGGTTGATGCGCTTGACGATCTTGGCCACCGTGCCGACCGAGTGCAGATCCTCGGCTTTCGGGCGCTCGAAGTCGTTCTTTATCATCACGAGGCCCACCATGCCGTCGTTGGATAAGGCTTCCTCGATCACCTTCACGTCCTCGGTGTTGCCGATCATGATGGGCGTGAAGATGCCGGGGAAGATGGGGCGCCCCGAAAGGGGAATAAGCGGAAGCTTGTTGGGAAGGATCTGATCTATCGGGATTATCTCGGTCTCGGACATCCTGGGCCATCCTTTCACGCTTGCAGACTAAAAACTATGGTTTTTAACCCTTCGCGACAAGGTTTTACAGGCCAAAAAAGGAGTTTTAACCCATTTAATCCCATTGACTCCGAGATCGAGGGGCAATTTCAGCCGAGGATGCCCTGGCAGGCTCGGGAAAGGCGCTCCGGATCGACGCCAAAGCCCGGCACGCCGAGGACTTCCTCGGCGACGCGGTTCCCGAGCCTCAAGGATCGCTCCGGCAACAGACCGAGGGAGCGCCCGTGCAGGAAACCGGCGGCGAAGGCGTCGCCCGCCCCCGTGGAGTCGACGGGGCGCATCTCCCGCACGGGACTCGAGGCGATACGGTCCCCGCAGGCCCAGACCGCGCCCATTTCGGCCCGCTTCACCACGATCTCCATGCCCTTGCCGCCCGTGCGCCCCTCCTCGGCGAAGAGGCCGAGGCCCTCGCGCAGGGGCAGCTCGGCCAGAGCGAGGAACTCGTCTTCGTTCGCGAAGAGCAGGTCGCAGTACTCGGGCAGCAGCGCGAGTAGGAATTCGCGGTTCTTCGCGACGAGCTCGCGGCTCGAAAGGTCCAGGGCGATCTCCATGCCCGCCGCCCTCGCCCGCCGGAGGCAATCCATGAAGAAGCCCCGCTCGCGGGCGAGGAAGCACTCGATATAGAGGATGGAGCCTGGGGAGAAGAAATCGTCGTCCGGCGGCTCGAGGTAGAGGTCGAGGGCGGCGCCGGGCGAGACGAGCAGGGTGCGCCCGCCGTCGGGCCTGATGAGGGCGCAATAGACGCCGGTCTGGGCGACTGAACGGGACAGGAAGGTCTCGACCCCCGAGTCCTCGAGCTCGTCGCGGTAGTAGGAGCCGAGCTCGTCGTCGCCGACCATGCCCGCGTAGGCGGCGTTCGACCCGAGATAGGAGGCGGCGCGGGCGGTATTGGCCGCCCCGCCTCCCGCCGAGACGATGGCGTCCGGCAGCCCGTGGATGATCGATTCGATCTTGGAGCGCTCGAGGTGGACCACGGCGTTGTTGTGGAAGCCGAGCCGGGGGGCGTAAGCCTCGTCGACGAAGGCTATCACGTCCATGAGAGCGTTGCCGATGCCTACGACCTTCATGCCAGCCTCCGCTAGAGCCGGAAGGAGCCGCGCAGGGCGCCCTCGTCGGCGCTGCTCGTCCCCAGGTAGGCCTCGTATTCCATGCGCTCAAGGGCCCAGGACCGCGAGGCCGAATCGTAGTACTCGAGTCTCCCGAGGGGGCAGGAGACGGTCACGCGCCTCGACTCGCCGGCCTCCAGGCTTACCCGCGCGAAGCCGACGAGAGTCTTCACGGGCCGGTCGAGGCTCGAGCGGGAGAAGCCTATGTAGAGCTGGAGCACCTCGTCGCCGCGGCGCGCGCCCGTGTTCCTAATCGTGCAGGAGGCCGTCAGGCTCCCGGAACCGGCGCGGAAGTCAGGATCGCCCAGATCGAAGCTCGTATAGGACAGGCCGAAGCCGTAGGGGAAGGAGGGCTTGCGCCCATCCTTCTGCAGCTTCTGATAGCCGTGGTAATAGCCGTAGGCGACGCTCTCGGCCTCCCAATCGACGGCCGGCAGGTCGGACTCGCTGGCGGGCACGACGAAGGGCAGTTTGCCGCCGGGGCAGCGGTCGCCGAAGAGGGTCCGGGCGATCGCCGTGCCCCCCTCCATCCCCGGGTAGTAGGCCATGAGTATGGCGGGGGCGGCCGCCTTCCATTCCTCGACCATGATCATGCCGCCGCCGATGAGGACGACGACGGTGCGGGGATTGGCCGCGCAGGCGGCCCGGATCAGGGCCAGGTCCTCCGCGCGCAGGCCGAGGGAGGCCTTGCGGTCGCCGCCGATCGAGACACTCTCGTCGCTCACGAACTCGCCCTCGTCCTCGTGCGAATAGCCCACGACGACGACCGCGGCGTCGGCCCCGCGCGCGAGCTCGGCGTCCCGCGAGGGATCGCCCCCGTCGCCGTAGAGGATCTCGCATCCCGGCACGAGGGCGGCCAGGCCGGCCCTCGGCGAGACCGAGCTCGGCGGGAAGACCCGGCTCGAGCCGTGGTCGCCCAGGTTATCCCGGTCGGCCAGTCGGCCGAGCACCGCGAGGCGCCGCACGGCGCCCTTCGAGAAAGGCAGGACGCCGCCCTCGTTCTTGAGGAGGGTCATGGACTTCTCGGCGGCCTCCAGGGCGAGGAGCCTGTGCTCCTCGCAGGCTACGAGCGATCTCGGGTATTCCTGGGGATCCTCGGCCCGCTCGAAGGCGAGGAGGGTCCGGACGATCCTGAGGGCCGACTCGTCCACGTCGGAGAGCGGAACCTTCCCTTCCCGGACGGCTTGGACCAGCGTCGCCCCGTAGTACTTGGTATCGCACATCTCGATGTCGAGGCCGGCCGTCGCGGCGGCCACGGTGTCCCTGACGCCCCAGACGAAGTCGCTCATCACGAAGCCGTCGAAGCCCCACTCCCCCTTGAGCACGCCCTTGAGCAGGTAGGCGCTATGGCCGCAATGGCTGCCCCGGTACTTGTTGTACGAGCTCATTACGGCGGCGGCGCCCGAGTCGACGCAGTCCTTGAAATGGCGCAGGTAGACTTCGCGCTCGGTCCTATCGTCGGCGCTCACGTCGACCTTGAAGCGGGCGTTCTCCATGCTGTTAAAGGCGAAGTGCTTCACGCAGGCGATGACGTTGTGCCGCTGTACGCCGCGGACGAGGGCCGAGCCCATGGCCCCCAGGTGGAAGTCGTCCTCGCCGTAGACTTCCTGGCTCCGCCCCCAACCCGGATTGTAGGGGAGGTTGACGCAGACGCCGCCGAAGAGATTGCCCCCGTGGGCGCGTATCTCCTTGGCGATGGCCTCCCCCACCCGCTCCTCGAGCCCCGGGTCGAAGCTGGCGCCGCGCCCGACCGTCACGGGGAAGCAGCTGCTCTGGCCGCAGACAACCCCGCGCGGGCCGTCGCAGAACAGCATCTCGGGCACGCCCAGGCGCTCATTGCCGCCGGCGGGATACGGATAGGAATTATAGTGGCGCTCGGCATCGGGATCGATGAAGTCGCCCATGACCTCCCCGAGGACGACCTTGCCGCTCATGAGGGCGACTTTTTCCTCCAACGACAGCTCGCCGACGATCCGCGCCGCCTCGGCCGTATAGCCCAACCTCGCCCTCTTGTCGCATCCCATCCCGACTCTCCCGGCGCGGCGTCCCTGCACGTCCACCGCCATAGGCCAGTGTAACCGAAGGGAGGGTCCGGCGCCAGGGAAAGCCGAGGAGCGATCAGGCGGCCCCGTTGACCCCCCTCGGCGGCCCATGCTAGTTTTTTCTGCCCGGTCGCTACCTGGAGTCGGGGTAAAAACGCCTTCCTATCGCCGGGCGCTTAGCTCAGTTGGTTAGAGCGCCTGCTTTACACGCAGGATGTCGGGGGTTCGAATCCCTC
>DBTW01000095.1:5779-9692 GCA_002307245.1 Spirochaetaceae bacterium UBA1306 | reverse complement strand
GTCGAGGTGGTGGTCGAGGTGGTGGTCGAAGCCGAGGCGAGCGGCGCCGGAGGAGGGGCCTCGGCCACGCCAGCCTCGGGCTTGGGACTCGGCAAGGCCGTGGATATACCTATTGCTGTGACGCTGCGTGCCGGGACGAAGGCCTGGTAGGGCGTGCCGTCGCTCGCGAGGGCGAATACCCCATAGAAATAGGGTTTACTGTCGGGCGGCAGATCCATATATACCTGCGTGCCGCTGGTAATCTGCCCGAGACGTTGAGCCTTGGGCAGACTTTGCGCGTCTATCGTCGTTTCCGAGCGGTAGATGACATAGTCGCCCTTGACGTCGGGGGAATCCGTCCAGGTGAGGATAATTAGGGAGTCCCTGACCGCGGCCCGGAGCCTCGAGGGAAAAGGAGCGAAGCCCGATGCCCCGCCAGCGTCCTGACAATAGGACGAAATGATTAAGGCAGCGAGTAAGGCGATCGTCGCGCTCGGTTTTCGTTTGTTCATACCATATCATTATCGGAAAGAGGCCTCGGGTTCCATATCCCTCGAATTGACGCCTAGGGCTTTTTCCTGTAGCATGGGCCCATGTTCGTAGCCGTGGTCTGCGATATGGGCAACGAGGACTCGCGGTCCGCCTTGTATAACCTCCTGCCCCAGTACGGGTTCGAGCGGGTCCAGAAGGCCTGCTTCGAATGCTCTGCGATCTCGGATAAGCAGCTAGCTTCCCTCAAGCGCGATATAGATAAAGTCACCGATTCCTATGACACCGTACGCTTATACCAATTCCCCGTCGACGGTACCCTCGCCATGACCATCCTCAAGGACAATAAGTGGCGTAGGATCATCGTTCGCGACCCCTCGCGGCCCAAAGAATGAGCGACTGCGCGGTGGAGATCCAGAAAGCCGCGCAGCCCTAGAGATGATCGGCCGCTTTCGTTTCCGGAGGACAGCATGCTCGATGAAATCGCTTCTCCTGTAGCCTCTCTCCGCGCGGAGATCCTCGATATTTGGGGGCGTCTTTGACGCCGCGGCCATAGGACGGACGATAGCCGAAAAGGAAGCCCTGACGGCGGAGCCTGGCTTCTGGGCCGACGGAGCCAGGGCCGGCCGTATAATGAACGAGATCAAGCAGCTGCGCGACCGCTACGAGACTTGGACCCGCCTCAAGGCGGATTCCGAGGCACTCGACGACGTTCTGCGCATGGCCCGGGAAGAGGGCGACGATTCCATGGAGAGCGATATCAGGGCCTCGTTCAAGGACATCACGGAGCGCTTCGACAAGGCGACGATCTTCGAGCTCCTATCGGGCGAAGCCGACCGCTCCAATACCTTCCTCACTATCCACGCCGGTTCCGGCGGCACGGAAGCCTGCGACTGGGCCTCGATGCTGCTCCGGATGTATACGCGATGGGCCGAGCGGAGGAAGTTCAAGGCCGAGGTCATCGATCTCCAGGAGGCCGAGGGCGGCATCAAGTCCGCCACCCTCCAGATCGACGGGGACTATGCCTACGGCTACCTCAAGGGGGAGTCGGGCGTTCACAGGCTCGTGCGTATCTCGCCCTTCGACGCCAACGCGAGGCGGCATACATCCTTCGCCTCGGTCTATATTTTTCCCGTGCTCGACGACTCCATAGACGTGGAGATTAGGCCCGAAGACCTGCGCATAGACACCTACCGATCGGGAGGGGCCGGCGGTCAGAAGGTCAACAAGACGGACTCCGCCGTGCGCATGACGCATCTACCCACCGGCATCGTGGTCACCTGCCAGAACGAACGGAGCCAGTACAAGAACAAGGACGTCGCGATGAGCGTCCTCAAGTCGAGGCTCTACGAGTATTACCGCCTGGAGAAGGAAAAGGAGAACGCCAAGTTCGCGGCCGAGAAGAAGGAGATCGCCTGGGGCTCCCAGATCCGATCCTATGTCTTCCAGCCCTATACGATGGTCAAGGACCATCGCAATAAGTTCTTCGTGGGCAATGTCCAGGCGGTCATGGATGGCGATATCGACCCGTTCATAGAATCCTATATGCGATGGAAATGGCAGGGTAACGCCTCGGGCGCCGATGCTGGCGACGATCTCGAGGACGAGGATCTCTAGTACGGGAGGGCCGGCTTGATCCGCAATGCGTCGACGATCCTTATCCTCGCGTCGATAGCCTTGGCCGCCCCGGCGCTGGTCGCCCAGGCCTCGACGGCCCAGACTCAATCGACGTCGAGCGCCAAGGCTACGACCGCCTGGGTCCTCGGTATAGCTTCCTTTTCCTCTCCCGACGAGGCGGCGTCCCAGATTCTGGATACTATTCCACGCCTCGTCGTATCGCGACTCAAGGTCCTCCCGACTAGGCAGACTCCAGCAGCGGACACGGCCGAGGCCGCGAGCCTGACCGAGCTACGTGCGCGCTTCACGGCGGGGGCCGACCTCGCGGCAAAGCTCGACGCCCGCGCCTCGTCCTTCCTCGATCCTGCGATGGACCCAAACGCCAGGAAATCGGGTATCGACGCAGCCGACAAGCTCGTCGCGGCTTCGGCCGAGAAGCTCTCGGCCGCCACGGCTGAGGATCCGGGGAAGGCCGGCCTTGCTCCCGCGGTCGCCCCGGCGATACGCGAGACTAAGCTCTGGGACGGTTACGCCAAGGGCCAGCTTATAGCTGCGCCAGCCGAGGGCCTCGCCGAACGGGCCAAGGCGGCCAAGTCCGCGAGCGTCGACCTCCTCGCGACCGGTGTCGTGACCCTCAGCTCGGGCTATGCCAAGGTCGTCTTCAGCGGCTATGATTCCGCCCTCGACCGCGAGGTCTTCTCATGGAAGTTCTTCTGCAGCCTGGACGACCCCGATCCCGTCGCGTCCGAGATAGCCGATCGCCTCGAGCGCTGGGTGGCCGGTCGGGACTTCGCTCGCCTCGAGCTCGCGCTCCAGCCAACCCAGGCCGAGCTGCTCGTCGAGGGCAAGGCCGTCATGGGCAATCCGCGCGTAGCTTACGCATATGACGCTAGGCCCTTGCGGATCGAGGCCAGCGCCCCGGGCTTCGAGACCCTCGAGAGTTCCGTCACGCTCGAGCTCGGGGAACGTCGTAATCTGGAGCTCAGCCTCCGGGTTCTCTCGACCGGCCAGGTCGCCCTCGACGTCGACCCGATCGACTCCTCGGTAAGCCTCGACTCGATGCCTATGGGGAAGGCGCCCCTGACCATCCCCCTCGACGGCAATCGCGCGATCGTCTCGGTTAGCGCCCCCGGGCGCGAGACGCAGAATCGCGTGCTGCCCGCCTCGGGCGACTCGAGCATCTCGATCAAGCTGGATCCCTCGGACGGCCTCGGCCCCTCTGGACGCATATCCGCCGCGAAGGACCGGTTCTTCAGCTCCTTTGGTTTGTTCATGGTGTCCATCCCCTTCTCGACCCTGAGCGCTAGCGTCTACAACATCTACACGGACTCGTATTACCGATCGGCCTCGGAGGGAATGTACAACGCGAGAAACGTATCGATCGGCGTCATGGCTGCCGCTTTGGCGACCACGGGCGTAACGCTTTGTCTCGCGGGCCTGCGCCTGGTCAAGTATCTCAAAGTTGCGCGCCAGTGAGGGCGCCGGGAGCCTGCATCGCATGAGTTTCGCCGATCGCATCAAGAGTTTATTCCGACGCGGCGCGACCGACGAGTCGGTATTCGAGGACCTGGCCGACCTCCTCGTCGAGGGCGACCTGGGTGCCTCACTGGCCTTCGAGGTTTCCGACGAGCTGCGCGGCTCCTGCCGGGCCAAGGGCATCGCCGAGCCCGAGGCGGCCAAGCTCGAGCTGAAATCCATACTCGCCCGATACGGCAAAGAAACGCGCCTCGCGCCCGATCCCGGGAAACTCAACGTATTCCTCGTCCTGGGCGTGAACGGCGTCGGCAAGACCACGAGCTGCGCGAAGCTGGCCGATTATTTCCGCCGC
>DBTW01000095.1:0-5405 GCA_002307245.1 Spirochaetaceae bacterium UBA1306 | reverse complement strand
GTCGCGCAAAAGCCGGGCTCCGATCCCGGGGCCGTGCTCTGGGATGCGGTGGAAGCCGCGCGCTCCGAGGGAGCCGGCCTGGTCCTGGCCGATACGGCCGGCCGCATGCATACGCGGGTCGACCTCGTCCGCGAGCTCGGCAAGATCGACAAGATAGTCGCCGCGAGGGCCGAGGGCGCCGATTACAAGCGCCTCCTCGTCCTCGATTCGACGACGGGGCAGAATGGGCTCAGGCAGGCGGAGACTTTCTCGAGCGTGGTGAAGATCGACGGGATTATCCTGACCAAGCACGATTCCTCGGCCAAGGGCGGCATGGCCATACGCCTCGCCAAGGAGCTCGGGCTCCCCACCGCCTTCGTGGGAACAGGCGAGGGATACTCGGATCTGAAGCCCTTCGTCCTCGATGATTTCCTCGACGAATTCCTGGGGATACGCGCTTGATCGAGGGCCGCGGCCTCGCCGTCCTGGCGGCCGTGATGGGCCTTGCCCTCGCGTCCGCCCCCATGGCGCGCGGAGAGGAGAGAATCGAGTCCATCAGCGAGGCCCAAGGCTATAAGGAGCTCGTCTATCGCGAGGACATCCTCGTCGAGGAACGGAAATTTGACGAGTTCGGCGCCCTTCTGGAGGAGCGCCGCTTCGACTCGGCCTCCCTGCCGATCGAGACGAGGGCTTATATCCGGAAGGACGGGCACCTGATTCGCGTCGAGGTTAGGGACCAGGACGGCGAGGCGACCGGCTCTCGGTCCTATCACTATGATAGCGCGGGGCGGCTCCTGGGCCTCAGCTCCGAAGGCAGCCTGGGCAAGGGGGCGGCCGGGGTAATCTCGTCCGGCAGCTCCCCCCAGGCCTCCTGGACGGCCGATACCACGACCACCGTGCTCGGCTACGACGAGAACGGACGCGTAGTCCTGACCCAGTCCATGAAGGATGGCTCGGCGCTCAGCGTCGAGCGAAGGAGCTACGGAGAGAAAGGTGCCCTAGCCTCGATCCGATTCGAGGACAGGAAGGCGGGTAGTTCCCGCGATAGCGCTTACGACGAGAAGGGCAGGCTGGTTTCGCGGACGGATACGCCCGCCAAGGGAACATCCGAGAAAACCGCGTATCGCTACGACGACGCTGATCGCTTGATCGAGGAGCTCCGTCAGAAGGGCAGCCATAGGACGATCATCTCGAAGGCCTATGACGAGGCGGGAAGCCTCGTACGCGAGGAGACTCGTCTCGACGGGGAGCTCGCGCTGGTCGTCGAGTACCTCGAGGGCGGCCGCGTAGAGGAGCTCTACGAGGACGGCCTCCCCTTCGTACGGGCGAGCTATTCCGGCGGGCGCAAGGTCAAGGACGAGTTTTTCGCGGGCGGCAAGCTCGCGAGGACGCGAGAATACCAATGAGGGGCCGGCGTTGGATTGCCTTCGTCTCCGCGAGGTGGTTCTCGGAGCGGCGGGAGAGCGGGGGAGCCGCCTCGTCCCTTCTCGCGGCAGCGGGCATCGCGATAGGCGTCGCCGCTCTCGTCATAGTCCTCGGCGTCATGAACGGCTTCCAGATGGGCTTCATCGACTCGGTGCTGGAGGTGTCGAGCTTCCATGTGCGGGTCGAGGGCGGCCCGGAGCTCGATGCCGGACTCATGGAGCGAATCGCCGCCCTGCCCGGGGCCTCGAGCGTCCTGCCCTTCTCCGAGTCGCGCTGCATCATCACCTCGCGCGACGGCCGATCCTTCCCCCTCTCCTTGCGCTCCATGCCCGAGGACGCCCAGTCCCGTGACCCGGGCCTCATGAAGGCTCTGAACGTGGCGAGCGGCTCGACCGGCGCCGGGGCCTGGCCGGGCACGGGCGGGCTCTTCCTCGGGGCCGAGCTCGCCCGCTACCTCGCCATCTCGACGGGTTCGCAGGTCGACCTGCTCGTGGTCTCCGCGGGCGGCGAGGAAGGCGTGGAGGCGCGGACGGTCGGCGTCAGGGTCGACGGCATCTTCCGCTCGGGCTACTACGATTTCGATTTCGGCATGGCCGTCCTCCCCTTCTCGGCCGCTGCCAGGCTTTTCCCGGCCGATGCCTGCCCGGTATATAGCTACGGCGTAAAACTCAAGAACCGATACGCCGACGGTGACTTCTGCCGGCGGCTCGAGGCCGGCCTGGGCCTCGGGCCGGACAGGGTCGAAGGCTGGCGCGATTACAACCGAGCCTTTTTCGGGGCCCTGCGCACCGAGAAGACCGTGATGATGCTCCTCATCGGCCTCATCTTCCTCGTAGTCGGGGTCAATATCTTCCATTCGATGCGCAGGGCGGTGGCCGAGAAGACCGAGGACATAGCGGTGCTAAAGGCCATGGGCGCGAGCTCCGAGGAAATCGGCCGCGTCTTCGCCGTCGACGGTATCGCGATAGGCGCGGGCGGGGCCTTCATCGGCCTTCTGGTAGGCCTACTCGTCGCCGTCAACGTCAACGAGGTCTTCTCCCTGGTCGAGGTCGTCGTAAATTTCTTCGGCGCCTTATGGGCGCGGATAGCTGGAAGCCTCGTGGGGGGCGATTTCCGCGTATTCTCGCCGCAATATTTCTACCTCATGGAGGTGCCCGTGCGCGTCCTCTTCCCCGAGACCTTCTTCATCACCGCGGCCGCCGTAGGCTCGGCCATGGCCGCCGCGCAAGCGGCAGCCCGCCGCGTCTCCCGCCTCGCCCCGGCCGAGGTCCTGCGATATGAGTGAGCCTCTCGTCGAGTGCAGGGCCCTCGAGAAGACCTTCGCGAGCGATGCCGAGGATCTCCGGGTGCTCCAGGGCCTCGACCTGGATATCGCCGCGGGTTCGCGAGTGGCCATCACTGGCGCGAGCGGTTGCGGCAAGAGCACGCTCCTCTCTATCCTCGGAGGACTCGATAGGGCCTCGGGCGGTACGGTACGGGTCGGTGCCTGGCGCCTGGACCAGGCCCATGAGCGGGATCTCGCCGAGTACCGCTCCGGCGCCGTAGGCTTCGTCTTCCAGTTCCACTACCTGCTCAAGGATTTCAGCGCGCTGGAGAATGTGGCCCTTCCCGCCTACATGCGAGGCGAGGCTAAGGCCGAGGCCTATGGGAGGGCCGCTTCCCTCATGAACGATATGGGACTGGCCGAGAGGCTCGATCACTTGCCGTCCAAGCTGTCGGGCGGGGAAAGGCAGCGGGCGGCGATCGCGCGCGCGCTCATCAACAAGCCCAGCCTCGTCCTCGCCGACGAGCCTACGGGCAACCTCGACGCCGCCAGTTCCCGCCAGGTGCGGGAGCTGCTTTTCAGCCTATCAGGGCGATATGGGACGACCCTCGTCCTCGTGACCCACGATCATTCCCTGGCCGCCGAGGCGGACCTACGCTATATACTCGCCGACGGAAGGCTCGAGCCGGCATGAGAAGGGGAGCGAGGCTCGGTCCGGCCTTATTCCTGGCGCGGCGCATGCTCGGCCGCGGCCGGGTCTCGGGCGGCGGAAGCCGCTCTCGCTACTTGAGCGGCGCCGTCTTCGGTGTCGCGCTCAGCCTCGTGCCCCTCATCGTCGTGCTCGTGGTGTCCGACGGCATGATCGAGGGGATAACGGCCCGCTATATCGAGGTTGGCACCTATCACATGATGGCCGAGCCCACAGTGGTAGTCGAGCTGGCCGAACTCGCGGAGCGTGCCCAAGCCCTCCGTTCCCAGCCCGGCATCAAGGCCGCCTTCCCCGAATTCCAGGGCTACGGCGTCGCCATAAAAGGCAAGAAGACCGCCGGAGTGGCCCTGCGCGCCGTGGATCCATCCTTCCTCGATGATCCCGGCACCGTCGAATACCTGAGGGTGGACTCTGGCGTGGGTAAGCTCGATTCGACGAATCAGATACTCCTCGGAGAGGCCCTGGCCCGCAACTTAGGGGCGAAGGTCGGCGACATGGTCACTATCGTTACCGAGAGGCCGGGCTTTGCGGGAGGGCAGGGCGTCCTCGTCCCGAAGCTATCCGCCTTCCGGGTCAGGGGGATCGTCTCGGCCGGCTATCGCGAGCTCGACGCGCTCTGGGCTTTCGTATCAATACGCGCTGAGACGAGGATCTTCTCGGTCGGAGCCTCGCGGGCGATCATAGGCATCAAGCTCGACAGGCCCTTCGGCGATCTCGAGCCCGCGCGGCTGGCTGCCTCGGAAATTCTGTCCACGGACTGGCCCGTCGTGACCTGGCCCGAGGCCGAGAGGAACGTCTACAAGTCCTTCGCGACGACCCGGGCCCTGCTCCTCCTCGTCATGGCCCTGGCCGTGGCCGTGGCCGCGATCAACGTCAGCTCGGCCCTCGTCATGCTGGTGCTCGAGCGGAGGCGGGACATAGCCATCCTCAAGAGCGCGGGAGCCTCGCCCGGCTTCCTCGGCGCGGCTTTCATGCTCGCGGGCCTCGCCATCGGCGGGGCGGGCACGGCTTGCGGCCTCGGCGTCGGCGCCCTTGTCTCCTGGCGGATCAACGACCTGATAGCCATGACCGAGTGCGCCCTGAACGCCTGCGCCCGGGCCTGGGCTTCCCTCTCCGGGACCGCCGCGCCGAGCTCCTCCATCAAGCTCCTCGACCCGGCCTATTACCTCGAGCGTATTCCCGTGAATATCCGCCCCGGTGAGCTGGCTATCGTCGCTGTGGCGAGCCTCCTCCTCTGCCTGGCTGCGTCCCTCCTTCCGGCGAGGAGGGCGGCGGGGCTACCACCGATGGAGATCTTCCGAAAGACCTGATGACCGGCCCGGAGGCGCGCCGAGCTTCATTTTCCCGCCGAATGGATGTATAGTGCTTTTACTTCAATCGCCGGCCCTGGTCGTCGGCGTAGGTACTGCGGAGGGACTATGGTAAAGAAAGAGAGCGCTTCGGCCGGAGCCGCCTCCGGCGAGATGGACGAGAAACTCAAGGCCCTCGAGGCCGCCCGCCTGCAGATCGAGAAGCAGTTCGGCCAGGGATCGATCATGAAGCTCGGCTCGCACGACGCGTCCAAGGGGATAGATTTCATTCCCTCGGGCTCCATCCTGCTCGACGAGGCCTTGGGCATCGGCGGCTACCCGCGCGGCCGTGTCATAGAGATATACGGTCCCGAATCCTCGGGCAAGACGACCCTCGCCCTCCACGCGATAGCCGAGGCCCAGAAAAAGGGCGGCATCGCCGCCTTCGTCGACGCCGAGCACGCCCTGGACCCCGTCTACGCCAAGAACCTCGGCGTTAACATCGACGAGCTCTGGGTTTCCCAGCCCGATTCGGGCGAGCAGGCCCTCGACATCACCGAGTCCCTCATTCGCTCCGGCGCCGTCGACATCATCGTCGTCGACTCCGTCGCCGCCCTCACGCCCCAGGCCGAGATCGAGGGCGACATGGGCGACGCTCACATGGGCCTCCAGGCCAGGCTCATGAGCCAGGCCCTTCGGAAACTCACCGGCACGCTCTCCAAGTCCAAGACCATCCTCA
>DBTW01000179.1 GCA_002307245.1 Spirochaetaceae bacterium UBA1306 | reverse complement strand
TTTTAAATACATGCTATAGGGAATCCATATGATCGACTGGCGCGAGGGGCAAAAAAATGTTCATCGTCGGGAAAGTCATTGCGGCAATAATCCTGCCGCCCGGGATCTTCGCGCTATTGGCCGGTATAGCAGCTATACTCGTCGTGCGCGGAAGGCGGAGAGCCGCCACCGTCCTATCCTGCGTCGATTTGGTCTTCGTCTATGCCCTATCTACGTGCTTCTTTTCGGATCTACTCGTACGGCCCCTCGAAGACCGTTATAGACCCTTGATCGAACTGGATGGCCCGAAGACAATAGTAGTGCTGGGCGGCGGCTATAACGATTCATCGCCGGAATACGATGGGCTGGGGGCCCTTGCCCCTGCCGCCGAGAAAAGGGCGATCTATGGGTTAGAGCTCGCTAGGCGGAGCGCTTCCAGGCTCATCTATTCCGGCGGTAAGGGTTACGATTCCAAGATACCAGGTAGCGAGGCCGAAGCTGCCTGGCGATTATGGATCTCTCTCGGAGCTGATCGTAGCCGCATAACTCTTGAAAACGATAGCATCGATACAAAGGGCAACGCCAAGGGAGTATCGGCCATGGCTTTCGGCGGGGATGTCATTCTCGTCACGAGCGCGTTCCACATGCCCCGATCCGTGCTCGCCTTCGAGCGGCAGGGTATAAGTGTTATGCCGGCGCCGACGGACTATCGAGCGAAGCGATCGCCCTACTCTTGGTCCGACTTCATGCCCGATACCAGCAGGCTCGATACGTCGCGGCTTGCGCTCCATGAGTACATTGGCATCGCCTACTACCGCCTGACAATGTAGCGCGGCTTGTCAAATAACTGGCAATCCATTACATTTAGCAGACCGCATCAACGCGTTTCGGGACTCGGGGAGACTATCTCACCCGTTATCGCAACGCATTATCTTCGGGCGGGCTTAAGGTCCGAAGTAGTAGCCGTTCCCGGTACCTCACCAGGGGCGCAAGGAGTGATCTGTGGACATTCTCAAGAAGTGTTCGGAATTCGACAGGGACAAGAAGGCGATGGAAGCTGGCCTGTATCCCTTCTTCCAGGCTTTGGAGAGCACGGATGGCACCGAGGTCGTAATGAACGGCCGCAAGGTGCTCATGCTCGGTTCGAATAACTATCTCGGCCTGACCTTCCATCCCAAGATCCGGAAGGCCGCGCAGGAAGCCATCGACACCTTCGGCACCAGCTGTACCGGCAGCCGCCTCATCAACGGGACGATGAGTATCCATGTCGAGCTTGAGAGGCGGCTCGCCGCCTTCATGGGAAGGGAATCGGCCCTGGTCTTCAGCACCGGCATGCAGACCAACCTCGGGGCGATTTCGGCCCTCATCGGGCGTAACGATGTCGTCGTGACCGACAAGGAAGATCACGCGAGCATCGTTGACGGCTGCAGGCTAGGCTTCGGCGAGATGAAGCGTTTCATGCATGGCGATCTAGAGCAGCTCGACCGGATCCTAGGGAAGATCCCCGAGGACAAGGGCGTGCTCGTGGTCGTGGACGGAGTGTTCTCGATGGGCGGCGATATCGTCGACCTGCCGAGCCTGGTCAAGATCTGCAAGGCTCACGGGGCCAGGATCTACGTTGACGACGCGCATTCGATAGGCGTCCTCGGCAAGGGCCGGGGCACGGCCGCCCACTTTGGGCTCGTCAAGGACGTCGATATCACGATGGGCACCTTCTCGAAGAGCTTCGCCTCCCTGGGGGGCTTCATTGTCGGCGACGAGGACGTGATCAATTACATCAAGCATCACGCCCGGTCCTTCATCTTCTCGGCTTCGCTGCCGGCCTCCAACGTCATGGCGGCGATGGCCGCCCTCGACATCATGGAGAACGAGCCCGAGCATGTTGAGCGCCTGTGGGAGAATGCCCGCCTCATGATGAAGGGCTATCGCGATCTCGGCTTCGATATCGGGGGGACCCAGACTCCCATTATCCCGATCATCGTCAAGGACGATGAGAAGTGCTTCCGCCTTTGGAAGGAGCTCTACGAGAATGGCGTGTACACCAACCCCGTCATCGCTCCGGCGGTCCCCGAGGGCATGGCCCTCCTGCGGACCAGCTACATGGCCTCGCATACGCGCGAGCAGCTCCAGCGCGCGCTCGACGTATTCGAGCGCGCCGGCAAGAAAACCGGCGTCATCTGAGTCGATATGGATACTAGGACTCCGCTCTACGAGCGGTTCGCGCACGAACTCGAGGAGAGAATCCTCGCGGGCACCTTCCCCGAGGGAGGGCGGGTGCCCGCCTTGCGCGAATCCGCGGAGCAGCGGGGCCTGTCCCTTTCCACCGTGTTGCAGGCCTACCGCCTCCTCGAGACGCGCGGCATCATAGAGGCGAGGCCGCAGTCCGGTTATTACGTGAAGATTCGCCCGCGAAAAGTCGGCCTCGAGCCCGAGGCCAATCCCGCGCCGCCCAGCGAAGACCCGAAGAAGGTCAGCATCGACGATATGTCGATCCGACTCTTCCGCGACAAACACGATCCCGACTTCGCCCAGTTCGGTGCGGCCACGCCGGATCCCGATCTCCTCCCTACGGCCCGCCTTAACCGCATCCTCGCCGAGCTGGCGCGCGAGGGGCGTTTCGCCGTGGACACCTCCACCATGCCCGAGGGCTGCGAGGAGCTTCGCGTTCAGGTCGCTCAGCGCGCCTTCGGTTATGGCTGCGAGGTCGGGCCCGACGATATCGTGATCACAGCCGGTTGCAGCGAGGCGATGTCGCTCTGCCTGCAAGCGGTCTGCTCGCCGGGCGATACCGTGGCCATCGAGTCCCCGACCTATTTCGGCATCCTGCTCATCCTCGAGTCGCTGCATTTGAAGGCGCTCGAGATCCCCGCCAATCCCGGAACCGGCATGAGCCTCGACGCCCTCGGCTTCGCCCTCGAGAACCATCCCGTCAAGGCCGTCGTGGCCATGACCAACTTCAATAATCCCTTGGGGAGCCGAATGCCCGACGACGCGAAGGCGCAACTGGCGTCGATACTCGCCTCGCGCGGGGTGCCCCTCATCGAGAACGACATATATGGCGAGCTGTACTTTTCGGAGCGCAGGCCCAGCCTGGCCAAGGCTTCGGACGCGACAGGTAACGTCCTTCTCTGCTCTTCCTTCTCCAAGGACATTTCCCCCGGCTACAGGACGGGTTGGGTGGCGCCCGGTCGATATCTGGACCGGATCCGCAAGCTCAAGATGGCCTACTCCAATGGGACCTCGGTGCTGCCTCAGCTCACGATAGCGCGCTATCTTGAATCGGGGGGCTACGACCTACACCTAAGGAAGATCCGGAAGGCTTACGCGCAGAAGTCGCTCGGCATGGTCCGCGCCATCGAGGAGCGTTTCCCCGAGGGCACCAGGATCGCCGAGCCCCTTGGCGGCTACGTGATCTGGGTGAAGCTGCCCGGAGGCCTGGATTCCATGAGCCTCTACAGCGAGGCCGTGAAGTCTAGGATCACGCTTGCTCCCGGCTTCATGTTCTCGCCCACGGGCAAATTCCGGGACTATATCCGGCTCAACGCGGCAGCTTGGTCCGAGAGGACGGAGAAGGACCTGGCTCGACTAGGCCGCCTGGCTGCTGACCTCGCATGAAGCCTTATTTATGTAAAATTCCGCATTTCCACGTCGTGGCTGCCTGCTCACCGAAAATGCCTAGCTTCTTCAAGAACTCATCACTATTACGCCACTCTTCAGGACTGCTATAGGCATATATTTATCACTGTTGAGCTTGCGAAGGGCTCGCTGGCGATATCTTTGAGGGGCAGCATGAAGCAATGTGGATTATCCTCCATGCCGTTTTTGTTCGCGGCTCTGTTTTGTTTGAGCGCTTGTTCCCAATCATCTAATCTTGCTAAGGCAACCACCGAAAGCGGCGATACATCATCTTCCCTGGAATACGATAGCGAGGATACCGAAGCTGCGGCTGTCACGACGGACGGCACCGAATGCTCGATCGCGCTGAATGGTGATTCGATCGCGGTCTCGGGGAGCGGCGCTAGCGCGGTCGGGTCGGTCCTTACCATTGCCGCGGCCGGCACATATTGCTTGAGCGGCACCTTGACCAACGGCCAGATAAGGGTGGAGGCTGGCGACGAGGACAAGGTCGTCATCATTTTCGACGGAATCACGATCGCCAATTCGGCTACCTCGCCGATCTTTGTCGTCAATGCCGACAAGACGATCTTGACCCTGGCCGATGGGACCACCAACGCGGTCTCTGACGGCTTGACCTATACGGTCTTCGACGACGCCGTCGCCGCCGAGCCGGACGCTGCGATCTTCAGCCATGACGATTTGACGATCAATGGCGCGGGATCCTTGAGCGTCGACGCAAACTACGCTGATGGAATCAAGTGCAAGGACGGTCTCAAGATCACCGGGGGCGTGATTGGGGTGAAGGCCAAGGCTGACGGCATCAAGGGGCGCGACTACGTGGCGGTGAAGGCCGGGACCATTACCGTCGTATCCGGGGATGACGGCATCTCGGCCACCAATGATGAGGAAACCGAGAAAGGATTCATCCGTATCGATGGCGGTAGCTTCGATATCGACGCGACGGGCAAGGGAATCAAGGCGGTGAGCAGTCTCGTCGTCTCGGGCGGAAGCTTCGATATCATCTCCGCCGACGACGCGGTTCACAGCGCGGGAAGCGGAGACATCAGCGGGGGAACCTTCGCGATCTCTTCGGGCGGTCAAGGCCTCAAGTTCGGCTCCAGTTCGGCTATGACGATCGGCGGGGACGATACCGCGATAACGATCTCGAAGTCGACCGAGGGTATCGCCGGCTACAACCTTACGATTAATGGCGGCACGATCCGGATCACTTCCAGCGATGATGGGTTCAGCATGTCCGCGAGCCTGGTTGCGGGCGGTTCGGAATCGAATGACGGCTCTAAGCTGACGATAAACGGCGGGTATATAGTAATCAACTCCACATCGGATGGCGTCGACTCGAACGGCAATGCCTTAATGACGGGCGGCACCCTTATCGTCAATGGACCCCTCGCGAGCATGGAGGAAGGTATCGACGTCAACGGCACAATGGTCGTAAGCGGCGGGACGATAATCGCGGCTGCCGTGAATAACGTGAACCTGAGCGGTTCATCGACGCAGAATTCGGTGCGCGTGACCCTTTCTTCTCAGCAAAAGGCGGGCGTCCTCTTCCATATTGAGGACGCGAGCGCTAGCGACGTCCTCTCTTTCTCCCCCGCCAAGGCCTACACATCGATCATCTTCTGTTCTCCGAAGCTCGCGATAGGAACGAAATACTCCGTCTATTACGGCGGGAGCTCGACGGGCACGGTCGCGGACGGCCTTTATTCCGGAGGCGTGTATACGGCCGGGACCTCGTTCGCGACCTTTACCCCAGTGAGCGTCGTGACGACGGCCGGCTCGTCGAGCGGCTCATCCGGTGGCGGTGGTGGCACCAGGCCCTGATCACGGATTCCGCATCCAATGCGAACCATCGACGAAAGGACTTATACTATGAATAACGCCACGAGCAGGCCTTCTCTGATTCACCGATATAGCCTTAGTCGCGCAATAGCCTGCGTCGCCTGCTTAGCCCTTTGGGCCGCGCCGCTTTGCGCCAAGGGCGACGGATCGAAGGACGGGAGCAAGACGGATTTAGTCAAGACCGAATCGGGATCCGAGCTCGAGCTTGACTTCTCTTTCGCCAACGCATTCGGCTCCGGCTCGTCCCTGGATTTCGGCCCGGACTCCGGCGGTCCGGAACTCGGGGTGAGCGCATGGACGAAGTCGCGCTTCGGGATTGAAAGGCTTCCTTGGCTGCGTACGGGGCCCGAGGTTTCGGCTACGGGGGAATTAGGCACCGATGTTATAACGCCGAGTTCCGGAGAACCATATCTGGTCATCTCAGACGTGAGCTTGCTCGCGCTGGCGGGTTGGGGGGCGGACGCGAAATTCCATGACGGTATCGGCGAACTGGAATTCGGTGCAGCCTTGCTCGGGGGCTTGGGCTTGTACGACCTGAACGAGGCCGACGTGGACTATCTGGCTAGCGGGGCGTTGGCGGAGAATTTTTGGTATAGGGTCGAGCCCAACCTGGGCGTTGACGCCTTCGGCTCCTACAAGGCTTCGAGTTTCGAGGCTCGTTTCTACAACCGCTATCTGTCGAGCTGGGATGCCCTGGACGCCTACGGCTCCTCCTGGCCGAGGAGTTTCGCGGAAGCCTGCGACCTGAAGATCTCCTTCGGGCTGCTCGAGTCGGGGCCATGGTCGATCAAGGCAAGATTCCTCGGGGAGCTCTCGATAGAGAGCCGCTTGATCGAGCCGGTCCTGAAGTACTCGACCGGGCTCAGGCTGGATCTCGGGCGAAAGCGCGTCGGTGAACTCAAGCTGAAGCTCGTGGAATGGTCGTACAAGGCCAAGGCCGAGGACTTCGCGTTCTCGAGCTCGAGCGATGTCGAGCGCCAGCTCTCGGGTGGGCTGCAATGGGATTCCGAGCTCGGGGAAGGTGAATGGAAGGTCGGCCTTACCTTTCCTTGGTGGGCCGATGATAGCGGAGAGACCTGCCCCGGGACATGGAAACTGGCGATTTCCCGCAGTCTGGGCGACTAATGGCGATGAAGCCACGTCGGATACTCGGTCTCTGTTTGGTCTCGATCATCGCTCTTCCCGGGGCATTGCGAGCCCAGGGAGGGGAAGACCTCTATCCATGGAAGTCTAGTGGCCTCTGGGGCTACGTTAATCGCCGGGGCGAATGGGCGATCGAGCCGCGTTTCGTGGACGCCAAGCCCTTCACTGCCGAAGGCCTCGCCGAGGTCACTGTTAGCTCCGAAGCCTCCCTCGACGGCTCGGGCGGCGAGAAGCACGGCTTGATCGATTGCCGGGGCGGCTGGGTCCTGGCTCCCGCTTGGGAAGATATCCGGCCGAGCTCCGGCAAGGCCATCCCGGTCAAGTCGGGCGGCTACTGGCATCTCGTGGACCGCTCGGGCAAACCATTGGGCGAGCTCAAGTACAAGGATATCCGGCCCTTCAGCGAGGGCGCGGCCTTCGCTTGGACCGGCGGGCTCTTCGGCTTCGTGGATGAGGCGGGGCGTTGGGCGATACAACCCAAGTTCGATGGCGGCGACGACTTCTCCGGAGGCCTGGCGCCAGCTAAGAAGTCGGGATCCTGGGGCTATATCGACAAAAAAGGCGTCTTCCGACTGCCCGAGAATTACCAGAAGGCAGGTCCCTTCGTCTCCGGCGTGGCGCGGGCCAAGTCGAAGGGCAAATGGGGACTCCTCCGCGCCGACGGGACCTGGATCGCCAAGCCAGAGCGGGACGAGATCGACCAGGGCTCCGAGGGCCTTTGGCCCTTCCGTGAAGGCAAGCTCTGGGGCTTCCTGGACTCGAGCGGGGCCGTGCGCATCGCCCCGCGCTTCGAGAAGCCGTCATCTTTCCGCTCGGGCCTCGCCAGGGAGAAGGACAGGGGGACGGGGCTTTGGGGCTATATCGGTCCGAGCGGGGAGTGGGCCATCAAGCCCGCCTATGGTAAGGCCGAAGACTTCTCGGGCGACTTGTCGCGCGCGAAACGGCCGGGAGGGGAATGGATGCTCCTCGATACGAGCGGCAAGGAGATCGCGGTCGCTCGAGCGGACGCGGCCGTCGACAAGGGCCCGACCTCCTAGCTTGCGTCCTGACGCTTCATTTCCACCTCAATGCCCTTCGCCTTCATGTCCGCGAAGAACTGGGGAAGGATGGCCAGAAAGCCGGGCTCGGCCTTGGGGAAGAGTATGAAATCGGCCTTGCACTTCTCTTCCCAAGACATGTTTTTAGAATCTTGCTCGCTTGAAAGGCTGAGGCCGGTTAAGCTGATGGTAACTCCTCTGGCCTTGAACCAGGCGGTAACCGACTCTCTGGCGTCTCCTGAGCCCGAAGCCGGGACCCTGATGACGAGGCGGTAGCCGACCTGCTGGCCGAAGAGGTAGCGGCCGATCAAGATAGAGGCGCTTACCGCGACCCATGCGAGGATGGCCAGGAGATAGGCGTTGACCCCGACGATGACGCCTTCGATGACCGCGAAGAGTATGAAGGTGATACCCCGCTGATCGGTGATGTCCGAACGGAAGCGGATGAGGCTCATGATCCCGAAGATACCGAAGAAGGAGATGGCTCGCGGGCCCTCGATCCGCATCATGACGGCCATGAGGACCGAGAGCACTGGGATCACGGTATAGAGGTTGCGGTCGCGGCGTTCTCTGCCCGAACTGGCCATGTAGATGGCCAGGACGAGGAAGCCCATGGCCGAGGCGAGCAGGATGTTGAAGATCGAGGAGAAGCTCATGAACTGGCGTTGGAGCCCGTCGGCGTCGAGGGACAGAGATTCCAGGAATTTGTCGAAAGTATCCATGATATAGAAGCATAGCCCGGGAATGTGTTGGATCCATGGCGACTGAGGCTAGTCCGGGATGGGCGGGTCCAGGAGCCCGTGCTCCACGAAGCTGTAGTAGCCCTCGGAGGAGAAGACGATATGGTCCAGGAGGGCTATGCCGAGGGTGTCGGCCGCGGTCTTGAGCCGCGCCGTGATGTCCCTATCCTCGGGACTCGGTTCCAGGCGGCCCGAGGGATGGTTATGGGCGACGACGACGGCGCAGGCGCGGTCCGTTATCGGGTCTGCGAAAACTTCTCTGGGGTGGACGACGGTTCTATTGACCAAGCCGACCGACACGACCCTGGTGGCGATGATTTCGTGGGCGCCGTTCAGGGAGCAGCAGATGAAGCGCTCCTGCTTACGGTCAGACCAATGCGCCACGATGGGCCAGACGTCGCCGGGGGAGGAAATCTTCTTGTCCCTGATGCCGTAGAGCCTGCGGCCCAGCTCGAGGGCGGCGCATACTGCCGCGGCCTTGGCGGAGCCCATGCCGACGATGCGCGACAGGAGCCCTGCCACGGGCATCGCCCGCGATCGGTCGATCAGCTCGATCACCTCGGCGGCGAGGGCGTGGACGGGTTTGCCTCGGGTCCCGGTGCCGAGGATCACCGCTACGAGCTCTTCGTCCGACAGGGAGGAGGGGCCTTCTCGAGCGAGGCGCTCCCTGGCTTGGGGCCTTATCGCAGGCTTACCGCGGGCGGAGTCGTATACCTGGGCAAGAGACATGGGAACCTCCGTCACATACCGCGCGCGAAGGCTCCTGCCGCTTGAGGCGGGGACGGGTTAAATTGGGGCGACGCCAATCCTCCTCTGCTTCGCGGCCGCGGCTTTTCCCCAGCCTGCGGGAAGCCGAGGCCCCTCCATGCGAAATGGGCGAGGATCCTGACGAATCATAGTTCGGTACGAGGCTGGGCTTGATGGACGCCGATCTCTCGGGTGGGGCCTACCTCTCGGGCTCGATTCCCAGCCTGGAAGATCCCTGGGCCTCCCAGCCCTCGCCCGACCGGCTGTTTCCAGACCTGATAAGCGCCGTTGCGAGGAACGACATGCCGAATACGACGAGGCTCGCGATGTTCCTCGCCCAGGGAGGCGAGCCTCGTCGAGGCCTGCCGCGGCAGGCTACCAGGGCTGGGTCTTCGGCGTCTCCCTGTCGGGGAAATAGCTTTCTCGGCGTGGCCGGACGTTTGCATTTGCGTCAAGGCCGCCGATTGGCTATATTTAGCCTCGCGACGCCGCTCTGGTGCGGGTCCAATCCATAGCAAAGGAGCGGGTAATGAAGAGCCTCAAGGGTACTCGGACCGAGAAGAACCTTATGACGGCATTCGCCGGGGAATCGCAGGCGAGGATGCGGTACACGTACTTCGCTTCCAAGGCCAAGGAAGAGGGCTACATCCAGATCTCCTTGATATTCGAGGAGACGGCTAATCAGGAAAAGGAGCATGCGAAGCGCATGTTCAAGTTCCTGGAGGGCGGCGAGGTCGCGATCGAGGCCTCCTTCCCGGCCGGTGTCATCGGTGGGACCCGCGAGAACCTCCTCGCGGCGGCGGCGGGCGAGAACCACGAGTGGAAGACGATGTACCCGGACATCGCCAAGACGGCCCGCGCCGAGGGTTTTGAGGCCGTAGGCGCCGTATTCGACGCCATCGTCGTGGCCGAGCGGCAGCACGCGAAGCGCTACGAGAAGCTGGCGGCCAACATCGAAGCCGGTAAGGTCTTCAAGTCCGATAAGCCGGCCGTCTGGCGCTGTCAGAACTGCGGTTATCTTTTCGAGGGTCCCGAGGCGCCGAAGGCCTGTCCGGCCTGCGCGCATCCGCAGGCCTACTTCGAGCTCCTGGGCGAGAATTGGTAATTGGGACAGGGCCGAGCATTTACCGAAGGCATAGCGTCAGGGAGGGAGCAAATGGCCAAGAAGCTTCAAGTTTTCAAGTGCGATTCCTGCGGCAGTATCGTGGAGTCCCTGCACGAGTCGGGCTGCGATCCGGCTTGCTGCGGCAAGCCCATGCGCCTTCTCGCCGAGAACGCCACGGACGGGGCCAAGGAGAAGCACGTGCCCGTTCTCGAGCGTCGTCCCGGCGGAATCCTCGTCAAGGTTGGTTCCGTGGCCCATCCCATGGAAGCCGAGCACTACATCGAGTGGATCGAGCTCTCGATACCCGCCGCCGCCGACGGCGGCTGCGCGGCTTCGTACCGCGCCTTCCTCAAGCCTGGGGACAAGAGCGAGGCCTTCTTCCCCGTGGAGTCGGACAAGGCGCAGGCCCGCGAATACTGCAACAAGCACGGCCTTTGGAAAAACTGATCATAAGGAGATGCGCATGAAGAAGTACGTGTGCGACGTGTGCGGTTACGTGTATGATCCTTCCATCGGGGATCCGGATGGGAAGGTGCCCGCGGGGACGTCTTTCGAGGCTTTGCCCTCAGACTGGGTCTGCCCGCTCTGCGGCGCGTCCAAGGAAAGCTTCTCGCCGGCCTAGGCCCAGCGCGGACCCCCTGCCGGAGGCAAGGCCCCGGTGGGGGGCCGCAATTCCGATCGAACGGAGAAAAAGATGCTATCGCGAGAGGATTTCGTTTTCACAATCGGGTATGACGGCGCCGCCGCCATCGTCGATGGCCGCGCTAAGCGGCAGTTCGGCAAGCTCTCGACTATGGAGCTGGCAGAGGAAGGCCTGTTCCGCGCCGCCTTCGCCTCGGCGTACTACGAACTAAAGAAGGATGAGGCTCCCATGAGGGAGTTCATCCAGTTCTTCAACTCCAAGGCGGGCACTTCCTATACCAAGGCCGAGGAGCTCCAGCGGCTCTTCGGGGTCAACGTCGAGGACGTTTCCAAGACCATCGTCCTCTAGCGGGGCGGCCGAG
>DBTW01000216.1:7157-17306 GCA_002307245.1 Spirochaetaceae bacterium UBA1306 | reverse complement strand
GGCACCGTGATCCCCAGGGGACCGTCACCCGTCGAACCCGTCAAGCTCACCGTCGCCGCCGCGCTTGTCCCACTCGTTATCGAGTACGTCGATCCAAACGATGCATCACCGCTCGGCGCGTACCAGCCCACGCTCGTCAGGCTATAGGCCCCGGCCTCGCTATACGATACCCCATAGGTCACCGCGCTCGCCGCCATGCCAGCGGAATTCACGGGACCGCCCCTCGACACGGCCCCGATCGTCACCGTCGGCGCCGTATTGTCCAGGTAGATGCTATTCCCCGTATACCCGCTTATCGTATTACCCGCTAGATCCTTCGCCACCATCGTCGTCGTGTACGCCGTCGTCCCATCGTAATTCGTCGTCGGAGTGCCCGCGTTATACGCAGGCACTACGAACGAATACTCAAAGGTCTTCTTATCCGCGCTCGTCGACGTCAAGCTGCCGCTAATCGGCACTGTCGAACCGATGGTCAGGGTCGGAGCGGTCGCCGTGTACATCGCCTCCGAGAACGTCGCCGAATAAGTGAAAGTCCCCGCCTTGTACTTCGCGAACGTCCCATTCCCGCTCGCCGCCAAGCTCACCGTCGGCGCCGTGTTGTCTATCGTCACCGTGCTCGTAGCCAAAGTATTAGTGCCCGTCCCGACCGTAGCGCTATTGCCGGCAATATCCGTGACTGTGACATAGTAGCTCGCAACGCCATCACCGGCGTTCGATGCTAATGGGACTGTACCGATTGCCGTTTTCCCATTAGAAACGCTAACGGTACTACTATTCCCTGCCAGGATGACGTTTGCCGCTGATGAGAGATTTATATCTGCTGGGGTAAAGGTAATGCTCAGCTCATTGCCATTCTTCGCATAACCCGAGTTAGTTGCATTATTTGAAACAAAGGAACCGAGGCTGATAACGGGATACACCATATCTTTCAAGATCGACACCGAAGCACTTACGGCGCCTTCGTTTCCAGCGACATCCGTCAGGCGCGCCGTAAGGGCCTTCGATCCATCGGAACCAAGCTCAGAGCTTGTAACGGTTAATATCGCATATCCATTAGTGATATCCGAAGCGCTCAGCGCTTGAGTCTTGATCGCGGCTCCATCAACCCTCAGGGCAAGGACATCACCTACCGCGGCATTATAGTTCGCGTCGACCTCGCTGACGGGAATGGTCACCTTTACGTTCATGCTGGTCTCGGACGCGTTGTAGTAAATTTCCGACGAGCCTGTGTATTTCAGGATCGTACCGGGTGCCGCCGGCGGAGTATGATCCAGGGCTATGGTATTCGTCTTGCTCGTAGCATTCCCCGCGGCGTCCGTGACAGTGAGCGTCACATCCTTATTCCCGTCCACTGTGTCAAGATCGAAACTCATGGTCGTCGAAGTATCGGTCGTAACCTTGGTAACCGCGTTCGCAACACCGCTCCCGCTGATCCTGTAGCTCGCGATACCGGAGAGTGCATCGCTGGAGGCTATCGTAGCGGTCTGCGCAAGGACATTGGTTCTTGTGAGTGTGGTAAAGATCGTCGCGTTTAGATCGGGGGGGGTCGTGTCGTAGCTTACGGTAACTGAGCCGGCGGAACCGATATCCGTTGTATTATCGGTCGGATCGGTAGCCTGTATCTTGATCGTCCTGACACCGTCGCCTGCAAGAGTCCCGTCCTCGAAGGTCGTTCCCAAGACAAAAGCGTTATTGCCCGATTGATACGTAATAACCGACTCTGCCGTCGTATGGACGATCGCCTTGCCGTTCATGTACTCGGTCAAGGTCAAGGTATCCACGGAGGTATCGTCAGAGGCTTCGATCCAGAGGTATACGGTATTGGCATTCGTCGACACGCTCTGGGTTTTCGAATTTTCGAGATCGTCGGCTAGGGCCTTGCCTATATATGCCTTGTTTATGACCGGCGCTTCGGTATCGGCACCCGTGCCGGTCGTAAAGACGCTCGGGACGAAGTTCTCCATCGCGACGCCATTGACATCCTTAATGCTCTTCGCGGTCAACGCAACCTTATAGTTATAATTTTGCTGTAGTCTCTTGCCCTCTACGTAAGTTAAGGAAAATGACATATTCCCGCTCATTGCCGAAATACCTGAGAAATACGTCGTCGTCATGTCGGTATAAACCGTAGCCGTCTTGCTCTTCTCGAGAACCTTGATGTTATCAAGCGATACCGTTGTCGAATCCATCTCCTGGCTGAAATCGAAAGTGATCTTCTTATTCAGCTTCACGCCCTCGAACCCGTTTACGGGCGATATGGAAACCGTAGGCCTTGAGTAATAATTAGCTTGTACGACGATATTGGTCGCGGATTTCTTTATAGTCACGTTTGTCGAAGCCGTAGTGGCGGAGTCGAATACGACAGTGCCGTCCCCAGTAGCCGTCCAATTCTTGAATTCGTTCGAAGTATTCACGGAAGTAGTAATGGCGAGGGGTACCCCTACCTTAACGCTGACGCTCTGTCCCAGCGGAGAAGGTGTCCCGCCCGACATTTCAGGATCCGCTTGTATCGTTATCTTCACCACTTCCGCATTGGCCGCCGCTACGTCCGCCCCTATCTTGGCCTTCATGTCGTTGCCGGTGAGCATGTTGGAGCACGACATCACTATCGCCGCAAGCGCGATGCCGATCGTGAGGGCTCGAGCGCCGCGCGAGGTCCTTGCCGTCGTCTTAATCCTTGCCATACTGTCCCCCGGAAACCAATTTAGTCGCGTCATTCGCCATAAAGCTTGTAGGGCCTTAAGGCGAGCTTATTCCTACTTCCTGACTTCCGCCCTGAAGTCCGAGAACTCCGCCGTATCGAGGGCGCGGAAGAGCGCATACAAGCCGGTATGCAGATCGACGATCCCCTTGGCCGCGAGGCGCTCCGTCCCGTTGAGCGAGACCGATACATCGCCAGAAACCGGGTCAATGGTAATGTCGAATCGGTTGTCGTCGAAGATCGACTCAGTCACCGGCACTTCATCCAGGAGCTTCATGTCCCAATCGTCGACGGAACGATAGAGCTGCAGCCTCGTGATATTTTCCTTGAAATGCACGGGATCGCGCGTGAGCCAGACGCAGAGCGAATCGCCCGAACCGTAGCCCTTGAGCGTATAGGACTTGGGCGTGAAGGCGTGGAAGCCCAAACCTACCCAGCCGCGACCGCGAGCGTCCGATTTGGCGGTGAAGGAAAAGCTGTACGTCCTCTTGTCCTGCAAGAGGGGTAGGGCGAGCTTCGCGTAGAAGGCCTCGGGATCGAGTTGCTTTGCAATGCCCGATTCGACCTTCCACTTCCCTACGAGAGGCATGGTCTTTTCGAAGCCTTCGACGAGCAGCTCATTATCTATGGAGAGGGGCAGATCCGAGGCACCGACGGCAGGGACTTGCACGCTCTCCGCTTCGGGAACTACCGCAGCCTGAACAGGCGTCTCCGGTACGGTTTGTGCGGCTATTGAATCGGAAGTCGTACTTGCCATCGGCGCGGCCTGAGCAGGCGCGGCGGTGACGATAGGGGCTACCGAAGGAACGACCTTGGGGCTTTCATCGACGACGACGGGAGCCGGCGTCACAACAACAGGGGCCGGCGCTACGACAATGGGGGCCGGCGTCATGGCAGCGGGAGCCGGCTTAGGCTGCGCGACTGCGCTAGCTTTCTGCGCGGCAATCTCGGCCGCTTTCTGGGCCAGCTCGACGTCCTTGGGCAGCTCTGCCGCTATCGTCGGAGGTGCAAGGGGCTTGATCGGCTTGTCCGCCGCCGGCTTCGTCGCCTCGGCCGAAGCAATCTTCTTCTGCTCGGCAATCTCGGCCGATTTCTGAGCGAGCTCGATGTCCTTGGGTAGCTCGCTCGCGATGACGGGCGCGGCTACGTTCACGCTCTTCGCGTTCGCGGCAGCCTTGGCCTTCGCTTCGGCTTCCGCCTTGGCTAGGGCCTCGGCCTCCGCCCTGGCTTTCGCATCGGATTCGGCCTTCGCCTTCGCATCGGCTTCCGCCTTAGCCAAGGCATCGGCCTCGGCTCTGGCCTTCGCATCGGCTTCCGCCTTGGCATTGGCGGCAGCCTGCGCTTCGGCCTGGGCCTTGGCGATAGCTTCCGCTTGCGCCTTAGCCTCAGCCTGCGCATTTGCCAACGCCTCGGCCTGAGCCACGGCCAGCGCTTCGGACCTAGCCTTGGCCTCGGCATCGGCTATAGCCATAGCCTCGGCCTTTGCCTTCGCGTCAGCCTCGGCCTTTTGCAGCGCTGCAGCCTGAGCCTTGGCATCGGCCTCAGCCTTGGCTATGGACTCGGCTTGCGCTTTAGCCAGAGCATCGGCTTTGGCCTGGGCTTCGGCCTGGGCCTGGGCATCGGTCAATGCGCGTGCTTCCGCCTGGGCCTTGGCCAAGGCCACAGCTTGGGCCTCCGCATCGGCCTTGGCCTTCGCGTCGGCCAGGGCATTCGCTTCAGCGATCGCCTTAGCCTCGGCCTGTGCCTTTGCCAAGGCTTCGGACCTGGCCTTCGCCTCAGCCGCAGCCTGCGCTTCGGATCTAGCCTTCGCTTCGGCCTGAGCCTTGGCGAGTGCATCGGCTTTGGCCTTCGCCTCGGCCTGAGACTTCGCCATAGCTTCCGCCTGGGATTTCGCTAGAGCTTCCGCCTGTGCCTTCGCCAAGGCTTCCGCCTGCGCCTTCGCTAAAGCTTCGGCCCTGGCCTTATTTGCCAGCTCAGTGGCATTTTGAACATCGCTCGCGATAGCTAGAGTCGCGGTTTTCGCCGCGATAGCCGGACTTCTGGACGATGCCCAGGTCGTGGAGCTCGCGCGGTCCGCGAGCGACCAGGCCCTTCCCTCTCCGCCGAAGATCGAGGCCAAGTAGGCGAACCTTCCGGCCAAGCTCGGGTTCCGGGCCTTGAGCACTGCGTAATCCGCGTCGGAAGCGTCGAAGTCCTCGAGCTCGTATTCGCATCGAGCCTTGCCGAGAAGAGCGTTGTCGTCGGATGCATCGAGCCCGTATGAATACTGGTAATATGAGAGGGCTAGCTTGAAGTCCTTTCGGAGGAAGGCGACGCTCGCAAGGTTGGTCCAGGCGAGCTGGTAGCCGGTCTTCGCGGAATCGGAGAATTGTTTCCAGGACTCCTTGAGCATGCCGTATCGAGCATAGAGGATGCCGAGCTCGTTCGCGCGCTGCTCAGGCTTGGCGCCGGCCACTTCGGCTTGCAGGGACTGAACCCGAGGCTCGATCTCGCGGGCGACGAAGCGATCGAGGGCGCCATCGAAGGCGACTGCGGTATCGGTGTCGGCCGGCAGGACGAAGCGCGGGTTCACGCCCGGGAAGGCGGCGGGCGGGTAGACCTTCCAGCAGTCGGACAGGGTATAGAAGGCCGCGGTTCCCGCACGCTGGTTGTCCGCCCATTCCTTCGCCGCGACGCGCCAGGCCTTGATGAAGCCGTCCTTCACCATCGTGATCTCGACCGGTATCCAGGCTTCCCCCTCGCGATAAATGAGGAGGTTGGGATCGTAGAACTCCGCCTTGGCCTCGGCTTCGCCCAGGCCCGTGTCGAAGGCCGCGAAGATATGACCCGGAATCGTGATGAAGGCCGCCTTGACGCCGACCGTCTGCATGAGGGTCGTGAAGAGTATCGCGAGATCCGAGCAGTCGCCGCCGCGGTTGGTGAGGGTCTGGTGCGGGAACTGGACGCTGTCTATGTAGTCCTTGAGGCCATGCTTGACCGAGTAGTCGTTCGCGGGAACGACGACGTAGTTTAGGCCATAGAGGCGCTCCGCCTCGAACATGCCGATGGCGTATTGCAAGGGCTTGTTCACGTCTCCGCGCAGCCTGTCTCGCACGATTCCCGCCGCGTACTTGGAGAACCACAGAGCCGCGGGGTTCGTGGGCGACACGAAGGCCGCGGCCCTCCGGTCGTCCGACCAGGTGATCGCGTTGCGGTGATGCATGCGGAAGTCGATAGGAACGCGCGACTCGCGGTCCGAACCGAGATAGCTGTACTTGACGATGATCTCGCCCTTGGCGTCGGTGCCCTGGGTGATCTGGAGCACCGAGTCCGTAAAGAGGGCCTTCACCGGCACGATGACCGACTCGCCGGAGGCGAGGCTGCCGTACTCGCCGCAGACCTTGGGCTGGTCCATGTAATGGCCCGCGTTGAACGACACCGTTATATCGCGTATCGCGGAATCCTCGCGGTTCACTACCTTGACGGTGCCGAAGGGATTGTCGTCGTAATAGGCGTAGAGCGAGGGGAAGACGGCGTCGAGCTTCGGATCCTCGACCGCGAGCTTAGGTCTGTCCCCGCCCAGGGCGGAGAGGTCGTAGCCAATATAAAGCCCGGCCTGGACCGCGGAAAATATGGGCAGCCAGTCGCCGCCCAGGTAAGTCTGGTAACCGCCGCTGGCCGAGAGCCTCCATGAAGGCGCGAGCCGGTACTCGAGGCCGAGGCGCCCTCCCGCGGCGTAGGCGGTACCCGATTTCTCCCCGCTGGGGAATAGCTCGGCCAGCCCGCCCATCGCGTCGAGCCGTATCGACATGCGGTCGAGTGGACGGAAGACCAGGCCGAGGCCGAGGTCTCCCTCGGCTCCCAGTAGCTGCCCGCCGCCCGAATAGGGCGCGTTGATGTACATCCCTCGCGCGAAGGGCACGAGCCAATTCGTAACGGAGAGATCGAGGGCGGCTCCTGCTCCGAAGCCGACGGAGGAATATAACTGCTTAGTCTCTCCGGTCAGGGAATCCTCGTAGGTATCCAGGGGAAAGTAGGCGTCGGCCTGGGGCCGAACGAACAATTTGCCGGCGGTCTGGGCGGCCGCCGGCAAACAAACGAGGACTAGGGCGACGGCGACCGCCGCCCTCGCGAAGGACCTGCCGCGCCTTCGGCGCACTATGGGCCCTCCGCGCGAAATTCGCGCGGCCTGGTTCATTCTTCCTGGTCCCAGGTCATGCCGCCGCCACGATCGGCCGCGGCGGATGAGGCGCGGAGGGCTTGCCCCACATCGACCTTCGACGAGAGGTAGGCGTAATGCTCAGCCAGGACGGGATCGATGGATTTAACCCTCGCGAAAAGGTCGTCGGCCTCGGCATAGGCGTCGAGTTCGTAGCGGGCTCGAGCCAAGCCCATCATAGCCGCCTTGTTGCCGGGCTGGGTCGCGAGGGCCTTCTCGAAGTAGCTAGCCGCCGTCTCGTAGTCCTTTAGGAGGAAGGCCACGTTGGCCAAGTTGACGAGGGCCGGCAAGTGCCCGAGATTGGCCGCCTGCTCGAACTCGGCCTTAGCCTCGGCATAGAGGCCGTATTGGGCGTAGACGATGCCGAGGCTGTTATGTTGCTTGCCCGTGCCGGCGCCCTCGAAACCGGCCTTGAGACGATCGACCTTGGGGGCGACCTCGGCGGTGATGAAACGTCCGAGCACGTTCTCGAAGGCCAGGTTAACGGAGTCCTCCGTAGGCTTGGTGGGCTTAAAATCGACGTCGGCCAGGGCGATCGGCAGGTATTCCTTCCAAGCCTCGTCGATTTGGACGAGCTTCGCCGTGGTCTTATCCTGGGCATGGGCTTGCCAAAGCTCGACCCCCGCCTGCCAGGATCGGAGGAATCCGTCGCGAATCATGGAGGCTCGCAAGGGCACCCAGACCTTGCCCGAGTCGTAGATGAAATTGCCGAGGTTCGAGAAGGTCGTCCTAGCCTGGGCCTCGGGCATGTCGAGGGGGAAGGCCACGATCACGTCCTCAGGCAGGGCGGCTATGGCGGCGGGAACCGCGACGGACTCTAGGGCCTCGGCCATCGTAAGGGCTATCGCATCGGAATCGCCGGACTTGTAGGAGAGAGTCTGGTACGGATACTGGATATAGGCGAGGCTCGAGCTATCCTTGCGGGCCTGCACATAGGGAATCGTCGGGTCGGGCGTATAGGTGACGCCATAGACGCGCAAGCCCTCGAAGAGCCCCATTCCATACTGGAGGTTCTTGTCGATCTCGGGCCTCGAATGCACGCGCACGAGGCCGGCGATGTACTTGGACAGCTCGAGCATGGAAGGGTCCTGAGGCGATATGAAGGCGCCGATTACGCGGTCGTCAGCCCAGGTCGCGGCGTTTCGATTATTGAACACGACCGTAATGACTTTGGAGGCGCTCCGCTGGGAATCGAGGATCTTGTATTCGATCCTGATATCGCCCTGGAGTTTCGTGGTCTCGGAGAAGCCCAGAACCTTGTCGTTGAAATTGGCGTAGATCGGCACCACGACGCTCTTGTTGCGCCTGATCAAGGGATAAGCCCCGCACTCGGCTTCACGGGAGGTGTAGGCTCCGGCGGCAAAGCTTACCTTAACATCGCGGATCTCGGCGGACTCGCCGTTGGACAGATTCAGGTAGGCGATGGGCGTCTTGTCGTTCTTGTAGTAGACGATCGGCAAGATGCTCTGCTGTTTCTGGATTTCGGTAGAGAGGCCCGAGGAGCCTCCGCCGAGCTTATCGAGGCCTAGGTTGAAGACGATACCCGCGGATATGCCTTTATAGAGCGCCGCCTCGGTACCGAGCAGTTGCGAATAGCCGGCATTCGCGAGGATGCTGAAGGTGGGGCTAAAGCGATAGCCGAGCTCGGCCTTGGCCTTCCAATAGAGGGCGGAGCCGCTGATGGCGTCGGACAAGCTGGACTTAGGCGCGTTTGCATAGCCGAGACCACCCGAGGCGCCGGCCTGCAAAAGAAGCCGAGGGGTCGGATAGGCATAGAAAGCCAAGCCGCCGCCGCCTTGACCGAAGACTAATGAATTATCAGCTTTATACTGCGGTATAACCCCGCCGCCTGCCTCTAGGTAGGGGGACAAAAAACCAAAAAACGAAAGACTTGCATTGAGATTCAGGCCATATCCTATAGAATATAGTTCTAGCTCTTTACCGTCCGAATAAAAACCCGAGGGATTATTCAAAGGAATGCAAGCTTCGGGATTTACGCGTAACGTGACTTCTGGGGCGGCGACCAGGGTTGCCGGAACGAGGGAGAAGAGAATCGACAACGTAGATGCCGTAGCGAGTCGGATCTTTTTCATTGAGGTTCCCTTTAGGCCTGGAATAGTCTAGCCAATAAGTATACCCCACAATTTTCAGACGGGCGTCCTGTTTTATAATCTTGCACCATTTTATACGGATTTTTTCATAATATTTACAAATAAAACAACCCCTGCGCCGAGGACACAGGGGTTATCCATACACGGGTCTAGTAGATATTCCTATTTAGCCGCTTCCGCTTTCTTTTTATTGGCGAGAGTAGCCTTGCAGGTCTTACAAATCTTCAACTTCTGACCGTCTATTTCCTGCTCGTATAGGATTTTAACCCCGTCGCGCTTGCAAACCGGGCATGCTCCACGGCCGTGCGCAGCGAGTTCCCTGATACCTTTTCCACGATGGGCTTTAGACATTATCCATCCTCCCCTATCAGGCCTGGCCCTGCGCCTTCTCTTTAGCTTTCTTCTCGGCCTTGCGCTTTTCGCGCTCCGCCGCCTTGCCGTCGTCCTTGCGATCCACCAGCTCCAGCACGACCATGTCGGCCGCGTCATGGGCGCGCTCGCCCAGGCGGACGATGCGGGTATAGCCGCCGTTCCGTTCCTTGTAGCGCGGTCCGAGCTCGGTGAAGAGCTTCGCCAGGATGGCCTCGTCCCAGATCTTCCTCGCGACCATTCGGCGGTTATGGACCGAGTCTTCCTTGGCGCGGGTGATTTCCTTCTCGGCGAAGCGCCGGACCTCGAGAGCCTTGGCATGGGTGGTCGTGATACGCTCGTATTGGAAGAGCGAGGTCATCATATTGCGGATGGTGGCCTTCCGATGGGCCGGCATCATGTTGAGCTTGTTGAATCCGATCTTATGCTTCATCGGTCTCTTCCTTCTTCATGGACAGCTTGAGGTAGTTGCGCAGGGCGGAATAGTCCGTCATGCCCAGTCCCAGGTTCCACTCCTTGAGCTTGTCCTTGATCTCCTGGAGGGACTTCTTGCCGAAGTTGCGGGTCTTGGCGATATCATCCTCGGTCTTGCGCGTGAGGTCGCCTATCGTCTTGATGTTCGCGTTCTTCAGGCAGTTGGAGCTCCGGACCGAGAGCTCAAGCTCCTCGACCGGCGTGTTGAGGATCTGTCGTACCCGCTCCTCGACCTCGTCGTTCTCGTCGTCCGCCCCGGCCTCGCCCTCGTCGAAGTTGACGAAGATGGCGAAGTG
>DBTW01000216.1:3771-6864 GCA_002307245.1 Spirochaetaceae bacterium UBA1306 | reverse complement strand
TCCTTGGCGATCTTGGCCGCCTCGGCGAGAGCGTCCTCCGGCTTGACCGTGCCGTCGGTGAAGACCTCGAGCACCAGCTTGTCGTAGTCGGATCGCTGGCCCACGCGCGTGGGCTCGACCGAGTAGCGCACCTTCCGTACGGGCGAGAAAATGGCGTCCATCGGTATGGTCCCGACTACCTCCACGTACTTCTCGTTGACCTCGGACGGCACGTAGCCGCGCCCTAAGTCGACCTGCAGCTCGAGGTCGATCTTGGCGTCGTCCATGAGGGTGCAGATCTTGATCCCGGGGTTGAGCACCTCGAGGGCCTTGTCCTTCCCGAAGAAGGCGCCGTCGATGTCGCACGGCCCCTTAAGCTCGTAGAGGAAGGTGGCCTGCTCTTCGTCGTCGGGCAGCTTGATCCTGACCTGTTTCAGGGCGTTGAGCACCTCGATGGTGTCCTCGACGACCCCAGGTATGGTCTCGAACTCGCTGGTGACGATATGCTGGGCGCCCTCTGAATCATAGCGCACGATGCGGACCGCAGTGATCGCGTAGCCCTGGATCGAAGAGAGGAGTATGCGGCGCAGCGTGTTCCCGACGGTCGTGCCATAGCCGGGCTCGAACGGGTAAGCGAGGAACTTGCCGTAGTCGGGGCCGGACTCGCTCTGCTCGTAGGTGATTCCCTTGGGTCTCTTGAAACCCTTGAGTAGGTTCTTCCGCGCCATTTCGGCTCCTTACTTCGAGTAGAGCTCGACGACGAGCTGCTCGCGGATGTCGGCCATATCGGTGATGTCCTGCCGGTGCGGGACCGCGTTGAACTTGCCAACCATGTTATCGGGATCGACGGAGAGCCAGGGCATAACGCCCGAGCGCCCGAATTCCTGGAGGGAGTCCTTGAATACCCCGAGCTTCTTCGCTGTAGCGTGCACGGCGATCTCGTCGCCCGGCTTCACTGTGAAGCTGGGTACGTTGACGCGCTTGCCGTTCACGGCGATATGCCCGTGGAGCACGAGCTGGCGCGCCTGCGCGCGGGAGCTGGCGAAACGAAGCCTGTAGACCACCGTATCGAGCCTGCGCTCGAGGAGGCCGAAGAGGTTCTCGCCCGTCTTGCCAGTCATGCGGAGCGCCTTTTCAAAGGTGTTCCGGAACTGCGTCTCCATGAGGCCGTAGGTCCTCTTGAGCTTCTGCTTCTCGCGCAGCTGCACTGCGTAGTCGGAGCGCTTCGCCTGACGGGACTTGGGGGCCTTCCCGGGGGGGAGGGCCTTGCGGTTGATCGGGCACTTGTCGCTCTTGCAGCGATTGCCCTTGAGGAAGAGCTTGGTCTGCTCGGTCCGGCAAAGCCGGCATACAGGTCCAGTGTATCTCGCCATCTCTTAAGCCCCTTCGTTATACGCAGGTCGCGTTGCGAGCCTTAAGCTCGCGGCTACCCATAAAATCAATTTCCATTCAGTCAGCGCCCACAGGGCGCTAGATGCGCCTGGCCTTGCGGGGCCGGCAACCGTTGTGGGGGATGGGCGTGACGTCGTTGATGCTCTTGACCTTGAGTCCGAGAGCGCCGAGCTGGCGGATAGCCGACTCGCGTCCGACGCCCGGCCCCTTTACGTACACATGCACTTCGCGCAGCCCTACTGTGAGGGCCTTCTGAACGGCCGTCTCGGCGACGGTCTGGGCCGCGAAGGGGGTGGACTTCTTGGCCCCGCGGAACTGATGGACGCCCGAAGACGACCAGGAGATCGCGTTGCCGTTCAGGTCGGTGATCGTGATGATCGTATTGTTGAAGGTCGCCTGAATATAGACGTTGCCCTCGTATACGCTCTTTTTCTCTTTCTTCTTCTTGGCGACTGCCACGTTCGCTCTCCTTGCCTATCGGCTTGGGCCTTATTCGCAGGCCGCGCGGCGGCCCATGCGATAAGCTTCCCTACAGTCAGCGCCGAAGGGCGCTATACGGCTTTCTTCTTGTTCGCCACGGTCTTGCGCTTGCCCTTGCGGGTACGAGCGTTCGTCCTCGTGCGCTGTCCGTTGACGGGCAGGCCCCGGCGGTGCCTAAGGCCGCGATAGCATCCGATATCCATGAGGCGCTTGATGTTCAGCGCAGTCTCGGAGCGGAGGCGTCCTTCCACCTTGTAGTCGTTCTCGATTACCTTACGGAGCTCGGCGAGCTCCTCGTTCGAGAGGTCGTTGATCTTCTTGTTCGGATCGATCTTGGTCGCCTCGCAGATCTTGTGGGCGCTGGTCCTTCCGAGTCCGAAGACGTAGGTCAAGGCGACCTCGACGTGCTTGTTGGGGAGGTCAACTCCCGCTATACGTGCCATGGGCTTCCTCCTCCCCTTCAGCCTTGCTTCTGCTTGTGCTTGGGGTTCTCGCAGATGATCCTCACGACGCCTTGGCGCCGGATCACCTTGCATTTATCGCATATCTTCTTCACGCTCGTCCTGACTTTCACTTCCGAACTCCTTGCCCAGTGGCGGCCTCAAGGCCGGCGGCTTCCAGCCGCGGATCCGTCGCCGGAAGGCGACCGCCGAAGGGCGATTGTAAAACATTCCGCCGAAAGAATCTACAGGTTCCTCGACCTTATATGGCCCTTGCGGGTCAGGCCCTCGTGATGGTGCATCTTCAAGAGCGCGTTAATCTGCGACATGGTGTCGAGGTCGACGCCTACTAGGATCAGGAGGGACGTGCCGCCCAGTAGGTAGGCCAGCTGGCTCGGGAAGCCGAACAAGGTCTGCACCAAGCTCGGGATCAGGGCTATGAAGCCGAGATAGATCGAGCCTGGTAGGATGATCCTGTTGAGGATGCGGGTCAGGTGCTCCTCCATCTTCTCGCTACGGATACCAGGGATCGATCCGCCGTTCTCCCTTATGTTCTTGGAGATCTGCGCCGGGTTTAGCGTGACCTGCGTATAGAAGTACGCGAAGAAGATAATCAGGGCCACATACAGGAAGTTGTACCAAAAGCCGGAGGGTCGGAGCCAGTACGAGAAATCGGTCATCCACTTGGACCGCACCCCGAGTGTGCTGGTGATTTGCAGCGGGAAGGTCAGGATCGAGCTGGCGAAGATGACCGGAATGACGCCGGAAGGGTTGATCTTGAAGGGGATGTAGGTGTTCTGGG
>DBTW01000216.1:0-3532 GCA_002307245.1 Spirochaetaceae bacterium UBA1306 | reverse complement strand
TTGAAGGGGATGTAGGTGTTCTGGGAACCGTACATCTTCCGGCCAACCACGCGTTTCGCGTAATTGACTGGGATCTTCCTCTGCCCCTGCTGTTCGAAGATGACCATGACAACGACCAAGACAAACATGACCATCACCACTATGGCGTAGATCGCGTTGAGCTCGTCGCGCTCGATTTTCTTGAAGAGCTCGTAGAGGCCGTTGGGAAGTCTGGCCACGATGCCGGCGAAGATGATGAGCGAGACGCCGTTGCCGATGCCCCGCTTGGTGATCTGCTCGCCGATCCATATGAGAAACATGGTACCCGTCGTCACCGTCAGTATCGCGACGAGGGTGTAGGGCAGCCTAGCCATGACGATCGCATTGGGAATGCGGTCGGCCCAGACCGTGATCGAGTAGGACTCTATGATGGTGACGAACACGGTGCCGAGCCGGGTCCAGCGCGCGATCTTCTTCTTGCCGCCGTCCTCCTCGGAGACCTTCTTGAGCTTGGGCGAGACGACCAGCATCAGCTGCATGATGATCTGCATGCTGATATAGGGCATAACGCCGAGCATGAAGAGCGAGAAGTTCTTGAACGCCCCGCCCGCGAAGAAGTCGAGGTAGTCCGTGATCCCGCCGGAGGTGCTGTTCTGCGTGGCGAAATAGGACTGTAGTGCGCTCGCGTTGATCCCGGGTATTGGCAGATAGGTGCCGAGCCGGAACAGCGCGAGCCACATGAACGTGTATAAAATCCGCTGCCTGAGCTCTTTTACGCGGAAGATGTCGAATAACGCGTTGCTCGCCATAGTTTAAGTCCGCCCTTTTCGCCTTGTCAGGCGCCCGCGGCCGCTTCGCCGCCCGAAGGCGTCTCTACCTTGCCGCCGGCCTTCTCGATCTTGGCCTTTGCCGAGGCGGAGACTTTGTCCACCTGGAAGGTGAGCGCCTTGCTGACGTCGCCCCCCGCGAGGATCTTCACGAGCCCGGAAGCCTTCTTGACAAGTCCCCGCGCCTGAAGGCTCGGCCCGTCGACCAGCTCGCCGGCGGCGAATTTCGCCTCCACCTGCGAGAGGTTCACGACTTGCCATTCCTTGGCGAAGGGCTTATTGCAGAAGCCCCTCATGGGTAGGCGCCGGTAGAGGGGCATCTGGCCGCCCTCGAAGCCGGGATAGGTCTTGCCTCCCGAGCGCGACTGCTGACCCTTGTTGCCCTTGCCCGCGGTCGTGCCGAGGCCCGAGCCCGCGCCGCGCCCGATGCGCCGGCGCTTCTTCGTCGCGCCTTCCGGCGCGTGGAGATTGAAGTCGGCCATGTTAGTCGATCTCCTTCACGGAAACGAGGTGCTCTACGGCGCGCACCATGCCGAGCACGGCGGGCGTAGCCTCATGAACGGCCTTGGAGCTGATCTTCCTGAGGCCGAGGGAGCGGACGGTAGCCCGCTTCTCCGGCTTCTGGTGGATGCAACTCTTGACCAGGGTGACTTCTATTTTCTTAGCCATGGCTTAACCCCACAGGTCCTTGAGCGTCTTCCCGCGATTCTTGGCCACGGTCTTGGCGTCCATCAGGTTTTCCACGCCATTGAAGACCGCGCGGACGATGTTAATAGAGCTGCGCGAGCCTACGCACTTGGACAGGACGTCCGTGACGCCGCCCGCCTCCATGATGGCGCGGACCGGCCCGCCGGCTATGATCCCCGAGCCGGGGCAGGCGGGCTTCAAGAGGACGTGCGTCGCCTTGTACTCGCCGATCACCTCGTGCGGTATCGTGCCGTTCTTCACGGGCATCTTGACCATCGCCCTGCGGGCGCGCTCGATGCTCTTGCGGATGGCCTCGGTGACGTCGTTCGCCTTGCCGAAGCCGAAGCCCACCATGCCCTGGCGGTCTCCCACCACGGTTAGGGCCGAGAAGGAGAAACGCCGGCCGCCCTTGACGACCTTGGCCGTCCGGTTGAGCTTGACCAGCTTCTCCATGAAATTGTCGCGCGGGGAGTCGTCCCGCCTGCCTCTGTCCCTATTATCCACGCCGTCCCCCTAGAACGTGATCCCGGCTTTGCGGGCGCCGTCGGCGATGGCTTTCACTATGCCGTGGTACTTGTAGCCGTTGCGGTCGAAGACCACGGCGGCAACGTTCTTTTCCTTAAGCCGCTTGCCGATCTCCTCGCCGAGCTTGCCGGCGCCTTCCACGTTCCTCTTGATCCCCTTCAGGGATTCCTCGAGGCTGGATGCGGAGACCAGCGTGTTGCCGACGACATCGTCGATTACCTGTACGTACAGGTAGTTGTTCGACTTGAAGACGGTCATCCTGGGCTTCTCCGGCGTGCCGGAGAGGGTCTTGCGGACGTGCAGCTTGCGCTGCCCCCGCTTCCGGAGCTTGTCGCTCAGTTCCTTGACGCTCATATCCTCGGCCTCACTTCACGCCGGTCTTGCCGACCTTCTTCCTGATCTTCTCTTCCTCATACCTGATGCCCTTGCCTTTGTAGGGCTCGGGCAGGCGGAGGCCCCGTATCTCGCTCGCGAACTGTCCAACCTGCTGCTTATCGCGGCCCGTGACCACGACCTTCTGGCCGTTAGCCTCTACGGCGACCGCGAGCCCTTCGGGGATCGCTACGCCGAAGTCGTTCGAGTAGCCCAGGCTGAGCACGAGCAGCTTGCCTTGGACCTCGGCCCTGTAGCCGACTCCGTTGATCAGCAACGCCCGCGTGAATCCAGCGGATACGCCGATGACCATGCTGTTGACGAGGTTGCGGTAGAGCCCATGATAGGCCCTGGCCTGCTTGGAGTCGGACTTGCGCGCGACGTGCACGGCGCCGCCCTCGACCTTGATCTCGACCTCGGGGACGTAGGACTGGGTGAGCTTGCCCTTCGGGCCCTCGACGGTAACCAGCTCGCTGGAAACCGTGACCTTGACGCCCTGGGGAACCTGCACCGGCTTGACACCTATTCTCGACATATCGTTCTCCCGGTCACCAGACGGTGCAGATGAGCTCGCCACCCACCTTCTTCTCTACGGCCTTGCGCCCGGTCGTCACGCCGTCGGAGGTCGAGACAATGAGGGTGCCGTAGCCGTTGAAGACGCGCGGGAGCTCCTTGTACCCGGAGTAGACGCGCCGGCCGGGCCGCGACACCTTCTCCACGCCGTGGATTACGGGGTCGTTTGCGTCGTCGTACTTCAGGAATATGCGGATGACGTTGGAGCCCTCCGCCTGGATCTTCTTGAAGTTCTTAATGAAGCCCTCGGTCTTGAGGATCTTCACGATCTCGAGCTTCAGCTTGGAGGTCGGGATATCGACCTTCTCGTGCCTGGCCGAGCTCGCGTTGCGGATCTTTGTCAGCATGTCCGCGATGGGATCGGAAACGCTCATCGCTACCTCCTACCAGCTCGACTTCGTCACGCCGGGGATCAGGCCGTCGGAAGCGTACTTCCGGAAGCAGATCCTGCACATGTCGAACTTCCGAAGGTATCCGCGCGCTCGCCCGCAAACCTTGCAGCGCCGGACCAATCGGGTCGAATACTTCGGCTTCTTTTGAGACTTTAGAATCATCGCCTTGCGCGCCAT
>DBTW01000104.1:31750-32398 GCA_002307245.1 Spirochaetaceae bacterium UBA1306 | reverse complement strand
AGCGGCGTGAGGTTCTCGAAGGGGATGCGGTTCTGCGCCACGGCGGGCTCGTCGAAGTTGACTTGCTCGACGCGGAGCATCGCGAAGAAGCGCTCGCCCTCCTTGGGACTGCGGATCTGCCCGTAGACGGTGTCGCCCGTCTTGAGGTTGAAGAGCCTGATCTGGCTGGGGCTGATGTAGATGTCGTCGGAGCCGGGGAGGTAGGAGTTCTGGGGCGAGCGGAGGAAGCCGTAGCCGTCGGGTAGGATCTCGAGCGAGCCGTAGGCGTAGATGATCCCGCCGCGGTCCGTATGCGCCTTCAGGATGTAGAAGATCAGCTCCTGCTTCTTGAAGGAGATCATCTCCTCGTGGTTGATGCCGTACTTGCCGCCGAGGTCGCGTAGTTCCTTCAAGCCCATCTCTGTGAGGTCGTTGATCGAGAGGCGCGAGCGGTTCTCGCCGGACTCGGGCTTGCCGCCCTGCTCGCCGGAGGCAGCCGAGGGGCCGCCGTTTTGCCGCTCGATGTTCTCCTGCCTGCGCACGAAACCTGCCTGCATGGCGTCGCGGCCTTCGCGGCCCTCGGCGTAATCGGAACCCCGGGAAGCGCCCGAGTCCGTCGGCATGCCCCCGTCCGAGCGAGCGATGCTCCCATCCGCGCGCGCGGGCGTA
>DBTW01000104.1:781-31458 GCA_002307245.1 Spirochaetaceae bacterium UBA1306 | reverse complement strand
CGGGCGTAAAACTCCCATCCGCGCGAGGGGCCTTGCGCTTGACTCGGATCCGCACGGGATTTTTCGAACCGGGATCGCCCTCGGCCTGGGCCTCGTCGCCCTCGCCCTCGAAGTCCGGACCGCCCGGCGAGTCCTGCGCCTCGTCCCGCGGAGCTTCCCTGGCGGCCGAGGACTCGTCCTCGGAGGCGAAGGTCGCGAGCTCCGGCTGTCCGGCTAGGGGCTCGACGGAAGCCGATTCCGGCGACTCGGGTTGCTCCAGGGTCTTGCGCTTGCGGATGATGGCCACGGGCTTCTCTGAACGCTGTTCTGGGTTATCCATTGTGTACGGCGGGCCGCCTGAGGCCCTTTCCTTCTTGAAGATCCGATGCATGTCGGGAATAGCGAGGCGTGGCGGGAAGGGGTGGTTATTGCCCTATCCGGAGCGGGCTCAGGCTTCGTTCCCTCCCGGGACTTCCGCTTGGCGTTCGTGGCCGCGCACCCAAGGCGCGGATCCGCTCGACTCGTTATGAACGACTATAGACCGGGCTTAATGCCTTGTCAATATCGAGCGATATCGCCTAGCGACCGGAGCGGGTGGGAATCGCCTGCCCGCCCGCAGCGAGCTCCGCCGCTCCGCGGAGCGCGAATTCAGCGGCCGCCACGCGCACGGCCGCGCGGTCCCCTGGAAAGATCGCGGACTCTTCGCGTCCGGATCCTGACTTGTCGCGCCAGGCGAACCACACGAGACCGACGGGCTTGTCGGCGCTGCCGCCGTCGGGGCCCGCGATGCCCGTGACCGCCAGGGCGATGTCGGCGCCGCTCGCGGCCAGCGCGCCCTCGGCCATGGCCGCCGCGACCTCTCGGGATACGGCTCCGAATTCGGCTATCGCGCCCGCGGCCACGCCGAGCAGAGCTACCTTGCATTCGTTGGAATAGGCCGCCACGCCGCCCCAGAGGACGGCCGAGGAGCCGGGTATGTCCGTGATGGCGGCAGTCACGAGTCCCCCCGTGCAGGACTCGGCGCAGGCGATGCGCAGGCCATGGCCTAGGAGGGCGCGGTAGAGGGCGAGCGCGGCCTCGGCCAGGCTCGCGCCGCGGCGAGCGGTACTAATCTCCGCCTTCGGGTGAGCCATCCGGCGAACCCTCGGCCGCGCCGGCGAAGGGATCGAAGGACGCGGGGTCGCGGATCATCTCGCACTTGCCCTCGAACACCACGCCGTCGGCGATGCGCAACTTAGAGGTACGGACGTTGCCGTAGACCTTCGCGCTCGGCAGCATCTCGAGGCGGTCGGCAGCCTCGATGTCGCCGTGCACCACGCCTCCGATCACGACGCTCGAGGCGCGGATCCGGCGGGCGTTGACGACGGCGTCGTCATCGATCACGAGCCTTCCCTGCGAGTCGATCTCGCCCTCGAATTTCCCCTTGATGCGCAGGGAGTCCTTGAACCGGAGCGTGCCGGAAAAGCTGGTCTCCTTGCCGAGGGTCGTCGCGATGACGGGCGCCGGCTCTTCCTTCCTGGACTTGGGCATTCTTCGCTTCACTTGGTCGTCATGACGAACACGCCGTCCCAGTCCTCGGGAGGCGGGTTGTCGACGTAGAATTTGCAGCGGAGGTAGTAGACCTTGCTCGGGCCGTCCTTCTGGTCGATCTTGAGGGCCTCGCCGAAGTATTTCATGGCCTCCCCGAACTGCATGAGCTTGTAGAGCTTGCGGCCCTGGGTGAAGAGATCGACGACCTTGCGCTTTTCCTCGGTGATCATAGGATTCGCCCCCTCGCTATTCCGGATGTCCCCGATACCTGGTCTTGATCGCGGGAAGGGCGGTCTCGTCCTTCTTGAGGCTGTCGGCCTCGGCCTTGAGCTCTAGGACGGCGGCGTCGAGCGCGTCGAGGCCGCCGAGCGCGCGCAAGGCCCCCGCCCGCGTACGCTCGACGAAGGGCCGCGCGGCGCCGCATTCGGGCTCGAGGGCCGCGGCGTCGGCCGTAAGCTCCACCAGGGGGGCGCGTAGGCCCGACGCGAAGCCGAGGACGCGCTGCGCGATCTCCTCGGCGACCTTGATGCGCGCCTCGCGGCGCTCGATCTGGTGGATGAGGTCGCGCGTACGCAGCACGGCGCGGATCCTCGCCAGGACTTCCGAGAAATTGAAGGGCTTGGTGATGTAATCGTCGGCCCCAAGCTCGAGGCCCTCCACCTTGTCCTTCACGTCGTCCATGGCCGAGAACATGATGATCGGAGTCTCGGCGTACTCGCGGTACTCCTCGCTCGTCTTGAGGATCTTAGTGACTTCCCATCCCGAGAGCCTGGGCATGACGTTGTCGAGGATGATGAGATCGGGTTTGAAGCGCTTGACCAGCTCGAGGGCGTCGGCGCCGTTATCGGTCTTCTCGGTCTGGAAGCCGAGCTTCGTCAGCATGACTTCAAAGAACTCGAGGTTGATCTGCTCGTCGTCGACGAGGAGTATTCGTTTCTTCGGATCCATGTCGGTTCCCGTCTTGGATGACGACACCCAGGGCTACTCGGGAACGCCAGGCTGCTCGTTGGAGGGCGCCGGCGACTGGCCCGAGGCGGGAGCGATCGACCAGGCGGCCTTTTTGAGCTCTCGACCCGGCCTGAACGAGGCGACGCCGTGGTCTTCGACCGAGACGATGGCTCCCGTCTTGGGATTGCGCGCGCGCTTACGCCCCTTGCGAAGCTTGACCTCGAAAGTGCCGAAGCCCCGGAGCTCGACGGTCTTGCCCGAGAGGATGGCGCCCTTGATCTCGTCGAAGAGAGCATCGATGAGGCTGTGGATCTCTTTGCGGTTCAACGTCCTGCCGGCGTGAAGCGCTTCGATTAGCTCGGCCTTGGTGACTTTACCAGCCATGATCCCCTTCTTCGTGCCCGTATTCGGCCCAGGCGCCGTAAGGATCGCCCGGCTTAGCGCCGGGTTTCGCCCAGGCCCCACGAGCCTTGAGCCCGCAAATCGACCCATGCAATCGCTACCCCGGGCTCTGGCGAAGCGACGGACCAAAGGCCCGACACGGCGCTAGGCAAGGCCCTAGCGATGAACTAGGCGTTGAGAGAGTTGACGAGCTTCTGCATCCGTGACTTCTTGCGGGCCGCGGCATTCTTCGAGACTATTCCCTTGCGAGCGGCGGTATCGATGCGCTTGATCATGTCCTTGAGGGCGGTCTCGGCCTGGGGCTTGTCCTTGCCCTGCGCGGCTACGGCCACCTTCTTGGCGCTGCTGCGGATGGACGTCTTCACAGTCTTGTTCTGAAGACGGCGCTTCTCGCCCTGCCGATTGCGCTTCTCTGCCGATTTATTCGTTGTTGCCAAATGAACTACCCTCCATAAACTGCACTAGTGGCGAAGGCTGGAAATGACAGCTCGATACCGCCAACTATTTTGCGAGGCTACCAGAAGCGCAGGGCGTTGTCAAGGCAGTGGCCCGGCTTAACATGGTCATGGTTCCATAGTATAAAAAGAATTATAGGTGGTATGGATGATCAACGCCCTCGTAATACTAGCCATAATTATCCTCTTTATATGCTATGATTTCCTGTTAAGTGTTTCCCGCGCTCTCTGGCCTTCCCGCTCCTTCGAATTCGGAGAAAAATACTCAGAGATGGCCATTCGGCGGATATTTTCGCTGCTCGGAGGATATCGGTGCGTCAAGCTCGAGTTCGAAAAACCCTCGGGCTTGGAGCTGCCCGATAGATTCCTCCTCGTCGCTAATCATCAAAGTCTGATGGACATCCCCGTCTGCATGGCCCTCTTCCCTGGGCGTAAGCTCCGATTCGTGGCGAAGCGCGAGCTCGGCGACGGCATTCCCCTCGTTTCCCTGATCCTCCGCAGCCAGGGCCATGCCCTCGTGAAGAGAAGGGGCGATGCCACTCAGGCCATGCATTCCATCCTGCGCTTCGCACGCCGTTGCGAGCGCGAGGGAACCTGCCCCGTGATCTTTCCCGAGGGCACTCGATCGCGCGATGGTCGGGTCGGCACCTTCCATACGGCCGGTGCGCGCAAGATCCTCGACGAGACGCCGCTGCCGCTCGTCATAGCCGTGCTGGAAGGCGGCTGGAGGATCGCCACGATCAAGGATCTCGTCCGGAACCTCCGCGGGGCGCGGTTCCAAGTCCGCGTCCTCTCGGTTACGCCGACTATTAGCGCGAAGAAGGATGTCTTGTCGGCCTTGGCCCGGGCCCACGACGAAATCACCGCGGCCTTGGTCGAGATGCGATCCCTTGGCTAATTACATAGTTAAAAGGCCATCCTTGGGGCAATAATGCCCCTTAAGGATGGCCTTTGCGCTCTATGCCTTAGTTCAAACGAAATCGCGGGGGCGACGCTCGGTCCTCTTGCACTTTTCGCACTCGGCGAGGTTCTTGACCTTGCCGTTCTCGAAAAGGGTCTTCATCTTGATCTCGCCGCCGCAAGGGCAATAGAAACGCTGAGTCGCGCTCGTTGAACGAGAGTTCTTCGATACAGCTGCCATGGATGACTCCTTGTACGCCGAAGGAAGATACTTAAAATCCGCCTATATGTCAATCCGAGGGGGGGAGGGCTTGTGGCATGTCCGCAGGTCTGGGGAAAAAATAGCTCCCGGGGAAGGAGGAGGACCCCGGGAGCCGGTCGCGGCGATAAGCCACGACCCGTGCCTAACAGAGGAGATGTCCAGGAGCCGCGCGTCTCGTCATCGCGCGCTCGATATAGTAACAACCCGGGGCCCGCTCGGTTACGGCCTTTTCCCCCCCTCGCCGCGCGCCCCCTCGGATATGCGCTCCCGGAGCCTCCTCAGGGCAGTCGCGAGCCCGGCGCGGAGCCGCGATGTCGGCGTCGTGCCGAAGCGCTCGCCGTAGTCCCTGGCCGCGTCGCCCAGGGAATAGCCGAGCCCGTACTTGCGTTTGAGCTCGTCCCAGTGCTGCACGATGAACATGTAAAGGTCCGAATTCGTCCGGCCGGGGAATCGGGTCAGGAGGCCTTCATCCTGGATGGCCGTCATGACGGGCCGGTAGACGTTCTCGTACCAGGAGAAGAGTGCGTCGGCGAAGGATATCTCGCCCTCGATGCCCTGGTTCACGAAATACTTATGGACGAGGACATGCTCGAGCACCTGGTCATAGCGGCCCGGGCTCGTGAAGTCGAGGTGCTCGTCGCCCGTGATGGCCCCGTAGCCCGTATTCTCGTAGAAGCGCGTCTTCTCGTAGGCGACGACCTCGCGACGCAGGTCCTCCAGGGTCGAGCCGGGCCTGATGTTGACGACCGTATCGAGCTTGGTCACCTCCGCGTCGATCATCGTCTGTCCCCGCATGCGGGCCACCGAGACACGATGGTTGCCGTCGCGCACGAAATAGACCCCGCCGACCTCGTAGATGCGCACTGGGGGGAGAGGCACGTCCTTGTAATGGGCCATGTCGATGCTGATCCAGCGCGAGCGCAGGAATCCCTTACGCGGCAGGAAATGGCGGTTGAAGTCCCGGTAGCGCCCCTCGCTTCCTACGATCCGATCGACTTCCACGGCCTCCATGCCGACGTAAGTCTCGCTAGCGGGCCTGAGGATGGCCTTGACCTCCTCGAAGGGTAGGAGCTTGTCGCTCTCCGGGTCGAGGAGCCCCGCCAGGCGGGACAGGAGCTCGCGCGTCCTCGCGCGGGCGAAGTCGTCCTCAGCCATGTTCTCGAACCAGCCGTTCACGGTTCCTCCTCCGTGTCTACGATCCAGTGGCCGAAGGCGTTGACGACGGTCGTGGCGCAGTACTTGCTGATGCGCACGTCGGCGAGGTCGTAGAGATGTATGTGCCCGTGGATGAGCCACCTCGGCCTGAAGGCGCGCATGAGCCAGAGGAAGCAGGCGAAGCCGCGGTGGCAGAGGTCGTCGCGGTCGTGGATGCCCTGGGGGGAAGCGTGGGTGAGCACGATGTCGACGGCCCTGCCGCGGAAGAGCTTGTTGAAGAGGAGCCGCGGCACGAGGAGGCCTATCCGGACGGACATCGCGAATTCGCTATACTGATTCGGGCCCTTGTTGTAGAGCATCGAGCCCGGGAGCCCCAGGATGATGAGCCCCTCCTGCCTCCTGACGCGGAAGCCCGCGTCGACCGCCCCCGTCGACGTATCCACGGCGTCGGCGTCGGGCTCCGAGCCCCCCCAGCGGGCCATGCCCCTGGCCTCGAGCATGCCGAGGTCGTGATTGCCCGCGACGTACACGAGGTCCTTGTTGAGCATGGAGGTGATGAAGCCCAGGTATTCCGGGGGGAGGTCCCCCGCGCTGAGGACGAGGTCGACGTCCTTGAATCGCTCCCGCATCCTGGGCGAATAGACCAGGGGGTCGACCTGGTCCGAGACGCAGAGGATCTTCATCTCCTGGCCGCCGGGGCCGCCTTCCCGAGCATCTCCTGCAAGCGATCCTTCGTGAGGAGCTCCACGGAACGGTTCTCGGCGTATTCGAGGGCCGCACGGCTGAAGCCCGAGCTGGTCACGATTGTTCCCCGGACCACTCCCAGCTTCTTCATCTGGTCGATGAGGGAGCGCACGGCGCCATCGTCGAGGTTGTCCGAGACGCGGAGGAAGCGGACGAGGGTCGGGATCTTCTTGGCGGACATCCACTTGTCCGAGTCGCCCTCGACGGCGATGATCTCCACTCCGTTCTGGATCTCCGAGATGTCGCGGATCGAGAGCTTCATTGGGCCCTGGACCACCGCCTTGCAGATCTCGGAGAACTCCTCCTTGCCGCAGGTAAGGTAGTCCTTCATATGGTCGTCGGTGCGGTATTCCTGGTACTGGGTGAGCTTCTCGGCGACGTCGCGGAAGCCCGGCTTCTTGGCGTAGATCCGCTCCCACTGCTCGATGGCCTGGTCGAGGCTCCGCGATTTCTCGTAGCACATGGCGAGGAAGTAGCGGCCGTAGAGGCTCTCTGGCGCGCCTTCGTCCTTGATCTGCTTCACCGCGCGCTCGAGCTCGGAGACGGCCTTGTCCAGGGCCCCCTGGCTCATGTAGCAGCCGCCCCGCTCGACCAGGCACTTGAGCTTGAATTCCTGGCTGCGGGCAGACTTCTCGAAGGCGAGGAGAGCCGCGGTATAGTCGCTCATCTCCTTGAGGATCTTGCCCACGTAGTAATAGGCCTCGTGGTCCTCGGGGTTCCACTTGATCGAGAGCTCGAGCTCCGACTTGGCCTCCATGGGATGCTTGGTCCTATAGAGGATGAGGCCGAGGGTGTGGTGGGCCTGATGGATGCGCTCGTCCATCTCGATGGCCTTGCGCAGGTAGTTGACCGCCACGTCGGTCTTGCCCCTGGCCTCGAAGAGGCGGCCGGCGTCCATGAAATGCGCGGCGGAGCGGGAGTCTATCTTCGTGAGGAGGATATGTTCCTTGAGTGCGTCCTCGACCTGGTTGAAGCGCTCGTAGAGGGAGGCGATTTTTATGCGGAACTCGACTTCGGGGACTTCGAGGCCGAATTGCCCGATCCTCCCGACTTCTTTATATTCCATGAGCGCGAGCTCGGGCTTGCCCTCGGCCTGGTAGGCCTGGGCCAGGTACCAGTGGGCGGCCGCGTTGCGCGGATCCTTGGAGATGAGGGCCTTGGCCGAGCGCACGACGACGGCCGAGCGCCCCTGCTTGAGGGCCTCGGCTATGGCCTTTGATTGGCGGGGGGACGCCAGCATGCGTATGATGAACACGCTTAAGAAGGCGACCCCGACGCCGAGAATGAGGATGAGCACGACGACGAACGACATTCTAGCTTCCCCGTCCCGGGGGACCGGCTTCCTTGGCTGCCCCGGCCCCTACGTGGTATCATACTATAGAGCACTTCGTGGGATTTTGCGACACCTCCCCGACGGGGCCGGTCAGTCCGGAAGTCGGAGGGTGCGTCGGACGGGAGGCATGTTGAGAGCGGCTCAATACCTGATAGCTGCGGCCGCGGCCGCCGTTCTTTCCATCGGCGCCGCCCGAGCGGATGCCTTCGCCGACGGGGAGAGGCTCTTCCGCGCCGACAAGCCCTCCGAAGCCCTGCCCGTCCTCGAGCGGGCGGTCCTCGACCAAGGCGTCGACGAGCGAGCCTGGCTCTATCTGGCCCTGACCTATCAGCAGCTCGGCCGCCTCGACGAGGCTTCGGCCACCCTGCGCAAGGGCCTGGGGCAGTCCCTGCGCTTCAAAGCCCTCTTCTACTACGACCTGGGCAACGTCTTCATCCTCCAGGGCAAGAACTCCTTCGCGGTCGACATGCTCGGCCAGGCGATCGGCATAGACGGGGCCTACGCTCCCGCCTTCCTCAACCGCGCGAACGCCCGGCTCTCCGTCAAGGACTACGCGGGCGCGCGGGAGGATTACGGACGCTACCTCGAGCTCGAGCCGGCGAGCCCTCAGCGCGCCTCGATCGAGCAGCTGATTGACCGTCTCGGCGCGGGTATTGCCGAGACCGAGCGGGTCAAGGCCGCCGAGGAGGCGAAGAAGGTGGCCGAGGAGGAGGCGCGCAAGGCCCTGCTTGACAAGATGGCCGCCTCCCTCAAGGCCGCGGCCGACGAGACGACGAGCATCTCGGCCGGCGCCGGCGACGTCCAGGGCTACGGCGACGAGCTGAAGCTGGACGAGTGATCGCGCATGTACACATATCGGCCGGCTACGGCGCGGCCGCAATCGTCCTTCGGGAGACTCCAGCATGACCAAACGGGCTAAGATAATCATCGCCGCTTCCGCCGGCATCGCCCTCATTGCCGCCATCGGCCTAGTCGTTTTCCTCGGCCCTGCCAAGGCGGCCAAGACCAGGCAGAACGTCCTCGGCTCGGCCCAGTACTACCTCGACAAGGGGGACTACAGCCGCGCCCTCGACCTCCTGGACAAACTCCTCATCGACAACGCCTCCGACCCCGAGGCCGGCAAGCTCCGCGACAGGGCCATGCAGGCTAAGTCCGGGGCCGATTCCGCGGCCGCCCGAGCCGCCGCGGCTGCCGAAGCCTCGGGGCAGAAGGCGATAGCCCAATCACTCGACAAGCTCGGGCAGAAGCTCAAGGCGCCCGCGGGCGCGCAGGCGCCGTCCGCAGCCTCGGCCAAGGCGTCCGCCGCGGCGGCCAAGGCCGAGGCGGACGCGGCCGCCGCCGCACAGAAGAAGAGCGAGGCCGACGCGGCGGCCGCCCAGAAGAAGGCCGAGGTCGAAGCCGACGCGGCGCGCAAGAAGGCCGAGGCCGAGGAGCTGGCCAAGAAGGGCCGCGAGCTCCAGGAGAAGATGCGGGCGGTCAACGACCTCGTCGAGCGCGGCAAGAAGGCGGCCGACACCGGGGCCTTCGCGGATGGCGAGCGGCTCTTCGCCGAGGCCAAGGGCAAATTCCCCGAGGGCGAGGACAAGTTCGCCGGCCAAAAGCTGGCGGACATGGCCGACTCCCTCTACTCGGCCACGAAGAAGAACCCGGGAGCCGAGGCCGACGCGGCCCTTCAGGAAGCGATCCAGACCGCCCGCGACGCGAAGAAGAAGGACCCCAACAACGCCCTCCCTTACTACACCCTCGGGAAGATCAACTCCGACCTCAACCAGACCGACAACGCCATCACCGAGCTCAAGCAGGCCGCGAGCCTCGACCCGAAGAACTACCTGTATTCCTTCGCCTTGGGCGTTGCCTACTTCAAGGCACGGCGTTACGAGGACGCGCGGCAGTCCTTCGAGGCGACCGCCACCCTCAACCCTAAATTCGACCGCGGCTTCTATAACCTCGGCTCCACATGGAAGGCCCTGGGCGACCAAGCTAAGGCCCTCGACGCCTTCCGCAGGGCGACCGTCGCCAACCCCTCCTACGGCGGGGCCTGGCAGGAGATCGGCCGCATCCAGGCTTCCAAAGGCGACCGCAAGTCCGCAGTCGAGTCCTACGGCAAGGCCATCCAGCTCGACCCGGGCAACGCCCAGGCGATGCGCGAGCTCGCGGTCATCCAGGCCGGGGCCGGGGACTACAAGACGGCCGAGGGCCTTTTCCAGCGGGCCCTCGGCGTCAAGGACGACGCGCTCACGAACTACAACATGGCCACGGTGAAGCTCCAGCTCGGCAAATCCAAGGAAGCCGTGACCTATGCCGGCAAGGCCGTGGCTCAAGCGCCTAACGTGGCCATCTACCAGTATTCCCTCGGCCTCGCCGACGAGCAGGCCGGGGACGCCGACGGCGCCATCGCGGCCTACGCCCAGGCGGCTTCGATCGACAAGAAATACGCCGAGCCGCGGATCAACCTGGGCCGCATCTACCTCGACGCCGGTCTCACGGACAAGGCCCTCGCCTACCTCGACGAGGCCTACGGCGCCGACCCCAAGTCCTTCGAGGCCAACAACAACCTCGCCAACGCCTACGGCAAGAAGGCCATGTACGACAAGTCGGTCTTCCACTACGAGATCGCCATGAACCTGGCGCCCCGGGACTCCACGGTCCGCTACAACCTCGCCAAGGCCTACCTCTCCGCCAACCGCCTCGATTCGGCCAAGGAGGCCTTCGTCGCCCTCCTGAAGCTCGACCCCTCGAAGTGGGACGCCTACTACGACCTGGGCAAGCTCTACGCCTCCACCGGCGACCCCGCGAACGCGAAGAAGACCCTGGGCGAGCTCGTCGCGAAGAATCCCTCCTACGCCAAGCGCGCCGAGGTCGACCAGATGCTGTCGGGGCTGTAGCTAAACCTCGCGCCGGACCAGCCTGTACAGTTGCTCGCGCGTTATGCGCGACCAGATGGGGCGGCCATGGGGGCAGCGTGGCTCGGGGAGCCTCAAGGCCCGCGCGATGAGCTCCTCGGCCGCCGCGTCGTCCAGGCTGTCCCCGTCCTTGATCGCGGCGCGGCAGGCGGCCATCGCGCGCGCGGCGCGGAGGGCGTCGCCCGAGCCCCTGGCGAGCTCGCGCGCGGCCTCGGCCGCTCCCTTCGCCAGCTCGGGTGGCGCGGCCGCCACGAGCCAGGCCCCGCCCTCCCGCTCAAGCCTGAAGCCGGCCTCGGCCAGGCCCCGGGCCGCCTCGCCGATCCGCGCGTCCTCCTCGGCGTCCTCGACCTCGATCTCCTCGGGCATGAGGAGCTCCTGAGACTCGGGCGGCCTGCCCATCAGCTCGTCGAAGAGCATGCGCTCGTGGGCGGCGTGCTGGTCGAGGAACCAGAGCGCGCCTTCGAGCTCGAAGACGAGGAAGGGGCCGAGTGCCGAGCCGAGGTATCGGAAGCCGCGCTCGGGCGCGGGGGCCGGCGGGGCCGGGACGAGGCCGGCGGACGATCGCTCGCGCAGCTCGTCGTAGGCCGCCCAGTCGCGTTCCCCGGCCATCGGCCACGGCGCGCCCGATCCCGGAGATGAGCCCGTGTGCTGGACTGCGCTCGAGCGCGAGCGCGAATCGGCGAAGGCGGACTCGAGCGGCCCCTCGAAGGGCGCCAAGCCCAGCTCGAGCTCGGACGATGGATCCGGCGAGACTTGGGCCGGATCCCGCCGCGAGAGCTCGGAGAGGAAAGCCTGCACTGCTGCGCCCATCGCGCGGCGGGGACCTTCGGGGTCCTTGAAGCGGACTTCCTTTTTAGCGGGATGGATGTTGAAGTCGACGAGGGCAGGGTCTACTTCGAGGAAGAGGAAGGCGAAGGGATGAAGGCCTCCGGGCAGGTATCCCGCGAAGGCGTAGTCGATGGCGCCGAGGAGTCCCCATTCCTGGACCCTCCGGCGGTTTACGAAGGCCTGCAGCATGCGCTTGTCGGGACGGGAATAGGCGGGGCCCGCCAGGACCAGCTCGCCCTCGAAGCCCTTGCCGGAGAATTTCACGAGGTGGAGGAGGCCGCCCGGCAGCTCGGGGTAGAGGGCGGCGACGCGCCCTATCCGCGATGATGGCCTGAGGACTATTGGCTTGCCCTGGCCCGATTCGAAGCGGAAGCCGACGGAGGGATGGGCGAGGGCCTTGTCCTCGAAGGCCTGGCGGCAGAGAGACGCCTCGGCCTGCGGCCTCTTCAGGAATTGGCGCCTCGCGGGATAGTCCTCGAAGAGCCCCGAGACGGACACGGCGCTGCCCCGCCGCCCCGCGCAAGCCTCGACGATCAGGCTCGAGCCCGGCCTCGATACGAGTCGGTGGGCGGAGGTCGAGGCCTCATCCTTGGTCACGATCTCGAGCGAGGCCGCGGCCGCTATCGAGGCGAGGGCCTCGCCGCGGAAGCCGAGGCTCCTCGCCGTGAGGAGGTCGTCGGCGCTCGCGATCTTGGACGTGGCGTGGGGGAGGATGGACAGCTCGAGGTCGGCGCGGTCCATGCCGGAGCCGTCGTCGACGACGCGGATGAGCCCGACGCCCCCCTCCTCGATGCGGATGGAGAGCTCCGAGGCGCCGGAGTCTATCGCATTGTCGATGAGCTCCCGCAGGGCCGAGGCGGGCCGGTCTATGACCTCGCCCGCCGCGATGAGGCGCGCGGTCTCCGGGGGCAGGACGTGGATCACTCCCATGCTTGAGAATGTACTCCCGTCCGAGTTTTTTAGGAAGCCGCGGGCCCTAGGCTATTTGATCTCCGCGAGGAGCTTCGCAGCGTCCTTCGCGCCCATGGAAGCGGCTTTCTGGAGATCGGCCTTGGCCAGGTCCTTCTTGCCCTGGTCCTTGTAAAGCTCGCCTCTATATAACCATGCGTCCTTATTGGCGTCGGGGCTCGAGCCGTAGGCTGCCAGGTACTCGCTGAAGAGCTTCTCCGATTTCTTCAGGTCCCGGCCGGCTATGCCGGGGAGGACCTGCCAGAAACGGCCGAGGGTGACCATGGGGCCGCCCGAGTCGTAGTTCTTGTTGATGGCGTAGGCGCTCTCGAAGCCCTTCTGCGTCTTTCCCTTGAGGCCTTCCGATATGGCCGAGAGGATGCTCACGCAATCGGAGTAGGTGCCGACGTTGAGTCCGTAATAGTACCAGCCTTCGACGCCGCTCGGATTGAGCTTGCACGCGAGGTCGCCGTACTTCATGCCCTCGCGGGCCGCGGCCTTCGCGAGTTCCTTCCAGCCGATGGCTTCCTGGGTCACCAGCTCGTTGCCGTAACTGCGGCAGGCTTTCGCGGCCGTCCAGTTGGCGGCGTAGTCGCCCGGGGCCGCCGCGGCCGACTTGATGGCGGCCTCCGACGCGGCCTGGAGCTGCGGGATGCTTTCCGCCGAGAGCGCGGCTGCCCCGGACAGGGCGATGGACAGGGCGATGGACAGGGCGATGGTTTTCCTCATGCTCATTCCTCCTGCGAATATATATGGGGTCAGACGAAGAAATCGTATCGGTCCGTGATCCTCTTGGCGTATTCGGGGTCGAGGCCGACGTTGTAGAGACGTTCGGTGCCGACCGTGGAAGGCGGGCCGTGGCCGGGGAGGATGATGCACTCGTCGGCCTGGTCGAGGATCTTGGACTTGATCCTGTCCGCGAGGGTTATCGCGTTGTAGCTGCTAAGGGTCTTGCCGATGAGGCCGGCATGGATGGCGTCGCCCGTGAAGAGGACGCCGTCGACTCGGAAGACCAGGGAGTCCGGCGAGTGCCCGGGCACCGAGAGGGCCTCGACCTCGAAGCCGCAGGTCGTGACGATCTCGCCGTCGCGGAGGGCCCTGCAGGGAAAGCCGGCCACGGACGCGTTGGCGGCGAAGACCTGGGCGTCGTAGATCTTGAGCAGGGTCTTGAGGCCTCGCACATGGTGGTTATGGTTGTGGGTCACGAAGACGGACTTCAGCGCGTAGCCGTTGTTCTCGATGTGGCCGAGGAGGGCGGCGTTCATCTCCGCCGGGTCCACGGCGAAGGCTTCCTTCGTCGCGTCGTTGCCGACGAGGTAGACGTTCGAGAAGCCGTAGAGCGAGTAATGCTGATAGATCTTCATTCGTCGCTGCGCTCCGTCCGCCGAAAGGAATGGGCCGATGCCGTCATAGGTAGAGGTGTTCCAGGTCCTTGATCGCCTCCATCGTATTGGAGCTCTTGAAGGAAACCCTCTCCTGCCTCGAGGGGATGAAATAGACCCGCTTGAGGTCGCAGTTCTCGAAGTCGCTGCCCTCGATCTCGCCGCGGATGAAGCGCGAGTCGTAGAGGTTGGATCCGTTGAAGGTGGTCTCACGGATCTTCGCTCCGTCGAAGTTGCAGTGGAGCAGCTCGGAGTTCTCGAAGGAGACATTGGCGATCATGGAGCCGCCGAAGGAGCCGAACTGGACGTTCGCGCCCGAGAAGTCGCAGGACTCGAAGGCGGCTCTGTCGAAGAAGCAGAGGAGGAAGGTGCTCCCCGTGAAGAGCATATTCTTGAAGGAGGCGCCGATGAAGGAACAGCCGATGTACTTGCGTCCCGAGAGATCCAGTCCCTCGAGGGAGATGCCCTGGGCGGAGATGTCCTTGGCGCCCCTCTCGGCGAGGAGGAGTGCCTGGACGGCCTGGACGGACGCAGCCGGGTCGGGGCTATGGTCGAGGCAAGCGGGCGAGCCGTGGAAGCAGAAGGCCCGGCATCCCGGCCGGTCGCAACGCTGGAAACTGTGCATCGCCTAAGCCTACACGAAGGAGGCGCCGCGAACAAGCGTTTTCGTCGACAGGCCGTCACGGCGCGCCATCGACGCGACTCGTTTTTCCCGGAGTCTTGCGTACGGGGTGCTTCCGCGCGTATTATCGACCTATGTGCTCGTACTGCGGATCGCCCATGCCAGGGGATCGCTCGCCCGGCTTCAACGAGGCTTGTCCCGACTGCGGCAAGGACCTCCATGCCTGCCTCAACTGCCGCTTTTATAAGGCGGGGGCCCGATACGACTGCGCCGAGACCGTGGAGGCCCTCGTGGCCGACAAGGAGCGCCGCAACTTCTGCGACTTCTTCCAGACCAATCCCGCCCTCCATGTCGCCGGCGCGGGGCGCGAGTCCGCGCGCTCGGCCTCGGAGAAGGCCCGCGGCGAGCTAGATAGGCTGTTCGGGGGATGATGCCCGAGTCAGCGGCGCTCGAGGGCTCGGGCCGTCCCATAGCCATATTCGACTCGGGCATAGGCGGCTTGCCCTACCTCGCCTCGGCGAGGGCCTCCCTCCCGGGCGAGTCCTACGTCTACATCGCGGACCGCGCGGGATTCCCCTACGGCACGAAGACCCGCGCCGAGCTCCGCGACATCGTCGTGGCCCTCGTCGGCCGCGTCCGCGGGGCCTTCGACCCCAAGGCCCTCGTCATCGCCTGCAATACCGCCTCCCAGGCCGGACTCGAGGCGGCCCGGAGGGCCAACCCCGGCTTCCCGATCATCGGCACCGTCCCCGCCGTCAAGCCGGCAGCGGAGCGGACGCGGAGCGGGATCATAGCCGTGATGGCCACCGCGGGGACGGTCGGCGACCCCTATCTCGACGCCCTCGTCGCGCGCTGCGCCAAGGAAGTCCGCGTCATCCGCGTCGCGGCCCAGCCCCTCGTGGCCTTCGTCGAGAGGCGCTCGGCCTTCGCTTCGCCCGAGGAGCGGCGCGCCGCGGTCGAGGGTTTCGTCCGGCCCCTGACCGATGCCGGCGCCGACGAGATCGTCCTCGCCTGCACCCACTTCCTCCACCTCCGCGACGACATCGCCGCCGCGGCCGGCCCGGGCGTCGAGGTCGTCGATTCTCGCGACGGGGTCGCGGGGCGGCTCAAGGCGGTCCTTTCCGAGCGCGGCCTGCTCGCCACGGCCGGCGCCGTCCCCCCGGCCCGCTCCCGTTTCGTCCTCACGGGAGAAGGCCCCTTCGAGCCCGAGTACGCGATCCTGGCCACCGCCTTCGGCCTCGACGGGCCTACGTGCCTCAGCCCCCGGCCGCGCGAGGCCCGGGCTTGATGGAGGGGACCGTCCTCCGCGGAGCGAACAACCTCTTCTCCATACTCTGCGAGGATGGGGAGCGTCGGACCTGCGCCATAAAGGGCAAGCGCATCAAGGACAAGGCGAGCGAGTACAACGCCCTCGCGGCCGGGGACAGGGTCGAGATCGAGCCGGTCGAGGAGGCCGCGGGCCCGGTTGGCAAGGACGCCCGAGGCATGATCACGGCCTTCCTGCCGCGGCGCAACATCTTCGGCCGATTCAACGAGAAGGGCAGGGCCCAGCAGGCCATCGCCGCCAACGTCGACCTCGTGGTCTGCGTCGCCTCGCCGGCCTTCCCTCCCTTCCGCCCCCGCTTCGTGGACAGGGTCGCGATCCTCGCGGAGGCGGCGCGCGTGCCCCTCCTTATAGCCCTCAACAAGGCCGACCTCGGCTCCGACGGGGAGACGGAGGGGCGACTCGCCCTCTACGAGAAGCTGGGCTACGGGATCCTTCGCTGCTCGGCCGCCACGGGCGTGGGCGTGGACGGCCTCCTCGGCAAGATAGCTGGCCGGAGCTCGGTCTTCGTGGGCCAATCGGGCGTGGGCAAGTCGAGCCTCCTCAACGCCATCTCCCCGGGCCTCGGCCAGCGGACCGGCGAGGTCTCCGAGAAGTACGCGCGGGGCAAGCACACGACGACGATGGCTGAGCTTTTCGTCCTCGGGGGCGGCACCCGCGTCATCGACACGCCGGGCGTACGCAGGCTGGCCCTGCGCGGCATCGAGCCGGGGGAGCTCGACGCCTACTATCCCGAGCTCGCGAAACTCTCGCCGCTCTGCGAATTCGGCCTCTCATGCACCCATACCGACGAGGGTGGGTGTCGCATAACGCGGGCGGTGGAGGAGGGCCTCGTGCACGAGGACCGCTACGAGAGCTACCTGCGCGTGCGCTTCGAACTGGAGTCCAACTCGCAGTACTCGGCCAAGGAGGGCTGGAGCGTGCCCCCGCCCCGGACCGCGGGCGGGCGGCGGGGCGACGGCGCGCGCAAGACCGCGCGGTTCCACGGGAGGGATGGCGAAGATGACTGACGAGCGCACGCTCCGGCTCCTCGAGTTCGCGCGGGTCCGCGAGGACGTGGCCGGCTACTGCCTCTCCGAGGAGGGCCGGGCCGCCCTCTCGGGCGAGCTCCCTCGGCTCGAGGCCGGCGAGGTCGCCGCCCTCAAGGCCGAGGTCTCCTCCCTCGTCGCCCTCTTCCAGGAGGGCCGGGAGCTCCCTTCCCTCTCCTTCCCCGACATCGATCGCCCCTCCAAGGCCGTCGCGAAAAGCGGCTCGTCGCTGGAGCAGGAGGAGCTCTACGCCCTCGGCGTCTGGGCCGAGTCCTACGCGGCCTTCCTCTCGTTCATGAAGGCGGCCAAGGACCCGGGCATCGCCGCCCTCCTGGCCGGCTCCCCGGATCTCGGGCCCGCGGCCAAGGCGGTCTTCCGCGTCCTCAACAAGGACGGGAGCCTCCGCGACCTGCCCGAGCTCCGCGAGGCCCGCTCGCGCATCTCCAGGATCAACCGCGACATCTCCTCGATCACCGATTCGTATTACAAGGACCAGGACCTCAGGTCCATGCTCAACTCCGACGAGCCCACGGTCCGGGACGGGAGGACGGTCCTCCCCGTGCGAGCCAACTACAAGGGCCGCGTCCGCGGCATCGTCCACGAGGTCTCGTCCACGGGGCAGACCGTCTTCATCGAGCCCGAGGAGCTCGTGCTCAAGAACAACGAGCTCATCCAGGAGGAGGCCCGCTACCGCCAGGAGCTCCTCCGAGTCCTCCGCGACGCCACCGCGAGGCTCCTCGAGCACGCGGAGGCGATCGCCCGGGCCCGCGCCCTCGTCGCGGCCCTCGACGGCCTCTACGCCCGCGCGAGGCACGCCCGCGTCGGGGGGCTCTGCATGGCCCGCGACCTCGGCTCGGGCTTCGTGCTCAGGAAGGCGAGGCACCCGATACTCGGGGGCAAGGCCGTCCCCATCGACGTCGAGCTGCCCGAGGGCACGCGCACCCTCATCGTCACGGGGCCCAACACGGGCGGCAAGACCGTCACGCTGAAGACGATCGGCCTCCTCGCCCTCATGAACCAGTTCGGCCTCGGCGTGCCCGCCGCGCCCGAAACGGGCTTCGCCTGTTTCGACGCCGTGCACGCCGACATCGGCGACGAGCAATCCATCGACCAGTCGCTCTCGACCTTCTCCGGCCACATCCGCGTGATAGGCGGCATCGTCGCCAGCGCCACCGCGCGGAGCCTCGTCCTCCTCGACGAGCTGGGCTCGGGCACCGACCCTGAGGAGGGCTGCGCGGTCGCCATGAGCCTCCTCGACGCCTTCATCGAGCGGGGCTGCCTCACCGTGCTCACGACCCATCACGGCATCCTCAAGAACTACGGCTACTCGAGGCCCGCCTGCCTCAACGCCTCGATGGACTTTGACAAGGCGAGCCTCTCGCCCACCTACCGAATCCTGATGGGCGTGCCCGGGGAGAGCCGAGCGCTGGAGATCGCCTCCAAGAACGGCCTGCCCGAGGCCATCGTCGACGGGGCGCGCAAGTACCTCGCCGAGGAGCGCGCCGACGTCAGCGAGCTCATCAAGGGGCTCACCCAGAAGCACCGCGAGCTCGAGGATATCGAGGCCGACCGCCGCAAGCGCCTGCGCGAGGCCAAGGAGGCCCAGCGCAAGGCCGACCTCTCCGGGCTCCGCGCCCGGCAGAAGGAGCTCGAGCTACGCGATCGCGGCGTGTCCGAGCTCCGCAAGCTCCTGAGCGAGAGCCGCAAGACCCTGGAGAACCTCGTCAAGGACATACGCGAGGGCGACCTGACGAGCGAGAAGACCCGCGGGGTCAAGGACTTCCTCTCGGACCTGGCGCGCGAGGTCGAGGCCGAGGAGGAGCGCCTCGATCGGGCCAAGGCCGAGCCACCAGTTGCCGGCTGCGCCGAGGCCGAGCCCGAAGAGGAGCCCGAGGCGGGGCTGACGGCCGGCTCGCCGCGCGTCAAGGGCGGCCGCGCGCCGGCGGCTCCCTTGGTCGTCCGCGAGGGCGCTCAGGTGCTCGTAGGCTCGGGGCGCAAGCGCGGCCTCGTCATCCGGGCGGCCAAGAAGGGCTTCTGGGTCGTGGAGACCGAGTCCGTTCGCCTAACGCTTCCCGAGGCCCAGCTCCAGCCCGTGGCCGAGGGGCCGGCCGTCAAGCCGACGGTGCAGGTCGAGCTCGCGCCGAGGGGCGATAGCGGGAGCTCCCGCGCCTCGTTCGAGCTCGACCTTAGGGGCTACAGGCTGGCCGAGGCCGTGGACGCCGTGGAGAAGCAGGTCGACGCGGCGAGCCTCCAGGGCCTCGCGATGTTCCAGATCCTGCACGGCACGGGCGAGGGCGTGCTCGGCAAGGGCGTCCACGAGTACCTGCGCAACCACCCCGCCGTCGCCGACTACCACTTCGCCCGCCCCGAGGAGGGCGGCTACGGCAAGACCATAGTCCGGCTGAAATGAACCTAGGCCTTTCCGGCCGCGCGGCAGATAGCCTGCGCCACCTTGAGGCCGTCGGCCGCCGAACTGACGATGCCGCCGGACCAGCCGCCTCCCTCTCCCGCGACGTAGAGGTTCTCGTAGCGCGAGTAGAGGAGCTCGGGATGGCGGAGGGCCTGGATAGGCGCGCTCGTCTTGCTCTCGAGGCCCATGATCTGCCCGGTCTCGTAGCCGCGGATCTTGCCGCAGAAGTCCCGCAGGCCGACGCGCAGGGCCTCGACCAGGGGACGGGGCAGGAGCTCGCCGAGGTCGGCGGGCTCGAGTCCCAGGGGATAGCTCGCGGGCGAGAGGGCTCCCCCCGACTTCCCCGACAGGAAGTCCCGCACGCTCATCGCCGGTATGCGGTAGCCGCCCGTGAGCTCGTAGCAGCGCCGCTCCAGGGCCTCGAGCCAGTCGAGGGCCTCGCCCGCGCCGACCTCCCGCGAGAGGATGGAGCCGAGGTCCAGGCCGGCCACGACCGCCGCGTTGGCCCAGCGCCCGGCGCGGGCGTAATCGCTCTTGCCGTTGACGACGGAGCTCCCGGCGTAGGCCGCCGCCGGCACGACCGTCCCGCCGGGGCACATGCAGAAGCTGTAGACCCCGATGCCCGAGCGGCCCTGCGAGCTCAGCCGGTATTCGGCGGCCTTCACGCCCGGCAGCGAGTCCCTGCCCCATTGAGCGCGATTGATGAGGCCCTGATCGTGTTCGGCGCGAAAGCCGATAGCGAAGTTCTTCGCCCTGAAGGGGACGCCCCGCGCCATGAGCATGCGGTAGGTCTCGGTAGCGGAATGCCCGCAAGCGAAGACGAGGTAGTCGGCCTCGATCGGGCCGGAGTCGGCGATCGCCGCCTTGACCCTGTCGCCGTCGGTTCGTATGTCCCGGGCCATCGCGTCGAAGCGGAAGCCCACGCCCAGGCCCTGCAGGGACTCGCGCATCCTGTGGGCGATCGAGACTAGGTTGTCGCTGCCGAGGTGGGGATGGAGCATGTAGCCGATCTCGGGCGGGGCTCCCGCCGCGATGAACTCCGAGAGCACGTAGTCGCGCTCGAGGCCGATGCTCTTCGTCCGCGAGCTGAGCTTGCCGTCCGAGAAGGTGCCGGCGCCGCCCTCGCCGAAGGCGTAGTTGCTGGCCTCCGGGAAGGCTCCGCCTTCCTCGAAGCGGTCTATCGCCTCCTTGCGCTCGTCGACCCGGCCGCCCCGCTCCACGATCTCGACGGCGAAGCCTGAGCGGGCGAGGTAGGCGGCCGCGAAGATTCCGGCCGGACCCGAGCCCACGATCGCCACGCGGGCGCCTCTGCCGACCGGCTCGTGCGCGAGGCAGCGTCGCGCGGGCGCCTCGCCGCCGGAGAGGCCCGGGGAGGAGAGCGCGACGCGGTACTGCCACTCGATGCGGTCCTTCCTGCGAGCGTCCAGGCTCTTGCTCTCGATCTCGTAGCTGAAGTCCCGCAGGCCCGAGAGCTTAGCGAGGGCCTTCCTCAGGACCTCTTCGGTCTCAGGGGCGCCTTCCGCAGCGGGGAGCCTTAGCTCGTATTCCTTGTAACCCATGCCCCGATGCTACGCGCTATTCGCGTCCGCGGCTAGCGCCGGGCCCCGGCGAGGGCGCGCCGAGGTCCTCCCATTCGATCCCCTCTCCCGAGGGTATGTCGCGAAGGGCCGAGCGGCCGGCGACAACGGGCAGGAGCTCGGGGTCCAGGCCTGGCTTAAGCACCTTTTCCGTTCGGAGGACGGCCAGGTCACCTGCCTCGAGCCGCTCGCCCTGCTTGATTTCGCGCAACGCGTGTATCGAGCGGTTCGTGCGGCGGTAATTGGCGGTTTCGCTCGGGGCGAGGCGCTTGACCCCGTCGCCGAGGGCGGCCTCGACGGCGGCCTCTCCGTACTCGGCCGACAGCAGGGAGATCGTCGCCTCGGGCGGCGAGGATTGGGCCAGGCGTATCGCCTTGGCCATGGCCGCGAAGCCCTCGGGCGGGAGGGCGATGGGATCGTCTAGTCCCGAATCCTCCCGGGATAGGCAGATGTGCTTCTCGACTATGCTGCCGCCCGAGGCCACCGAGAGCGCCGGGATCAGGACTGGATCGAGGGAGTGGTCGGAAACCCCCGTCGGCAGGCCGAAAAGGGACCCGAGGGCCGACAGGACCCTGATGTTGTAGTCCGAGGCCGGGGCTGGGTAGGAGGTGACGCAGTGCAGGAGCGCGAGGCCCGCCGCCGCGCCGGGCCCCGCGGGGGCGCCGCGGAAGCGGCGGACCGCACGGTCTATGTCGGCGAGGGTGGAAACGCCGCTTGAGAGGATGGTCGGGAGGCCGTAGGAAGCCAGCTCGTCGAGGAGGGGAAAGTGGTTGAGCTCGGGGCTGGCCACCTTCATGGCGAGAGCGCCGATCCCGCGCAGGAGGGCGGCGCTACGAAGGCCGAAGGGCGTGCAAAGGAAGGCGAGGCCTCGCGACTCGGAGCATGCCTTGAGCTCGGCGTAGAAATCGCGCCCGGCCTCGAGCCGGCGGAAACTGTCATAGAGGGCGACGGGGCCCCCGGGCAGGGGCACGGAGCCCGTATTGGGATGGATGATCTCGTCGGCGAAGACGCATTGGAATTTCGCGCAGTCGGCGCCTGATTCGGCCGCCGCGCTGATGAGTTCCCTCGCCTTGCCGAGATCGCCGCCATGCCCGGTGCCGATCTCGGCTATGATCAGGACGCGGCCCCTGCCGTAGGTATTGCCGTCTATCGTGATGCTGCCGGCCATGTACGCTCCATTACTGCTTGCGCGTGCTCGCGCGATGCGATATCATAGCACCAAGATATGGACGAACGCAAAGGAGAGACTTAAATGGAAGTCAACTACTGCGATGTCTGCAAGAAACCGATAGAGAATCCCATGCCGACCCGGTCGATCTTCCGCGTCGCCGATATCGACATCTGCGAGCCCTGCAAGGACGACCTCGAGCTCGCGATCAAGTATACGGTTCGCGGCAAGCAGCCCTTCGACTACAGCTGGTACGACGAGCTCTCCCTCAAGATCCTCAAGGATGGGATCCAGAAGGGCCGGATCAACCTAAAGCGCTAAAGGTCTTCGCTTTCGGGCCCCAAGCCTCGAGCTTGAGACTGGAATCCCCCTAGACGCGATCTAGGGGGATTTTGCGTTTCTACAGATCTATGGTAAGGATACTAACGACCGCGAAAAAACCGAACAAACCGCAAGCTCTTCTCGCTTCTGATGGAAAAACGCTGTAAAACGTCAGATGGTTGACAGTATTTCTAGGGCTGTGATATGGTTTCGCGGCACATCCGTTGCAAGGAGTAACTATGTCTGGCCATAGTAAATGGGCGACAATAAAACACAAGAAGGGAGCACTGGACGCCAAGCGCGGACAGATGTTCACGAAGCTGATCAAGGAACTTTCCATCGCCGCCAGGATGGGCGGCGGTGATCCCGAGGGCAACCCCCGCCTTCGCACGGCCGTGCTCAAGGCCCGCGCCGCGAACATGCCCAAGGATAATATAGATCGCGCCATCAAGAAGGGCGCCGGCGAACTCGAGGGCGTCAACTACGAAGAGCTTATCTACGAAGCCTATGCCCCAGGCGGCGGAGCCCTCCTCATCGAGGTGCTGACCGAGAACAAGAATCGCGCTGCGGCGGAGATCCGCAATATCTTCACGCGGGCCGGCTCGAACCTCGGTACTACCGGTTCCGTGGCCTACCTTTTCAAGCGCAAGGGCGTCCTCTCCTACGACGGCGAGAAGTACACCGAGGACAAGATCATGGAAGCCGCCCTCGAGGCCGGCGCCGACGATGTCCAGAACGACGATGGCGAGCTCGTGGTGTACACCGCGCCCGACGCTTTCGAGACCGTCCTCAACGCGATGAACAAGGCCGGTTTCGAGACCGACGGCGCCGAGATCTCGATGGTGCCCGATACCTATGTTTCGCCAGATAAGGAAGTCGCCCAGAAGGTGCAGAAGCTCATCGACAGGCTCGAGGAGTGCGAGGACGTTCAGAACGTCTACCACAACGTCGAGCTGCCCGAGGACCTTGACGAGTAAGCTCCCCGTAGCGGGCGATGAAGGGGCCGAGCCGACTGCGAGCCGCGTTATGCGGGGCGCCGCGGGCTCGGCCCCTCGCATTTCCTCGTGTCCCCTCCGCATCATGGGCATCGACCCGGGCCTCGCTTCAGTCGGCTGGGGCGTCCTCGAATCCTCCCGGGGCAGGCTCAAGTACCTGGCCCACGGCTGCATCGTCACGAAGAGCAGCGCCGAGACGGGCTCCCGCCTGCTCGCCATCTTCGCGACCATAGCCGATCTCATCGAGGAATGGTCGCCCGAGGCAGCCTCCATGGAGAGCCTTTACTTCTGGAAGAACGTGAGCTCGGCCCTGCCAGTCGCCGAGGCCAAGGGCGTGATCAGGCTGGCCTTCGCCCGCGCCTCCGTCCCCCTCCTGGAATACAGCCCGACTGCCATCAAGCAGGCCGTCTCCGGCTCGGCCCGCGCCGAGAAGGATCAAGTGCAGGAGATGGTCAAGCTCATCCTCGGTCTCGGATCTTGCCCTAAGCCCGACCATGCGGCCGACGCCCTCGCCGCCGCCATCTGCCGAGCCAACCATCAGGGACCTTTGTCCGGACTTGCGCCCATGAAATAGCCCGATTAAACTTATGAAAAGCGGGCATCCCGAGGGGCTGACATGAACGCGAGCGCTTCATCGAAGACCGACATTGCGACGATCGCCGAGAAGAACAGGATCGTGAGGCGCTTCGCCGAGGTCCTCACCGAGCATAACGGGTTCCTATGCATCGGGCACCGCAATCCCGACGAGGATTGCGTGGCGTCGATGGTCGCCCTGGGCCTCCTCGCCAGCAAGCTCAACAAGGATGTCTGCATCTACCTCTGCGGGAACGTCCATGAGCAGTTCTCCTACCTCCTGACGATCTGCACCTACAACTCGATCAAGATACTGCGCGAGGGCGATCCCCTCCCCACCGGCATCCAGGCCGTCGTGGCCCTCGACACCCCCAAGCCCGAGATGCTCGAGATGAGCGACGAGATCCGGCGCCTGATAGCCGATCCCGCGGTGCTCAAGCTGGAGGTGGACCACCACCTCGGGGCCGACTCCGCCTATTTCGGCGCGCCTGGGTTTCGGCTCGTCGCCGCGGCCAGCTCGGCGAGCGAACTCGTCGGGTACATAGCCCTGAAGATGGACTGCGATCCGCGCTATTCCGTCGGCGACGGCATCTCTGGTCTCCTCGCCCGCAATTTCGTGCTCGCCGTCCTCACCGGCATCATCGCCGACTCGCGCATGGGCAAGTACCTCAAGACCAAGCGGGAACGCTGGTTCTACGAGCGCTTCAGCTCCCTCTTCGACCGCCTGCTCGCCCAGAAGACGGCCATCGGCTCGGGCAACTTCACCTCCAAGGAGGAGGTCTTCGATGCCATAGCTTCCCTCTCCTCGGAAGAGGAGGACTGCTACCGCAGGATGATGGGCTTCCGCGGCAGCTTGGGCTCTATCGAATACGTCATCCTCGGCGAGGACGATGCGGCGGCCATCCACGACGATTTCGGCGAGGAGACCTTGACCACCATCGCCAAGGCGGTAGCCGACGCCCTCGCCGAGGAGGGCGGCAAGCTCGGCCTCGTGGCCTATCCCGACCATCCCTCGGTGTCGGAGCTGATGCAATTCAGGCTGAGGCGCAGCCACTCCTATCGCGATCTCGACCTCCGCGAAGCGCTCGTGGCCATCGGGGCGACCAATGGCGGGGGCCATCCGGGCGCCGTCGGCTTCCGCTTCGCCAAGTCCGAGTCGCGCGATTTCCGCCGCTTCGCAATGAAGATGATCAGGAAGATCGACGCCCTAGCTGTCCGCAGCCGGCCATGATGCCTCCGCCCTTGGAGGCGCGTCGTTTGACCGCGCAGCCTTCCTCCGCGAGCCAGGAGGCGAAGCGCTCGAGTTCCGCCTCCGAGGGCGCTCGCGCAATGGGCGCCGAGCCGGGATTATAGGGAATCAAGTTCACGATGCAACGACCCACGCGGGAACAGAAGGCTGCGGCCTCGCGCGCGTCCTCCCTGGTGTCGTTGATCCCGGGCATGAGGCACCAATTTACGCCCAGAGCGAAATTCCTGCGAAGGGGATAGGCGGCGAGGCTCGCGGCCAGGGCCGCGAGACCGTTGCCCCTGTTGACGGGCATGATTAGGTTCCGCTTATCGTCGTTCGCCGCGTTGAGACTGATCGAGAGGTTGAGGCGCTTGAGGCTGAGGGCGCGGAGGGCCTCGACGCCGCCGGCAGGGCCGCAGCTGCAGAGGCTGAGCCTCTCCTGGGAATAGGCGAGGCCTCGGGAATCGCCGAGGGCCCGCAGCGCGCGGGAGACTTCGCCCAGGTTGTCCAGGCACTCGCCCATGCCCATGAAGACCACGTTATTGCAGTCCCAGCCGAGTACGATCCGCGCAGTCAGGACCTCCGCGACGATCTCGGCAGCGGAGAGGCTTCGGACGAGGCCCGAGCGTCCCGTTTCGCAGAAAGCGCAGCCCATCCGGCACCCGAGCTGGGAAGAGACGCAGAGGGTGGACTTGCCCCCGTCACCGCCTGCCATAGGGATGCGCACGCACTCGATCTCCCCGCCGTCCGCCAGGCCAAGCACTGCCTTGGCTGTGAGGCGCGCTTGGCCGTCCCGGACGGAAATCGCCTCGCCGTCCGGCGCCGGGGATTCGTCATGGACGACCCGGATAGGCCGCAAAAGTCGAACCGAGAAGCGCTCGCGCCAGGCCGCCTCGGATGCCGCCGACAGGCCAAGCCCATCTAGGGCGAGTCGACCCTCGTGGAAGGCCCTTGAGTAGATCCTCCCCGCCGCTCCCGCGCCCGAGGGCAGGACGGCCTTTGCCATTTCGGCCAATTCGCTCGAAGCGAGGCCCAGGATATCGATTGTGTCTTCCACGCTACCGAAGTGTAGCTTCGGGCCACTCTCTGGGGCAAGGCGCTACTAGTGTTACGAAGATTATGAGAAAATATTGCAAAATATATATAAGATAAGTAATTACTTGAATACTGAATGAATGGCAAATGAGATGGCGTACTTCGTGAACGCATCATCCTTCCATAAGGCTTTTTCCATTCCTCCTGCATAGCTGAAGTAATAATCTTCGTAACACTAAGCTCTCCTTGACAGTTCGCAAAAAAGGGGTATGCTGAAAGTGAGTGATGACTCACTAAGGGGGATCCCATGGGCTATGCAATATCTGAGTATCCGGACGCGCGCGCGATATACGCGAAATTAGGGGCTTTGATGTCGCGTCCACCGCTTTCGCTCAAGAAGGAAGCGATGGAAGGCTACCTAGCTTTCTATAACGAGGGCTGTCCCAAGTCGAAGGCCAAGGTCGACGAGGCGAAGAAATACATTCCGGGCGGGGTCCAGCATAATCTCGCCTTCAATTACCCTTTTCCCCTGGTGATCGACAGAGCGGAGGGGCCCTATCTCTACGACGTCGACGGGCATCGCTATATCGACTTCCTCCAGGCGGGCGGCCCGACCATCCTGGGCTCCAACGATCCTAGGGTTCGGGACCAGGTCCTCGAGGTGATCCGCCATGTCGGTCCTTCCACCGGGCTCTTCCACGAGTTCGAGCTCGAGCTCGCCAAGGAGATCAACCGCCATATGCCGGCCGTGGAGATGTTCCGCATGCTCGGCTCGGGCACCGAGTCGGTCATGGCCGCCATCCGCGTCGCGAGGCTCGCGACGGGCAAGCGCAACGTCGTGAAGATCGGCGGCGCCTACCACGGCTGGAGCGATCAGCTCGTCTACAGCTTGAAGTCGCCCAAGACCAGGCGCTTCGAGGCCCACGGCATACCGGCCGTCCTCACCCGGGCGACGAGGGAGGCCGCGCCGAACGACCTGGGCTCGCTCGAGCGCGTCCTGGCCTTCAATAGGCTGCGGGGCGGCACCGCCTGCGTCCTCATCGAGCCCGTGGGTCCCGAGAGCGGCACGAGGCCCGTCGACTTCGAATACAACAAGGGCGTGCGCGAGCTCTGCGACAAGTACGGGACCCTCCTCGTCTTCGACGAGGTGGTGACCGCCTTCCGCATCGGCCTGGGCGGCGCCCAGGGCTACTTCGGCATCAAGCCCGACCTCACCTGCTTCGGCAAGATCGTCGCGGGCGGCTATCCCTCGGCGGGCGGCCTGGGTGGCAGGCGCGACCTCGTCCTGCGCATGGCCGCGGGCCTCGAGAGCGGCAAGAAGCGCGCCTACGTCGGCGGAACGATGGCCGCCAACCCCCTCTCCGCGGCGGCGGGCTACTTCACCTTGCGGGAGATCGAGCGCACCGACGCCTGCGCGGTCGCCGGCCGGGCCGGAGATCGCCTAACGCGCGGGATCCAGGCCCTCATCGAGAAGCGGGGCCTGCCCTACGTCGCCTACAACCAGGGCTCGATCTGCCACCTCGAGACGGTAGGCGCGATGTTCATCAAGCTCGACTACCTCAAGATCGCGAAGGTCCTCAAGGAGATCAAGGTCCGCAAGGGCATGATGGAGGCCTACGGCGCCGCCTACGCGGCCGAGGGCCTCGTGACCCTCGCCGGCTCGAGGATGTATACGAGCGCCGCCGACACCGACGCGGTCATCGACGACGCGATCGCGCGCTTCGACCGCGTGTTCGCCAACGCGGACCCGGAGGGCGCCCTATGACCGAGGCGGAAGCCAGGGAAAAGGTCAGGGCCGCCGGAGTCGCCCTGGTGGAAGAGGGCCTCGTGCAGGGCACCTGGGGCAACGTCTCAGTCCGGATCTCGCCCGAACTCATGGCCATCACGCCGACGGGCTCGGACTACCTGCGCATGAAAGCCCAGGATATCGTCCTCGTCGACCTGCTGACGGGCGAGGCTAGGGGAGGCAAGCCCTCGAGCGAGAAGGGCCTCCATATAGCGATCTACGCGAGCCGGCCCGAGGTCCAGGCCGTCATCCATACCCATTCGATGAGCGCCTCGACCGTGGCGGCGGCGCGCCGGGAGGTGCCGCCCATCCTCGACGACCTGGCGCAGATAGTGGGGCCCAGCCTTCGCGTGGCCGATTACGCCCTGCCGGGGACGAAGAAGATGCAGAAGGTCGCGCTCCGGGCCCTGCGGGGACGCATGGCCGTCCTCCTGGCCAACCATGGCGCCGTGGCCCTGGGGCGCACGATGGAGGAAGCCCTCACCTGCGCCCGAGTGCTCGAGAAGGGCTGCCGGGCCTTCGTCGAGTCGGAGTTCCTCGGCGGCGCCGTGCCCATCAACGGCGTCGAGGCGAGGCTCATGCACGAAGTGTACCTGCGCAAATACTCGAAGAAGAGCCTCGATCAGGCTCGGGGCGAGGAGGAGCCGTGAGCGGCGGCGGCGATCTCGTATTGGCCAGCGACGTCGGGACGACCAGCGCCAAGACCTGCCTGTATCGCCTCCGGCAAGACTCCCTCGAGCTCGTCGCCAGCGCCTCGGCGGAATACTCCCTCTCCTTCGTCCAAGGAGGGGGAGTCGAGCAGGACCCCGACGACTGGTGGGAGGCGGTGTCCGCGACTAGCCGTTCCGTGATCGCCAAGGCCGGAGTCCCGCCCGGGACCGTGCGGGGCCTCGCCTTCTGCTGCCAGATGCAGGGCCTCGTCCTCGTCGATTCCGCGGGCAAGGCCGTAAGGCCGGCGATGAGTTACATGGACCAGCGCGCGGCGGCTCAATGGAAGCGCGGGATCGGCCGCGGCCTCAAAGTCGCGGGCATGGACGTCACGCGGCTCCTGCCCTCGCTCGCGATCTCCGGCGGCGTGTCGGCGAGCGTGAAGGACCCTCTGTGGAAGTACCAATGGGTGCGCGAGAACGAGGCCGAGGCCTTCTCCCGCGCGCGCCATTGGCTCGACGTGAAGGAATACCTGGTTATGCGCTGCACGGGACGCGCCTGCATGACGCCCGATTCGGCCAACGCGACCTTCCTCTACGACAGCCGACCGGGCAAGGGGGGCTGGAGCCCGCTGCTCTGCTCCCTCTTCGGCGTGGACATCGGGCGCATGCCCGAGGTCATAGGCGCCTCCGAGGAGGCCGGCCCCTTGAGCCCCGCCGCCGCGGCCGATCTCGGTCTCGAGGCTGGCATCCCAGTGTTCGGGGGCGGTGGCGACCTTTCCTTGATCGCCCTGGGATCCGGTGCCGTGCGGCCGGGGCAGGCCCATGTCTACATGGGCACCTCGGGCTGGGTGGCGACCGTGACCGAGCGGAGGCTGGTCGATACGGACGCGATGATCGCGGCCGTGCTCGGCGCCGTTGACGGCCGCTACAACTACATCTCGGAGCAGGAGACCGCGGGCAAATGCCTCGAGTGGGCGCGCGACCACCTGGCCCTCGACGAGATCGGCGTCTACCTCGAGCGCAAGACCGCCGTCGACGACCCGGAGAGCCGTTACGACTCGCTCTTCGACCTCTTGAGCGAGAAGATCGAGGAGGTGCCGCCGGGTTCCGGGGGCCTCCTCTTCACGCCTTGGCTGCACGGTAACCGCTCGCCCTTCGAGGACTCGAAGGCTCGCGGCATGTTCTTCAACATAGGGCTCGAGACGGGCAAGCGCGCGATGTTCCGCGCCGTCGTCGAGGGCGTGGCCATGCATAGCCGCTGGCAGCTTGAGTCGATCAGGCGCAAGCTGCGCGTCGAGGGCCCCTTGCGCTTCGTGGGCGGCTGCGCCCGCTCGCCGACGATCGCCGCTATCCTCGCGGACGTCCTTGGGCAGACGGTGGAGACCACGGAATCGCCGCAGAACGCTGGCGCCCTCGGGGCTGCCCTGGTCTGCGCCGCGGGCTTGGGCGCGATACCGAGCCTCGCCGAGGCGGGGAATCTGGTGTCGGCCAACGCGTCCTACGAGCCGCGCGGGGTCGCGAGGGCCGTCTACGACGGCGCCTTCCCGACCTTCAAGCGCCTGTACTACATGAACAGGAGCGGCTTCCACGCCATGAACGAGGACTGAAAATAGAGAGCCTGGATAAAAGAAGGACGGCCGCCCCCTCGGGGCGGCCGTCCTTCTTTTTTTACCCTTAAGCCGGCTCAGAAGTGGAAGCGGGTCTCGATGCTGATGCTGGGCTTCATCTCGGGGATGCCCTTGGCGGCGTCGGAGGCGTTCGCGTACTTGATCGCGCCCTTGGAGTCTAGGACCGGCATGGTCTGGAATAGCAGGGCGAGATCGAGGTTCGGCGTCTTGGGCACCGGCACGAGGATCTCACCGCCGAAGAGGGTATTCTCGTCGAGGAACTTGAAGTTGCCGTCGGCGATGGCCTGGGACAGTCCGCGCCGGTCGTAGCTGATGGATCCGGCCACGTCGATGAAGGGAATTAGGCCCTTTTTGATCGCGAGCTTGGCGTGGAACTCGTCGCTGGACCTGACGAGATCCATATCCGCGTCGGAGTCGAGCGACCAGGGCATCATGTAGCCCATGGTGAAAGTCAGTTTTTCATTGAGGAATTTGAAGCCGCCCTCGCCGTAGACGCCCATGACGCTGGGCGTATCATCGTAGGTCGCGGTATCGGTTAGGTAACCAAGGTACTGGGCCGCGTA
>DBTW01000104.1:0-392 GCA_002307245.1 Spirochaetaceae bacterium UBA1306 | reverse complement strand
GCGCCCCAGTTCTTGAACTTGCCCGTATCCTTGTCGTAGACGAGCTGGTACTGGAGGCCCGAATCGACGTTGCCGATTTTTTCGGTCGTGTAGGGAACGGTCACCGCCCCGTCCGCGAAGGCGCGGATGCCCAGGATGGGGCTTTGGATGATGGGCAGGTCCAGGTCGAGGCCTGTACCGATGATCTTGAGTTCTCCATCGGAGATGGTGTTGAGAGAAGTGTCGGCCGCGGGATTCCAATCGATGACGCCGGAGAGGCCCAGGGCGAGCTTGAAGCTCGGGATGGGCCGTATGAAGACGCGGGCGCCGAAGATCTGGTTGTCGGTCAGGTCGTTGGTGAGGGCCTCGAAGCCGCCCGCGCCGCCGTCGTAGCCTAAGTTGAAGCCGAGCCG
>DBTW01000164.1:18594-19475 GCA_002307245.1 Spirochaetaceae bacterium UBA1306 | reverse complement strand
CCCAGGGCACCGCCTGCGTCACCCTGGCCGGCCTCCTCAACGCCCTCAAATTGGCGGGCAAGGCCTTGGGCGACGCGCGCATCGTCCTCCTCGGCGCGGGAGCGTCCAACACGACGATAGCGCGCCTGATCCTCGCCGACGGCGGCGACCCCGCGAAGCTCTGCCTCTTCGACACCAAGGGCGGCCTCCACGCCGGCCGCGCCGACCTCCAGGCCGATCCGCGGGCCTACCGCAAGTGGGAGCTCTGCCAGCGGACCAATCCGAAGCGTTATGCGAGCGAGGCCGAGGCCCTGAAGGGCGCGGACGTCCTCATAGCGCTCTCCACACCCGGTCCCGATACGGTGAAGCGCGAGTGGGTGCGCTCCATGGCGCCCAGGGGAATCGTCTTCTGCTGCGCCAACCCCGTGCCGGAGATATGGCCCTACGCCGCCAAGGAGGAGGGCGCCTTCATCGTGGCGACGGGCCGGGGCGACTTCCCCAATCAGGTCAACAACTCGGTCTGCTTCCCGGGCCTGCTGAAAGGAGCCCTCCTCGCGCGGGCCCGCAAGATCACCGATGGCATGGCCATACGTTGCGCGCACTCCATCGCGTCCTTCGCCGAGCGGCGAGGCATCTCCCCCGAGGACATCACCGCGAGGATGGACGAGACCGAGGTCTTCGCGATCGAGGCCGCGGACGTGGCCGACCAGGCGGCCAAGGAAGGCGTGGCCCGGGCGCAGGTCTCGTGGCAGGAAGCCTACGATAGGGCCATGGCCGGCATCCGCGAGTCGCGCAAGCTGACCGACGACATGATGCGCCTGGGCCACGTGCCTGAGCCGCCCCAGTCCATGCTGGACGAGGCCCTCGCCTGGGCCGTCGCGAGCGTCAAGTCCTGAAGGCTC
>DBTW01000164.1:13125-18278 GCA_002307245.1 Spirochaetaceae bacterium UBA1306 | reverse complement strand
CAAGTCCTAAATTTCCTTCCATCTCCTGCAGGCCTGCAGGTGCCCTCGTCATCCATGACGACGGCGAAGCGCAATAGCGCTTCGCCGGGGCTGCTCCTTGTGCGCGCCATCCATGGCGCGCGGCGGCGGGCACCCGCAGGCCTTTTTTCCCTAGATTTCCTTCCATCTCCTGCAGGCCTGCAGGTGCCCGCCGCCTGAGTTCTCCAGCTCGGGCTCCGGGAGGGCCGAGCACTCTTCCGTGGCGAACATGCAGCGCGTATGGAAGCGGCAGCCCGAGGGGATGTCCGAGGCCGAGGGTATCTCGCCCTTGACCTTGAGGTCGCGTAGCTTGCCCACGCGGCCGGACTCCGGCTCGCAGACGGCCTCGATCAGGGCCTTCGTGTAGGGATGCAGGGGGCGGTCGATCACCTCGTCCTGCGTGCCGATCTCCACGATCCGTCCCAGGTACATGACGGCTATCCTGTCGGTGAAGAAGCGGGCGGTCGAGATGTCGTGCGTGATGTAGATGAAGGAGAGCTCCATGTCCGCCTGGATCGTCTTCATGAGGTGGAGGATCTCCGCCCTCGTGGACAGGTCGATCATGGACACGGGCTCGTCGGCCACGATGATGGAGGGCTTGAGGATCAGCGTGCGCGCGGTGGCGACGCGCTGCCTCTGGCCGCCCGAAAGCATGTGCGGGTTGCGGTCCATGTAGTCGGAGGCCGGGGTCATCTTCACCTTCTCCATCGCGTCGACGATCATGGCCGTCCGCTCGGCGCGGGATGAGCCGATGCCGTGTATGAGGAGGGGCTCCTCTAGCACGTCGCGGATCTTGAAGTGCGGGTTCATCGAGGCGTAGGGGTCCTGGAAGATCATCTGGACGCGGCGGCGGTAGGCGAAATCCTCGTCGCGGCCGAGGCTGGCCGCCTCGAAGCCTTCGACCTTGATGGAGCCGGAGCTCGGTTCGATGAGGCGCATGATGAGCTTGCCCGTCGTGGTCTTGCCGCAGCCCGACTCGCCCACGAGGCCCAGTATCTCGCCGCGCCGCAGGGAGAAGCTAACGCCGTCCACGGCGCGCACGCGAGTGCGGCCCCGATGGGACGTGAATTCCTTCTTGAGGTCACGGACCTCCAGTATGGCCTTAGCCTCGCTCATATTCGGGGTCCTCCATGGCCTTCCAGCAGGCGACCAAGTGGCCGCTCTCGATCTCGGTCGCCGGCGGCTCGCAGGCCGCGCACTTCGGCCGGGCGAGCGAGCAGCGGGGCGCGAAGCGGCAGCCCGGCGGCGGGGCTATCAGGTCGGGGGGCGACCCGGGGATGAAGGCGAGCTCGCTCACGCGGCTATGCAGCCTGGGCGTCGAGGCGAGGAGCTTCTGGGTGTAGGGATGCAGTGGGCCGCTTCGCGGTCCGCTTTGCGATTTGCTTCGCAAATCGCCTCGATCCCCGCCGCCGAATATCTGCTCGCTCGAGCCGAGCTCGACCATTCTGCCGGCGTACATCACCATGATCCTGTCCGCGATCTCCGCCTCGGTGGCGAGGTCATGGGTGATGAAGATGTAGGACAGGCCCAGGTCCCGCTTGAGCTCCTTGATCAGGTTGAGGATCTGGGCCTGCACGATCACGTCGAGGGCGGTCGTGGGCTCGTCCATCACGACGACCTTGGGCTCGAGGAAGAGCGCCATCGCGATGACCGCGCGCTGCTTCATGCCGCCCGAGAGCTCGTGGGGGTAGCGGCCGAGCACGTCTTCGGTCATGCCGACCAGGCGCAGGTACTTCGCCATCAGGGCTTCCAGGCCCGCGTCGTCATGGGCCTTCCTTTGGGCATCCGCCTTGCCGCTCGACTGGTGCTCCCGATAGGTCTCGGCCATGAGCTCGCGGATCGTGTATACGGGCGTGAGGCAGTTCATCGCGCCCTGGAAGACCATGGATATCTTGGACCAGCGGACGGTCTTGCGCAGCTCGCGGTCGTGGAGGCCGACGATCTCGATCCCGTCGATCTTGATGGAGCCCGACACGATGCGCCCGGGAGGCGAGGGCATGTTGAGCAGGGCCACTCCCGTCGTGGTCTTGCCGCAGCCGGACTCGCCCACGAGGCCCAGGGTCTCGCCGGGGTAGAGGTCGAAGTCGAGACCGTCGAGGGCCCGCACGGGGCCCTTGGACGTGAAGTAGTGGAGCTTGAGGTCCCGTACCTTGAGGATGGGCTCGCCCTTGTCTGCTGTATCGCTCATCGCGTCACCTTGTCTTGAGCTTGGGGTGGAGTATCTTGTCCATGGCCGAGCCGATGAAGGCGAAGGCCATGCCCATGAGGGCGATCATGAGCCCCGGCGGTATGACCCACCACCAGAGGTTGTTGATCACCGCGCCCTGGCTAAGGGCCGACTCGAGAATCTGGCCCCAGGTGACGATGCTCGAGTCGCCGAGGCCGAGGAGGCTGACCGAGGCCTCGTAGACGATGACCCCCGGGATGGAGAGGGCCATGACCGCGAAGCTGTAGGGCAGGAGTATCGGGATGATGTGCCTGAAGATGATCCGCAGGCGGCTGGAGCCGAGGGCGCGCGAGGCCTCCACGAAGGTCTCCTCCTTGATCTGCAGGGCCATCGAGTAGACGGGCTTGTAGGGGCCGGTCCAGAAGAGCAGGCACACGATGACGATGAAGGTGTAGATCGAGGGCTTGTAGATGGCCGAGATGACGATGAGGAAGGGCAGGACCGGGAGGAGGTACACGAACTCGTAGAGCCGGGAGAGGAGCCAGTCGCAGATCCCCCCGAAGTAGGCCGCGACGACCCCGAGCACGACGCCCACGATCACGGTGATGATCGAGGTGAGGAAGCCGATGATGAGGGCCCACCGGATCCCCACGACGACGCCCGTGAAGATGTCGCGCTTGGAGACGTCCGTGCCGAGTAAGCCCGAGACCTGGCCCGAGACGAGGAGCTCTGGCGCCTCGACCTTGGCTCCTTCGGTGAGGAGCCCGATGCCCAGGGAGAAGGCGTAGGCGCCCTTCAGGGCCTGCGGTGCGTCCGCCATGTCGGGATCGATGCGCGAGAAGAGCAGGGTCGTGGGCCTCGTGTTAGTAGGGTCGAGGCTGGAGCCGATGAATTCGTCGACCGAGTTCACGAGGCCGATCACGCCGCTCTGCGCGTCGTGCTCGACCGAGATCCGCTGGTAGTCGGTCCCCAGGGCGACCTGACCCTGGTAGATCTCCGCCTTCGTGCCGTCGGGCCTCTCCGCGTCGAGGCGGATGGAGACCTTGCCCTCGCCCATGAAGCGGAAGATTAGGTCCCGCGGCGCCTTGTCCGCCCGGTAGTCGTAGGCGAAGTCGTAGACGAGGCGGTCCTCGCCGTTCGCGAGGTCGCGCCGAGGCCCGGAGGGGGAGATCCGCGTCGATACGGCGCCCTTGCTCGCGCTGAAGGCGTTGACCCAGGCCGGGGGCGCGGCCCGGGGGTTGTCCTTCCAGTAGGTGATGTCGTGCCAGTGCTCGGTGGCGCCGGGGAAGGGCGCGACGCTCGGCCCGATGAAGGAGAGGACGATGAAGAAGCCGAGTATGGCGAGGCCGACCAGGCCCGAGCCCACCTTCCGGTACTCGTTCCAGAAGTCGCCCAGTCCGGAGAGGCCGTCCTTGAGGTTCATGCCTTGCCTCCCACTTTGATGCGCGGGTCCAGGAGCCCGTAGACCAGGTCGAGGAGGACGAAGCCGAGCATGTTGATGAAGGTCTCTATCGCGAGCGTGCCCATGAGGACGGGCACGTCGTTCTGCTGCACCGCGATGAAGTAGAGGTTGCCGATGCCCGGCCAGCCGAAGATGCCCTCCACGATGATGTTGCCCGCTATGGAGCTGAAGAGCGAGAGAATGGCCAGGGTCATGATGGCCGGCATGGAGGAGCGCAGCGTATGGCCGAAGAGGACCTTGCGCTCCGGGATGCCGCGGGCTCGGGCGGCCATCACGTAGTCCTCCTGCAGGTTGGAGAGGACGATGTTGCGGATGAGGTAGGCCGAGCTCCACACGCCGAGGAACACGAGCGTGATGAGCGGCAGCGAGAGGTGCCAGAGGAAGTCGAGGAAGGCCGCGAAGCCCTGCGGGGCGGGGTTCGTATGCAGGCCCCCCGAGGGGAAGATCGGCACCGCGTAGGAGAAGAACATGATCATCAGCATGCCGAGCCACCAGGCCGGCAGGCCGTTCGTGATCATCGTGACCATGGAGATCGTCTTGTCCAGGGGGCCGTTGGGCCTGCGGGCGGCATAGAGGCCGAGCACGACGCCGAGGATTACCACGAGGACCACCTCGGAGGTGAAGAGGACGATTGTGCGGGGCAGGGCCTCGCCTATGATGACGATCACCGATCGGTCGCCGTTGGGCGCCTTCATGATCGTGGAATTGCCGAAGTTGAAGGTGAGGGTGTCGATGGAGCGCCAGAGCACGCGCAGGGCGTAGGGCTGGTCGAGGTGGAATTGCCGGATCTTTAGGGCGCGATGCTCGGCGATGATCGACTGCAGTTTCTGGGGCGTGACGTTCTTGTACTTGATGGCTTCCTGGGCGACCTGCTCCTCGATCTGCGCGCGGACGGTCTCCTCGGCGACTTTATTGAAGAGGGCCGAATAGGTGAAGATCATCACGACGTACATGAGCAGGCCATAGATGACGCGCTTTAATAGGTAGCTTCGATACATCGGCCTATCCTGGGGAAGGATGCCGGCGCGCCGCGCTTGCGGCGGCGCGCCGGGGGGGCTCTAGAACACGATGAGGCTGGAGCTTTCCGTGGCGCCGGACTCTGCGCCGAGTGAGGCCTCGACCACGAGGGTGTAGGTCCCCGCCTTGAGGGCGGCGAGGTCCTTCGCCGGGATCTGGGCCGAGAAGAAGCCGGCCTTGGAGGACTTGGCCTCGTAGGCGTAGTCCTTGTCGGCCACGAGGGTGACCTTCACGTTCGCCTTGGAGGCCGCCTTGGCCTTGTTGGCGGGATAGGCGACCTCGGCTACGGCCACGTCCACCGCCACGTCGGCGTCCTTCTTGAAGGTCCCGACCTTGATGGAGTTGATGCGGGCGTAGCTCGTCGCGACCTTCTTGACCATCTCGCCCTTGGCGAGGGGGTAGTCGGAGAAGGGCGTGGCGCCGAGCACGACGGAGTTGGTGGCGGCGTCGTACTTCTCGAGGATGAAGCCGCCGTTGGAGATGTAGGCG
>DBTW01000164.1:0-12882 GCA_002307245.1 Spirochaetaceae bacterium UBA1306 | reverse complement strand
CGCCGTTGGAGATGTAGGCGTGCTTGTACTTGTCGATGAATGCGATGGCGGACTGGTAGGCCTTGACCGCGTCATCGGCCTTGACGTAGCCCTCGAGGCAGGCGGGCACGTGCTTGGAGGCGACGTACTCAGCGAGCTTAGCCTTGAGGTCGGCCACGCACTTCTCGGCTATCACGTCCACCTCGGTGAAGTCGCCGTTGGAGTTCACGACGTACTTGCCGTCGGCCACGACGCCCTCGATCGCCTCGAGGACGGGCCAGCTCACGATGGCCTGGTACTGCGAGGCCTCGACCATGAGGCTTGGGCAGATGAGGGAGGCGTTGTACACGGGGTCCATCGGGTAATAGGCGTCGCCGTAGGCGGTGATGGTCCCGTCCTTGTTGAAGACGACGCCCTTCGATCTGACGAGGTTGGGGCTGATCGCGACGGAGTAGGACTCCTCGTAGGTCTTGTCGCCCTCGTTTTTCTTCACGGAGACATTGTATGGAAGAGCCAGGGCGTAGCGGTAGTCGTTCTGGTCCATCATGCGGCCGTCGTGCCACTTCGCGTAGGAGAAGCTGAACTTGGCGCTCGCGACCGCCTTGCCGTATTCGGGCTTGTCGCCCCGCTTGGCGTAGCCGTACTTGCCGTCGCCCTTGTCCACGAAGACCGCGTCGGATTCCCACTTCTGGGTGAGGGCGTTCCAGATCACGGCCTCGGGCGGGACGGGGATGGTGCCGACCATCTTGTCGCCCTCGAAGGCGGGGACGGCCTTGAAGTCCTTCGCGCTGGCGCGCAGGGGGAGGCACATGCCCGTGACCGGGCTGAAGTCGTACTCCATGTCGGAGGGCGGGCTCGAGACGACCTTGGTGTAGGTGTCGGCGAAGCCGTCGGGGCCGATCGGGTCCCAGGAGGACATGAAGAGTCCGCCGCGGGCCGAGAACTCGGAGACGCGCAGGACCTTCTGGCCCTTGAATTCGCCCGCGGCGTCGGGCTTGACGTCGGCCGTAAGGGAGCTGACCCGGTTGAGGCCGTCGCCGATGCCGTAGGCCATGCGCCCGTTGAAGCGGTCCTTGCTCGCGAGGAAGTAGGAGGTCGAGTCGACAACGAATACGCGGACCGCTTCCTTGAGGCCCATCTCGGTGGCCTTGGCGCACTTCGCGTAGTAGTCCTCGGTGTCCTTCACGCGGCCGTTATAGGCGGCGGAGGTGAGGGCGTCGAGCTCGCTGTTCGTGTAGTTCCACTGGCCGGCGTTGCCGCCGCCGGGCATTTGGGCGAACCAGGGCCCGTAGAATTGAGAGATGTTTGACTCCCAGAAGGCGTAGGTCTGGCCGCCGCCCCAGCCCTCGGTGTAGATGTTCCACTGGTAATCCTTGGGATCGCCGTTGCGGTAGATCTGGGAGCACTTGGAGCGGTCGTATTCCTGGCGGTTGACCTTGATGCCGGCCTTCTCGATCTGGTCGGCGATGTAGCGACCTTCCTTGAGGCGGCCGTTCGGGTCGTCGACGCGGATGAGGAAGTTGATCTCGACGGCCTTGCCGCCGTAGGTCCACCACTTGTCCTTCTTGACGAGCTTGCCCTTGTTCTCGGGCAGGGCGGCTGCGGCCTGGATGGCGCTGTCCATATCGGCCAAGGCCTTGGCCTCGTTGCCGGTCTCGGTGATGCCGAGCTTGGAGGCGATGGTCGCGTAGCGGCCGGAGTTGGGCTGGCCGCCGGTGACCGGCGTCATCTTGGCCTGGCCGGCGCCTGAGAGTATCTCGTCGATGATCTGCTTGCGATTGATGAGGAGGTTCATCGCGAAGCGGACCTCGCGGATGGCGAAGGGATTGAAGGCAGTCTTGCCGTCCTTGGTCTTGGCGGTGTAGGGGGCCTGGTTGGGGTAGGGGTTGAAGAGGAGGGACCAGGAGCTCTCGGGTACCGCGTAGGTCTCGAGCTTGGCCTTGACGTCATCCGGCAGCGCCTTGTAGGTGGAGCCGTTCGTGCTGTACCAGAATACGTCGCTCTTGCCCTCGGCGACGTCCTTGATCGCGATATCTTCCTGGGTCTTGGCGTCGACGAGGATCTTGTCGACGATCGGACCCTTGTTGGCCCTGGCCGCCCCGCCCGAGGCGGAGGACCCGCCGCCGCAGCTCGCGACGACGAGGGCGAGTGATGCGGCGAGAGCCAAGGTCGCTATGGCTTTCTTCATGTAGACCTCCTTTAAAACATAAGGTGAAGGAATATTTTGCATCAGTACATAAAAAAAGTAAAGGCTTGCGTCTATCCAATAAGCCTCGTGAATCGCTCCAGGCCCTCCGCGAGCAGGGATCGCGGACAGGCGAGATTGAGCCTGAGGTATCCCTCGCCTTCCTTCCCGAAGCCCGAGCCGGGGGAGAGTCGCACTCGCCCTTCCTCCTCGAGCCTCAGCGCGAAGTTCCTTTCGCTTTTCCCCTCTCCGAGCCGCTCGAGGAGGGCGTGGATGTCGAGCCAGGCGAGGTAGCTCCCCTCGAGCTTCGACACTCCGATCCCCGGGACCCTCTCGGCGAGGAAATCCAGGAGGAATCGGTAATTGCCCCTTAAGTATTCGAGGAGCTCGTCGAGCCAGGGAGCGCCTTCCCGGTAGGCCGCCATCGCCGCTGCCAGGGAGAAGGCGTTCGGCAGGTCGAAGCCCCAGGCGCCCAATACGCGCGTCATGGCCCTCCGTGTATCGGGGTCGCGAGCTATGACATTGCATATATGGAGGCCGGCGATATTGAAGGTCTTGTTGGGCCCGGATAGGACGACGAGCTTCCGGGCCCCGGGCCCGGCGACCGAGGCCATGCTCCTGAAGGGCCGGTCCCCTAGGATGATGTCCGAGTGTATCTCGTCGCAGATGAGGGCGAGGTCGCGCCGGCGTGCGAAGGCGAGGAGGCTCTCGAGCTCGCCCTCGGACCAGACCCGGCCGACGGGATTGTGGGGGGACGACACGATGATGGCCCGAATGGGCGAGCCCGAGGCCGCGGCTTCGGCGGCGGCCTTTTCCATGGCCTCGAAGTCCATTGCCCAGTCGCCCTCCGCGCCGCGCGCCAGCGGCACCGCGACGACCCGGCGCTCGTTGTCCTCGGGCGAGCTGAAGAAGGGGTGGTAGACGGGCGGGTTGATCATCACCGCGTCGCCCTTCTCGGTGAAGGCCTGGAGGGCCGCCGCGATGCCGGGTATGACGGCCGGGCCCATGAAAACGTCGTCAGGCTGGAGCTCGAGGCCCTGCCTCGCCGCGTACCAGGCCGATACCGCCTCGCTGTAGCCGCGAGTCGCCGTCGTATAGCCGAAGATCGGGTGCATGGCCCTCTTCCCGATCGCCTCGAGCACGGCCGGGGGGGCTGCGAAGTCCATGTCGGCCACCCAAAGGGGGATGATGCCCGGCTTGCCGGGGACGTTCTTGGGGTTGTCCCACTTGAGCGAGAGCGTGCCGCTCCTGTCGATGATCCTGTCGAAATCCATGCGGCGACTATACTCGCTGCCGAGCCCCATGAGGAAGCCCGCATCGCCGCGCGGATCAGAACTTGTACTTCAGCCCCGCCTCGGCATAGCTCGCCTGCGCGTACTGCCCGAGCTCGCCGTCCGGGGCGCCGGCGAAGAGCCTCGCGGCCAGCTCGAGCTCGGCCTCGCCTAACTTGTACGTGACGCTCGGCATGACGAGGCAGTCCCGGTCCTGGACTCCCCAGATGCCGGTCAACTTCAGCTCGAGATCGTCCTTGAGAAAGCTCCGGGAGAGGACGGCCGTGAGCCTCGTCGACAGGGCACCCGAGCCCGCCTCGACGTCGTAGGCCGAGTCGATCGCGTCGTCCATGAGCCGGTAGGTCCCGGCGTACTGGAGATTCAAGGAGAGGCCCCCGAAGAGGCCTCGGTCGAAGCCGGCCGAGAAGGCGAGCTCGGGATTGTAGACCGCCGGGTCGCTTCCCTTTATGTCCTCGGTGAGGTTAGCGGCCAGTTCGGCGCGGAGGTTAAATCCCAGGGCCACGGCGGCGAAGTCCGCCCCCGCCTGGTGGTAGCGGTCGTACGAGACGGGGACCCGGTAGCCGTCGGCCGCGATGGCGGCGGGGTCGGCCGAGGCGGCGGGCCTGGGCAGGAAGCCGTAGAAGTACTGCAGGCCGAGGTCGACCGAGCCGAGGGTCGTCGTGAAGCGGAGCCCCCCCTGCGCGTACTTAAGGGTATGCGTGTCCGGATAGTCGAGGAGCTCGGCGACGCGCGAGTCGGCGGCGGCCGCGGCCTGCGAGGCGATGGCGGAAGCGGTCGCGGCATCGGCGCAGGATGCGGCCGCGGCCGCCGTCGCGGCGGCGCTGGCCGCGTCGGCGGCCGGGTAGACTTGGATCGCTTGCGAGTAGGCCGCCGCGTAGGCCGTGGACCAGGCCGTCGCGTAGTACGAGTAATACAGCCCGTCGCCCTGCCCTCCGTTAGCCGTCGGGTCCGAGCCGTAGTAGAACGAGGAGTAAGCGGTCTTCTTCTGCGAGGCTATGGCCTTCGGCGTCCACCGCCCTTCCCAGGCGTAGCGGTCGCCCTCGAAGCCGGGCAGGAAGGCGAGCTCGAGCTTCGATAGGTCGCCCAACGCGAGCGACGCGTGGACCATCGGCTGGGCTATCCTCTGCTCCCGCTCGTCCCTCACCCTGAGATCCGTGTAATCCATGGGATTGAGGACGTTCAAGGGGCCGAGGCTGTCGGCCTTGCCCCAGGCTAGCTTGAGGAGCCCTCCCTCCAGGGTCAGGGGCCCGGCGAAGGCGCGCGCGTAGGCCTCGTCCAGGATGTCCCCGGGCGAGTCGGTGATGATGGCCCTGGAAAGTCTCAGCTTCAGGGCAGCTTCGGCCGAGCTTCCCTTGGCTTCCACGGAGAGACGGCCGAGCGCGTCGCCCTGCAGCGGGGAGTCGGCGGCCTCATCGGCAGACTCGAAGAAGGAGACGGCCGCGAAATCGACCGAGCCGCCGATCGCCAGTCCGGACGGAGAGCGGCCCGGCGACCCGTCTTCCGTGGCGGCGGCCTCGTCGGCGCCGAAGCCGAAGCCCTGCGCCGCGAGGGGCCAGACGGCGGCCGCCGCGACGAGGGCGCAGAGCGCGGCGCGGGACGGTCTCGCCGCCCGCATCACGGCCTCCCCGTCTCGAGGAATTTCACGGTGAAGACGCTCGCCGGGATGGGGTCGTCGTACTTGACGATCTCGACGTAGATCGTGGTCGAGGTCTTCGCCTTGACCGTGCTCATCCTCGTGACCGTGGGCGTGAGCCGGCCCTGCTTGTCCTCGACCTTGAGGATCTCGAGGACCTTGGCGAGCTCTCCCTTGCGGTCGTAGAGCTCGATCCTCCGCGCGATGCTCGTCGCCTTCTCGATCCAGGAGACCATGCGCGAGTACTGGTAGTCCTTGTCCTTGGGCCTCGACTCGATCACCCAGGAGTCGCGGCCGTCCAGGGCCTCCTCCCGGAGGAGGGAGTGCTCGTCGGCCTCGGCGTCGCGGGAGGCCGAGGAGATGTCGTCGTAGGACAGGTCCGTGCCCATGAAGCTGCCCGAGCCCTCGCCCGAAGATATCCGGCGGACCTTGCCGAGCGCGGGCAGGAATATCCAGCGGTCGTCGGCCTTGCCCGGGTTCTCTATCGTGAGGAAGCGCGTGTTCGCGACGCTGGCGGGCCTCTGGAAGACGACGATCGTCTTGTCGGCGCCGCCCGAGCCGACCGAGTACTGGTCGATCGCGCGCTCGGTCGTGCCGCCGTCCTTGGCGGCGATGACCATGCGCGAGCGCGTGGACACGGTGTCCGATTTGATGCGGTTGCGGGACGCGTGGACGATCTCCGACGCGCTCGGCGCGGGACTCGCCTGCCCGAAGATGGCCTGGGCCTGGATCGCCGCGATAGCCATCGCGGCCGCGATCGCTGCTATGCGCTTCATTGCTGCACCTCCGTCTGGGATATGGCTTTCTCTCCGCGCAGGGGCCTGCGGATGAAGGCCGGCTTGAAGGTCTCGAGGAGCACCGGGAGTATCGTGAGGCTGACGAGGGCGCTCGTGATCATGGTGAGGGCCATGAGCAGGCCGAGGGCGGCCAGTATCGTGAACTGCGATAGGGCGAGCACGGCGAAGCCGAGGCCCACCGAGGCGGCGTTGAAGATGATGGCCTTCCCAGAGGTCAGGAAGGTCCTCCTGATGAAGTCGCCCTTTCCCCCGGTCGCCATGTACTCGCGATGGTAGGCGGCCATGTAGTGGATGGTGTAGTCGATGCCGATGCCCACGGCGATGCTGGCGACCATGGCCGTCCCGATGTTTAGCTTGATGCCGAAGGCGCCCATCACGCCGAAGTTGATGAGGATCGAGACGGCCAGGGGCGCGATGCCGATGAGCCCCGCGATCCCCGATCGGTAGAAGAGGGCGAGGGTGAGGAAGACCATGAGGAGCGAGAGGGGCAGGGAGCTCAGCTGCGACTTCACGACGAGCTTGTTGAGCGATTCCTCCACGAGGGCGGTCCCGCCGATCTCGACGCGGAGGCTCTTGGGGAAGCGGGCGTCGACGTACTCATGGATCGCGTCTATCGCCCGGTTGGTGTCCACCTGGCCCACCGTCCGGAGCTGGACGCTGAGGCGGATCGCCGTAGGCTCGAGGCCGTCGTCGGCGTAGGCGCTGATGTCGCTCGACAGGAGGGCCAGGTAGTTGGACACGAGGGCGCGGAGCCCTTCGGCGTCCTTCTTGCCGTAGCGCGCCGGGTCGACGGGGATCTCGTAGTACGAGGCCCCGCGGTAATTGACGGATCGGGCGAGGGCGCCCACGAGCTCGCCTGAGCTCATGTCCCGGCGGCCGCCCGCGGCCAGGGCCTCGGAGAGCATCTTGACGACGGTGAGCCGGTCCACCGCTTCCTTGGCCGCCGTCGCGCCGGACTTCGGCTTGCCTGCCTTGGACTTGGGCGCCGCGGGGGCGACTTGCGCCGCGCCGAATCCGAATCCGGCGTCCGACGTGGCTTGGGCCGGGGCGAGCCCTTCGGCGGCGGCGGCGAGGCCGTCGGGCCCCTCGTCGGCGTTGAAGACCTGGTTGATGCGCTTCACGAAATCGGTGAAGCCGATCGTCTTCCCTACCTCGGGGACCTTCTCGCTGAGATAGGCCGAGAGCCCGTCCATGGCGGCGAGGGAGTCGGGCATGAGCACGTCGCCGGGCTTCTCGCCCCTCACGACGACGCTAACCGACTTGGACCCGCCGAAGTACTGGCGTATGTACTCGTCGGCCTTGACGATGGGATTGTCGCTCCTGAAGTACTCCACCAGGACGTTGTCTATCACGAGCCGGGACACGCCGACTATCGAGAGCGCCACGATCGCCAGGCTGATCGCGAGCATCGAGCGGCGCTTGTTCACGACCGAGCCCAAGGCGTCGGCTATCGCGACGCTCAAGGGGTCGTCGACGCCCTCCTTGCGGGGCGCGGCCGTCCCGGCCGTCGAGGCAGCCTTCGCCCCGGCCGCTTTTGAGGGCCCGCGGACGAGGAGGAGCGAGGGTATCAGCGTGATCGCCACGGCGAAGGCCACGAGGATCCCGAAGGTGGAGAAGATGCCGAATTCCGAAATGGGGACGACGGGCGTGAAGCAGAGGGCGGCGAAGCCCATTGCGTCCGTGAGCGCCGCGAGGAAGACCGGCTTGCCGTATTTGCGGATTACCGTGAAGATCACCTCCGCGTGCTCCTCGCGGGAGAGCCCGCGTTTGCCCGCGACCTCGTCATAATAGTGGCTGATCACGTGGATGCAGTAGGCGCTGCCCACCGCCACGAGTATCACCGGCAGCACCGTGGTGATGATGGACAGCTTGAAGCCGAAGAGGGTCATCGCGCCGATCGCCCAGGTCGCGGAAACGGCGACGGTGAGGAGGGGCAGGACGATGCCGCCCGCCTTGCGGAAGGATAGGAACAGGACGAGGATGACGGCCAGCACGACGAGGGGGATGAGGAAGCGCAGGTCGGCGTTCATGGCCGTGTTCACCTCCGCGCTGAAGACCGGCAGGCCCGCGACGTGGATCCTCGTGTCCGCGAAGCCCTCGGCCTCGGCCAGGCTCTTCACTCGCTGATAGGCCAGGACGGACTGCGGCGCGCCCGCGTCGTCCGAGCTCACGCTCATCGTCACGAGGACCTGTGTGGCCGTGAAGTCGTCGGACACGAGGGCCCGCCTGTACATGTCCCATTCGAGTAGGCGGTCCTTGACCTGGGCTAGCTCCGCGGCGCTGCCCGTGAAGTCCTCGGGCACGAGGCTCACCACGTCGACGGAGTCGGAGGAGCCGCCGATGTAATCGACGTTGGCGATGGAGGTCACCGAGTCTATGACATCGAGAGCCTCGACCTTCTTGCCGAAGTCCCGGATCTTCTCGATGAAGTTGGCGTCGAGGATCGTCTCGTGGAGGCGCTCGAGGCCGACGAGGATGACGACTTGGCTGCCGAAGGTCTCGTCGATCGCGTGCGAGGCGACGCGGGCGGGATCCTTGGCGGGGACGAACTTGAAGTTGTTGTTGTCGAGCTGAGCCTTGGGCAGCTGGAGGGCGAAGAAGACGGTAAGGGCGCCGATCACGGCGATGATGATCCAGGGCCGTTTTAAGAAGCGTCTCATGGTTTTTCCTTTCGCTTTTCAGCATCGGGGAGGGATAGGAGGGCTGGATCGGCATCGCGGGAGGCCAGGCCGCGCAGAAGGATCTCGAAGGTGTTCCGCAGGAGGACTTGGGTGCCCAGGCTGTTCCTGTCCGCGCGTGGGAGGCGTCCGATTCTGTCTATGATCGAGGTCGCTGCCATGATGACTATACCCGCGGCGCGCTGGGGATCGATTGAGGGATCCAGGCTCCCATCGGATACTCCTCGCGTCAGGAGCTCGGCGATGAGGTCGACTATCGTCTGCAGGGGCTCGTCCCTAGCCGCTCCCCCCTCTCCGAGCTTCATGGGGAGGCCCGAGTCGACATAGCTGTTGATTCCCGTTAGCAGGAACAGGTCCTCCGATTCGCCGAAAAAGGCCAAGTAGCTGGCCCAGAGGGCATGGATAGCTTCGAGCCCCGTGGAACTGGGGAGGATGCGAGCATGCACGTAATCGATGAAGGTCGTGGCGGATTCGTTCAGGATGGCGGTGAGGAGAGCTTCTTTATTCTGAAAATAGAGATAGAGCGTCGCTTTGCTAAGCTCGACTCCATCGGCTATTTGCTGCATATTCAAACTATTTACGCCGTAGTTTAATATTAATTCTTTTGCTTTTAATAAAATAAACTCTCTTCGCTCCTCCTTTTCCCTTAGTCTCCGTTCAGGTATTCCCATCGGTTCCTCCCGTATGAATGACCAACGGTAATACTATTACCATTGGTCATAAAAAGTAAAATTAAAATTGGTTCCTTGAGCAATAAGCCTGAATTGTCCTATCAGAGGTCGGTATTTTCCTGATTTCGCCTATAGGATGATTGCGATATACGATCTTGTCTTTCCATACGCCGCGCTGTGTTCGGCCAAGGATACGGACTGCTAATTAGGAGGGTTTTATGACGAGAACATTGGAGAAGGCGATCGCGATCGGGCTCGCTGCCCTGATCGCCTGCGCGCCGCTCTTCGCACAGGCCAAGCCAGCCTCCATCAAGTTCATGGTCGACGGCACCTTCCTTATTAAGGAAAACGGCGAGCAGATCCTGATCGACGGCTTCAAGGAACTCGACGGAGTCGCGCTCGACCTTATGCACCCCATTCACAACGAGTATTCCCAGAAGGTCCATCTGGCCTTTACCACGGGGGACATTCCCGACGTGGTGCTTCTCAGCAACAACAACTACCTCGAGTTCGTCAAGAATGGGGCCCTCTACGACATGACGGACCTTTACAACAAGTCCGACCTCAAGAAGAGGATCAAGCAGCTTCCCGTCGTCGACGCCCTCAAGATCGACGGGCGCCTCTATGGCCTTCCCGGCGATCGCGGCAACGGCACCATCACCTACGTCCGCGGCGACTGGCTCGACAAGCTCGGCCTCAAGGCCCCGACCACCTATGACGAGTTCATCAACATGCTCCGCCTTTTCAAGAACAAGAACCCCGACGGCCTCGCGCCCGACAAGGTCATCCCCTATACCGGCCCCGGCCTCGTCAACGCGGGCTCCGGCACCGGAGAGTACCCCCTCGACATCTACCTCCGCGAGTTCTACCAGGACGCGACACCCGACTTCGTGAATCGGGGCGGCAAGTGGGTCGACGGCATGAGCGAGCCCGCCATGGTCAAGGCGCTCATGCGCATGAAGTCGGCCTATGCCGAGGGCCTTATCGACAAGGAGATCATCACCAACAAGACCTCCACCTGCCGGGACAAGTTCAACTCCGGCAATGTCGGCGTATTCAACTACTGGGCGGGCACCTGGAACGACACCCTCCAGAAGAACATCAAGTCGAACGCGCCCCAGGCCAGGGTCACGCCCATCCCCGCGATCAAGGAGACCAAGTACATCGAGCGCCCGGCCACCTGCTACGCGATCACAGCCGCCTGCAAGAACCCCGAGGGCGTGTTCAAGTACTTCTTCGAGCGGCTCTGGGACGGCGGCAAGGGGCAGATGTACGCCACCTTCGGCGTCGAGGGCAAGACCTACGAGGTCAAGAACGGACTGATCCAGTTCCTCCCCTCGATTCAGGACCCCAAGAAGCCCTTCCCCAAGGCCATGTGGTCGCCCGAGATCCCCGTGACCAATTGGAAGCCCAACTGGAAGCCCGTCCCCGAGATTACCAACTCCCTCGACATGTTCCAGGACAACATGGTCGCGTATAGCCTCCTTCCCGCCTCCGACGTCCTCAACGAGCTCATGCCGGAGCTCAACGCGATGAGGATCAGCTACGTCTCCAAGATCGTCTACGGCTCGATCGGCCTCGATGAGGGCATCGCCGCCTACAAGAAGGAGTCGACCAAGTACGTCGACGCCATCCTCAAGGACATCAACAAGAAGAAGTGATTCTTCCGGGCCCTCGCCCGCGCGCCCCTCTCTCAGGGCGGGCGGCGAGGGCCGACGATCCTGCCATTTTTCGAGGAGAAGACCGTGGGCGCTAAGCGCGATTTCGCGATGACGAGGCGGAAGCTGAGGAACGACAGGATGTATTACCTGATGTTCCTGCCCGTCCTCGCCTTCACCCTTGTTTTCTGCTACGCCCCCATGGTCGGCGTATCGCTGGCGTTCTTCAAGTTCACGCCCTTCAAGCGGAGATTCATCGGCCTCGACAACTTCCTCGACCTTTTCTCGGGCATCAAGTCCACGAATTTCTGGCGCGCCTTCGGGAACACCTTGTTCCTGAGCGTCTCCAACCTCATCCTCGCGACGATCATCTCCGTCGCCTTCGCCCTGCTCCTCAACGAGCTCGTTTCGCGCCGGCTGAAGGGCGGGGTGCAGACCATCCTCTACCTGCCGCACTTCATGTCCTGGGTGGTCGTGGCCTCGATCTTCACGATCATCCTCTCGCCCCAGAACGGCTTCGTGAACAACCTCGTCGTCTTCTTCGGGGGTCAGCCGAGCTATTTCCTCGCGGAGGAGAAATGGTGGACCCCGATCTACCTCTTCATCTGCCGATGGCGGGACACGGGCTGGGGCACGATCATCTACCTGGCGGCCCTCTCGGGCATCAGCCCCGAGCTCTACGAGGCGGCGGAGGTTGACGGCGCGGGCAAGTGGAGGCAGGCGATCAGCATCACCCTGCCCGCGCTGTCGGTGACGATCATCACGGTATTTATCCTCCAGCTGGGCAAGGTCATGAACATCTTCGAGTCGGTCTTCGTCCTCCAGAACCCGAACGTGCTCAACGTCTCGGACGTCCTGACCACCTTCGCCTACCGCATCGGCATCCAGCAGGCCGACTACGGCATGGGCACGGCGATAGACCTCTTCAAGTCCTTCATCGGGCTGGGCCTCGTGCTCATCACGGACGCCGCGAACAAGAAGATCCGCGGCTCCAGCTTCCTATAGCGCCCTGCGCATAGGCCAGGAGAGGCAGAAATGAAGGAAAAGCTGTCGTTCAAGAAAGGCCGCGCGCCGCGGACCCTCTTTCGCATCTTCAACGCGGCCTTCATGGCCCTGGTGCTGATCCTCATGCTGGTGCCCCTGCTCAAGGTAGTATCCGATTCCTTCGACCGGAGCACCGTCTACGGCCTGTCGCTCTGGCCGAAGCACCCCTCGATCGAGGCTTACAAGAGCATCTTCACCAACCCCAACCTCTTCAGGCCACTCATCATCTCGATCATCACGACAGCCTCGGGCACCGTCATCGGCCTCGCCATCACGACACTCGGAGCTTATGTGCTGTGCCAGCGCAGCCTGATCGGGCGCGGCTTCTTCGCGAAGTTCATCTTTGTCACGATGATCTTCAACGGCGGACTCGTCCCGACCTTCCTGGTCCTCAAGGGCCTGCACATGACCAATACCCTGTGGGCGATCCTGCTGCCTGCCTCGGTCAACGTCTTCAACATAGTCCTCATGCGCAACTTCTTCGAGCAGATACCCGTGAGCCTCTTCGAGTCCGCGGAGATGGAAGGCGCCAATCCTCCCCAGGTCTTCTGGCGGATCGTCCTCCCCCTGTCCGGGGCCGCCCTCGCCTCGATAGGGCTTTTCTTCGCCGTCGAGTTCTGGAACATGTTCTTCTCGTACGTCATCTACATCTCGGACACGAAGCTCTACAACTTTCAGATCAAGCTGCGCGAGCTCATCCTCTCGGAGCAGAACATAAACGACCCGGCGATCATGGGCTTCGGCAACATGGTCAAGAACGCCGGGGTCGTGGTCGCGATGCTGCCCTTCCTGTTCATCTACCCCTTCGCCCAGCGCTACTTCATCGCAGGCGTGACCATGGGTTCAGTTAAGGAATAAAACTTCCTCGAATCTTGTATAGTGTTACGAAGATTTATACTTTTTGAATCGCCGAGGCCGGTTGTGCGCGTAGTGAGGTAGACCCCA
>DBTW01000044.1:1649-5872 GCA_002307245.1 Spirochaetaceae bacterium UBA1306 | reverse complement strand
TTGGAGGCGTTGGCCGCGCCCTTCACGCCCTCGATGAGGGGGGTCGGGATGACCATGTACTTGCCCTTGTTCTCGGGCCGGGACTTCACGGTGCCGACCATCCAGATCGCGTTGAGGAAGCCCGCGCTCTGGTCGGTGTTGATGGCGTTGACCCAGTCGGACCAGCCGACCACGGGGTAGAGCAGCCCTTTGTCGTTGAGGGTCTTGAAGAGCTCGAGGGACTTCTTGAAGGCGTCCGAGCGGAGGTTGAGGGAGCCGTCGGCGTTGAAGAACTGGCCGCCGGTGGACTGGACGACGATGCGGAGCATGTCGAAGTTGTCGCTCTGGTAGGCGAGGAGGGGCTTGCCCGTCTTGGCCTTTACCGTCTCGCCGAGCTTGATGACGTCGGACCACTTCAGGTTCTTGCCGTAGTAGGAGTCGGGGTTGAGGCCGGCGGCCTTGATGTAGTCCGTGCGCAGCCACAGGCCGGTGGAGCCGGTGTCGAAGGGGATGCCGTAGACGGCCTTGCCGACGGTCATGGGGCCGACCTTGTAGGGGGCGAACTTCGAGAAATCGACCCCGGCGGCCTTGAGGTCGACGAAGGCCTTCGGGTAGTCCTGCTCGAACTGCTCGATGCGGAAGTCCTGGAATAGGGCGATGTCGGGCAGGCCCGCGCCGCCGGCCTGGAGGCCGGAGATGATCTTGGCCTCGATGTCCTGAGCCATGTCGACGATCTCGATGTTCACGTCGGCGTGGGCCTTGTTGTAGACGGCCGCCGCCTGCTTCATGGAATAGATGTTAAAAGTCGGGTCCCAGCACCAGACGGTCAGTTTCTTCTGGGCGAAGGCGCCGGGGATGAGCGCCATGGCCATAACGAGGGCCAACGCGAGCACCAAAGCTTTCTTCATTCGAGTCCTCCTCGGAAAGATGGATCGCCCTTGGCGAGCGACTGATGAAGTGTCGATCCGTATCCCGGAACCCGCAAGAGACAAGAATCACGGGAAAACCGGGATTCGACCCGGTACAAATGTCACGTTACTGCTCGTGGTAACGGATCTTGTTGGCGAGCTGGATGATCTGGAAGCGGTCCTGCACGTCGAGCTTGGCGTAGATCGCGCTGACGTGGTTTCGGACGGTGTGCTCGGCGATGTGGAGCTGGTTCGCGATCTGCGCGTTGTCGTAGCCGGTGGCGATGAGGGCGAAGACCTCCCGCTCGCGACGGGTCAGGCTGTCGAACCATTCCAGGCGCTCGGCGATGTCGCGCGCGCGGGGGGGCTCCTCGGCCACGAGGCTCTGCATGAGCTTCGCGACGATCTGGGGCGAGATCTGCACGGCGCCGCTCTTAAGCGCGCGGATGCTGGCTATGAGCTCGGTCGGCGAGATGTCCTTGAGCAGGTAGCCGGCGGCCCCCAGCCTGAGGGCCTTGCGCACGTACTCGTCCTCGTCGTAGGTGGACAGGATGAGGATCTTGAGCCCGGGCTGCGCCGCGATGAGGCGGCCCGTGGCCTCCACCCCGTCCATCACGGGCATGTGCACGTCCATAAGGACGATGTCGGGCTTGAGCTCGACGGCCCTCTCGAGGGCCTCCTGCCCGTTCTTCGCGGTGCCGACCACGTCGATGTCCTCCGCGTAGTTGTGGAGGAAGGTCGACAGACTCTCCAGGAAGAGACTCTGGTCGTCGGCTATGAGGACCCGGATGGTATCCATGCGACCTCGACTCTACCTGTCTTCGGGCGAGGTGCTCAAGGGCACCCGGAGGGACAGGGAGAAGCCCCCTTCGGTGGCCCGGCCGGTGGAAATGGTTCCGCCCAAGGCTCCGATCCGCTCCTCCATCCCCTTGAGCCCGATGCCCTTCACGATCTCGTCCGCACCCTTGCCGTTGTCCGTGATCGTGAGGAGCAGGTCCCCGTCCGCCACCCAGAAATTCACGCGGACCCGCGTGGACTTCCCGTGGCGCACGGCGTTGGTCAGGGCCTCCTGTACCGTCCGGTACAGGGCGAGGTTCAGGTCCTGGGAGAGCGCATGAGGCATGTTGCCGAGACTCAGCTCGACCTCGATGCCCGCGATCTTGCGGAAGATGGAGACGATCTTGTAGATGGCCCGCGGGCTATTCACCATCGCGGGCTGCTCGTCGCGCAGCTTGCGCAGCGCGACGCGGGTCTCGCGTAGGCCCTCCTGGGCCGTCTTGCGGGCCGTGATGAGGATGTCGGTGAGGCCGGCCTGATCGTCGCGGCGCATGCTGCCGGCCGCGTCCATGAGGGCGATGAGGTTCGTGAAGATGTAGCCCGAGATGTCGTGGATCTCCCGGCTGATGCGGTTTCGCTCGCGCTCCGAGGACTCCTCGTCGACCGTCCTCGCGTAGCCTTGAAGGTTAAGGTTGAGCTCGGCCAGGGCGTCGAGGTTGGCCTCGTGGATTCGGATGATGTCGATGAGCTCCTTCCGCCGCGCGGACATGCGGACGATCGCGACGACGGAGACGGCCGAGAAGGCGAGGACCAGGCAGAGGACGGTCAGCTCGTCGCAGGATGGAGCCGCCGGCGCCTCGACGAGACCGCTGGCGCCAAAGAAGACGGGCCAGACCTGGGTGGCGGCCATGATGGCGATGACGATCCCTTCGATCGCGAGGGAAGCGGGGAATTCCACGAGGACCGCGACCTCCGTCACGAGGCCGATGCCCAGGACGAGCTTCGTGGACAGGAAGCCCCCGATGCCGTAGCCCAGCACCAGGACCAGGTAGAAGCGGAAGAAAAGGACGACGTAGAGGAGCATCCCGGGCCTGGCGAAGAGGGCGACGAGGCTGAGCACAATGCAGGCTCCGATGCAGCCGAAGTAAGTCTCGGTAAAATAGGCGTAGGTGACTTGGCCGCGGGACAGGGAAGGGAAGAAGGCGATGGCCAAGGCGTAGGTGAGGACAAGGATCGAGAGGTGAAGGACCTTCACTGAAGTGAGTTTCCGAAAGATGGGGGGCATGCTTAAGCCATGATAAGGCCTTTCCGGCCGCTCGTAAAGCGCGAGAACGGGAGGCGCCGATTGACAGCGGCCTCCGGCCAGGTAGACTACAGGCGAAGTCAAAAGGAGGCTATGCATGAAAGAGGTATTGGAGGCCTTGGCCAAATACAAGCAGGGAGTGGACGAGGCCCTCCTCGTCATCCTCGAGAAGGCCGGGGAAAGGCAGCTCTCCGCAAAGACCGGATCCTTCTTCCCCACGATCTTCGACGAGCTCAAGCATCTCTTCGGCTCCGACGTCAATTGGATCAAGCGCCTCAAGCTTGCGCTCCCGCATAACGCGGCCCTCGCGAGGAGCCGCTTTGCCGCCTACGATAGCGACATCCTCAAAGCCCTCGAGGCCAAGGACCGCGTCGCGTTCTTCGCCGACCTCCGCGCCATCGACGCGGAAATCCGGGCCATCGTCTCCGAGCTCGAGCCGGACGAGCTCGCGAAGGCCGTCACCTACGTAAACTACAAAGGGGAGACCCAGACCTTCGAACTATGGAAGGTCCTCCTCCAGTGGTTCAACCACGGGACCCACCACCGTGGCGCCATCTCCTGTCAGCTCGACGGGCTTGGCGTGGAGAACGACTATTCCTCGCTGCTAGCCAAGATCTAGCTCGGGGGAGCTCGGCGCCTGGCGAAGGCCGAGCCTGATCGTCAAGCGACGAATTGCGCGCTTGGGTTTTTCGTGCCACAGTATTGCCGCGCCCGGAGCGCGAGGAGAAAGCCGTGTTCAATCGCCCGAGGCCCAGGCCGGAAAAGCACCTGCCCTACTTTAAGTTCGTGAAGACCCTCGCCAAGCCGGGCTGCCCGGTCTGCAACGAGGCGAGCGCCTCGCTCGACGACTGGTTCGAGAACCTCCTGTACGAGAGCGCGAACGACCGGCCCCTCCGGCACCGCTTCGACGCGGAGCGCGGCCTCTGCTCGCGGCACGCGCACAGGCTCTGCGCCTCGAACGACGGGCTCGGCGCGGCGGTCATCTACCGCAACATCCTCGAGCTGGCGGTCTCGTCGCTGGCCAAGGGCGCGCCGCCGCCGCTCAACGAGGGCAAGTGCGTCGCCTGCGACCACGAGGCTGACGCCGAGGCGCGCTTCACCGCCCTGGTGGCCGAGTTCCTGGACGAGGAGGAGATGCGCGCCGGGCTCGAGGCCTCGTCGGGCCTCTGCCTGCCCCACCTGGCGGCGGTGCTCCGCCTGCGGCGCGACGCCCCCGCCTGGTTCATCGAGCTGCACCGCGCGCGCTGCGCCCAGCT
>DBTW01000044.1:0-1326 GCA_002307245.1 Spirochaetaceae bacterium UBA1306 | reverse complement strand
AAGAAGGCGCTCAGCTTCGAGGACGAGATGGCCTGGAAGAGACTGGCGCCCCTCCTGACCGGGCAGAAGCTCTAGCCGTCACCGCGCGCGAGGCCGATCTAGGGCTTGGCCATGGAGCGCTCGAGGCCGACGATCCTCCAGCCGCCCTTCTCGCCGCGCTCGAGGGTAAGCAGGTCGGTCCGGCGCTGCTCGGTGGGCACGTTGCGCGAGTCGCTGCCCGCCGACTCGGGCTTGTCGAGGAACCAGAAGGAATACTCGGCCCGATACCGCACTACGTCCCCGGCCCCGGCCGAAGGCTCCGGCCCGGAGATCGAAAGCCCGGCGATACCGTAGAGGAAGTCGGTCTCCTTGATGGCGGGCTTGCCGGCGGCTACCCAATCGACGGCGCGCAGCAGGGGGCTCTTGCCCTCGTAGGCGGTCCTCGTCTTCGTGAGCACGGTGATGTTGGAGACGTAGCTTGAGTCGGCCTTGGCGGACTTCTTGTCGGCGCAGGACTCGAGGGACTCCGAATCGAGATCGTCGATGGACAGGTAGTAGCGCTGGACCAGCTCACGCGGCGTGAGCCAGGAGTAGTCGGGCTTGTCATTCTGCGCGCGCAGGATGTCGCCCGCCACCAGGCCGATCGCGACGACCGCGACCGCGACGGCCACGACCAGACCGCCGCGGCGCCTCCAAAACGAGGCGCGCTTCCTCCGCGAGCGGTCCTCGGCCAAGGCCAAATCCCGGCGGCGATCGAGCTCGCCCGCCTCCTCGACGGAGATCTCGCGCTCCCAGCCCCGGCCGGCGGCAGCCTCGAGGGCGGCGACCCAAGCTCCGAGCGAGACGCGCCTGGGATCGGCCAAGGCGCCGTCGATGGCGGCTGCGAGGCCGTGATCGAGGGAAGGCGCGGCGAGCGAGGCGGCGATGGCCCTATGGCTGGGCACGGCGACGGTGCCGGGCTCGGCGGCCATCTCCTCGAAGGCCCCGGAGCCGATGGCCAGGCGATAGGCCGCCTGGGCGAGCGTAAAGGACGCATCGGCCTCGGGCCCGTTGGAGAGCGAGGAGGAGAGGCGGGCCGCAGCCCGGGCGCGGGCCTCGGCGCCGCTGGAGGCGAGCGATTTGGCCGTCGCGAGGGGTGGCAGGAGGAGGACCTCCCCCGAGGCCGAGGCGAGGAGGCCCGGCGACACGAGAGCGCGCGGGAGCAGGGACGCGTCCGAGAGCTTCCGGAGGGCGCGGGCTACGAGGAGGAGGAGGGGCATGCCGTCGGCGAGGCCCTTCGCCTCGTCGAGGCTCCCGCCGTCGAAGGAGGGCCCGACGAGAAGCGCGCCCGACTCGTCCTGCACGAGG
>DBTW01000196.1:39579-53437 GCA_002307245.1 Spirochaetaceae bacterium UBA1306 | reverse complement strand
CCCGACGAGGTCTTCTCGCGGCCCGTCGACGCGAGGACGAGGGTCGCGATGAACGACTCGTTCGGCAGGCTCGCCGAAAAGGCGGTCGTGTCCGGAACCTTCGTCCAGACCAAGCGGATCAAGCGGCTCGGGCGCGATCTCTCGTCGAAGGGGGATTTCATCTTCTCGGCGAAGGACGGCGTCTACTGGAAGGTCCTGGCCCCCTTCCCCTCCACCGTCATCATGACTCCGACCCGTCTCGTGCAGAGGTCTCCGGAGGGCGCGACGAGCGTCCTCGACTCCAAGGACAGCGCGGTCTTCAAGCGCATCGCGGACACGATGCAGGCGGTGTTCTCAGGCTCCACGGCGGCCCTCGAGGCCGAGTTCGCGGTCTATTTCCAGGGCGACGCCTCCTCCTGGCGGCTGGGCCTGATCCCGAAGGAAAAGGCAGTGCGCGACATAGCCGCCTCTATCCTCGTCGAGGGCGGCGATTCGATCAGGTCGATGAGGCTCGTCGAGGCCACAGGCGACGCCGTGACCTATTCTTTCACGACGACGAGGCGGGCCGACGGGCTGGAGGCGAGCGAACGTGGACTCTTCGTTTTCTAGGGCCTATGCCCTTTGGGGTCGCACGAGGCGCTCCCACGCCTGGATCTGGGCCTTAGCCAACGCGGCCCTCCTCGCCGCGGGCCTGGCCTTCCGGCCGTTGATTGTCGACACGAACATCATGTCCATCCTGCCCGACTTCGGCTCCGACAAGGCGCTCGATGCGGCGGAGCGGAGGATGAGCGGAGCCGCGAACGGCGGTTTCTACCTCATCGTCGGCGACGCCGACTTCGAGCGCGCCGAGGCCTGCGCCGAGGGCATCTGCGCCGGGGCCAAGGGACATCCGGAGCTCGAATCCCTGACGCTCCACGTGGACGAGGGCATCTACGGCTCCTTCTCCGACTATCTCTTCGACAACCGCTATTCCCTGCTGCCCGACGGGACCCGGCGCGACCTCGAGGCGGGCAAGGGTTCCCAGGTCGCGCGCGACGCTCTTCGCGACATCTACAGCCCCCTTTCGATAGGGACGCTCGGGCGCCTCGACCTCGACCCCTTCGCCCTGTCCTCGAGCTCGCTCCGGGCCTTGCTGGGATCGGGGCTCCTGCAGGGCCTATCCGTATCGCCCAAGGACGGCGTCCTCGCCGCCCAGAAGGACGGGACTTGGTACGTCCTCGTCATCGGGAAGCTGAAAGGGGCCTCGGTCGGATCGGGCCGGGGCGGCGACTTCGTGCCCGAGCTGCGCGCGTTGTGCGACGCCCAAATCAAGGCCAACCCCGGGCTTCGTGTAGTTTATTCCGGGGTCCCCTTCCATACCTACGAGAGCTCCCAATCCGCCCAGGGCGAGATCGCGGTCATCTCAGCCGTCGCCACGGCCCTCACTCTCGGCCTCACCCTGCTCTTCTTCATGTCCGTCATGCCGATCGCGGCGACCCTCTTCTCGCTCCTCGCCGGGATCGGCGCGGCCCTGGCCGCTACGAACCTGATCTTCGGCCAGGTGCACATCTTCACCCTCCTCTTCGGCACGAGCCTCATCGGCAACGCGGTTGATTTCGCCCTGCTCTTCTTTGCCGAGTGGAAGAACCCCGACGAGCCTCGCGACGGGGCCTCGGTGCTGAAGCGCGTCCTCGGCCAGATTACCTTGGGCCTGGTGACCACATTGATCAGCTACTTCGCGCTCCTGGCCGCGCCCTTCCCCCTCCTCAGGCAGATAGCGGTCTTCTCCATCTTCGGCCTCGTCGGGTCCTTCGCGACCGAGGTCCTCCTCTTCGGGCGGATCCATGCGCCGCGGCCGGGGTCGAGGCGCCTGCCCCTCGGTTTTTCCGACGCCGTCCTGGGCGCCTATGGGCGCCTGCATCGCTCGCCCGCGCCCCTGCGTTTCGCGTTGGTCGCGGCACTCGCGGGCGCCTCGGTCCTGGGCCTCGCGAGGCTGGGGGCCGGCAACGACATCCGGACGCTCTATACGGTGTCGCCCGAGCTCGGCGCCAGCGAGCGCGAAGCCGCGTCGGTGCTCGGCCTCGGGAGCTCGGGGCAATACTTCATCGTGCGCGGGTCGAGCGACGAGGAGCTCCTCGCGCGCGAGGAGGCTCTCTGCGCGAGGCTTTCCGCCTCGGCCCAGGCCGGAGCCCTTCGGTCCTTCATGGCGACGAGCATGCTCCTGCCATCGAAGGCGAGGCAGGAAGCGTCCTACCGCCTGGTCGCGGATAGGCTGATGCCGCTGTCCGGGGCGCAGATGGAGGCACTCGGCTTCACGGACGCGGAGGCCGCGACCTTCCGGGCAGATTTCGCCGCCCACGCCGGCAGGACCGTCGGGCCCGAGGATTTCTTCGGCCGCAAATTCTCCGGCCTCGCCAGCAGTCTCTGGATAGGCCGGGTCGAGGGCGAGAGCTTCTCGGCGGTCATGCTTCTCGGCGTCGAGGATAAGGCGGCGCTCAAGAAGGTCGAGCGCGAGGCGGCGGGCGTCAGTCTCGTGGATACCGTCAGCGACGTCAGCTCGGTGCTAGACCGCTTCAGCTTCTTCGGGATGATCCTGCTCGCGGTCGCCTACCTGGTGACTTTCGCAGGGCTCTGGCCCTTCTACGGCCCGCGCGCGGCGGCGGCCATCGTCGCCGCCCCGCTGCTGTCGAGCGTCCTAGCCTCGGCGGGCCTCGGCCTCCTGGGCCTGCCCTTCAACGTCTTCGCGGTGATCGGCCTCATGCTCATACTCGGGACGGGCGTGGATTACGCGATCTTCTACTACGACGGGGCGAAGCATCCGAAGGTGACGGCGATCGGTATCTTCCTCGCGATGATCACGACCTTCATCTCGTACGCGGCGCTCGCCTTCTGCTCCTTCCTCCCGGCGAAGGTCTTCGGCTACGTGCTGACGATCGGCACCGCCGGATCCTACCTTATCGCGCCCATCGCGGCCCGCCTGGGCCGGTCGCGTAAAGCGCGCGGGGCTTGAGCCCCTCCGGCGGGGAGAGGCTCGGGAGGAAGGCGAGCTCCGGGGCGTCGTGAAGGCGGTCGTGGGCGATCGAGGCGACGTGGCTCGCGCCTAGTGCGAGGCAGAGGTATCCGCAGCCGGCGGCGTCCGGCACGGCGGCGAGGGTCGCCCCGGGGCCAAGCTCGAAGGCGGGGGCGTCGCGGATCGATCCTAAGCCGAGGCCGAGTCGCTTCAAGTGCGCCTCCTTCAGGGTCCAGAGCGCGAAGAAGCGCTCCTCGCGCCCCGGGCCGCGGAGTCCGTCGCGCTCGGCCTCGGAGAAGGCGAAGCCGGCTATGGAATCGATGTGCCGCCGGGACGAGGCCCGTTCTATATCGGCGCCGAGGCCGAATCGGGCCGCGGCGCAGAGGGCGACGCCGCCCGAATGGGCTATGCTCAAGCGTATCCCGCCCTCGGCCCCCGGCTTGCCCTCGGGATCGAGGGTGATGGAGGCGCGGCGAGCGTCGATGCCGAGCATGGAAGCGATCAGCAGCTTGGCGGCGAGGCGCCCGGCGAGGAACTCCGCCCTACGCGACGGGCTTCCGAAGGCGGATGACCGCGCCCTCTCGTCGTCGTCGAGGAGGGCCATCGCCTCCTCCGGATCGAAGGCCGTACTTGCACAATCAACGATACCGAGATAAATTCGACGATAATAATCTTCGGCTCGGGGGTCTTCCTTGCCTTCTCGCGCTTTGCCTTCCGCCCTCGTCTCGCTAGCTTTCATCGGCGCCGCCGCTCTCCTTTGCTCCTGCCGGAGTCTACAGGCCGATGGAGGATACCGTCAACCGAACCCCTTCTTCATAACCGACGACCTAAGGCTTCCCCTGCTGGACACCGCTCTCCTGGACGCGCCCCTGGACCTCGCCCAGAATGTCAAGGGCAGCTACGGCGGCAAGACCTATTTCCTCGTCGCCTACGCCAAGGCCGATTCGGGGTCGATCGACATGGTCGGCCTCGACGCCATGGGCACGCAGGTCTTCGACCTCGCATACGCGAAATCCAAGGGCATCCGTTTCTTCTCCCCGGTGGGCCTCCCGGGCTCCAGCCCCGAGTACCTCGTGGCCGACTTCCAGCTCGCCTATTATCCCTTCGCGGCCCTGAGGGACGCCCTGGCCCCTCGCGGCCTCGAACTCACGGAGTCGGGCGAGGGCTCGACCCGCGAACGCAGGCTCTCGCGCGCTGGCCGCGAGATCGTCAAGATAGAGTACTCCCCGGGTCTCTTGCGCTACGAGAACGAGCTCCGCGGCTATTCCTACGAGATCCGGGTGGCCGAATGAGCTCCGCGACGCCGCCCTATGCCGTCGACCTAGGCATCGTCACGGCCCTCGGCTCGGGCAAGCGGGCCAACCTCGAGGGACTGCTCTCGGCGCGCCCTCCCGAGCTCTCGGCCGAGACGATCGGCGGCAAGGGTTTCGCCATCGCGCGCGCGCCGCAATCGCGGGTCGCCGCCGCGGGAGAGGCCGGGGGCAATAGGGTATGCGCCCTGCTCCGCGAGGCGGCATCGCAGATCGCCGATTCGTCCGCCGCCGCCGCCTCTCGCTACGGGCCGCGCCGCGTCGCCGTGATCCTAGGGTCGACCGACAACGGATCCGAGGAGTCCCTCGAGGCGGCCCGGACCCGCCTCGGAGCGGGGCGCTTCCCCGAAGGCTATTCGCTATATCGCCAATCGGCCGAACTCGCCCCGCGCTACCTCGCGGGACTCCTCGGCCTGTCCGGCCCGACGATGTCGCTCTCGACCGCCTGCGCCTCCGCGGCCAGCGCCGTCGCGCGCGCCCGCGAGCTGATCGCCGCCGGGATTTGCGACGCCGCGGTCGTGGGCGGGTCCGACATAGTGTCCGACTCGGTGGCCCTCGGCTTCGCCTCCCTCGAGGCTGTGTCGCCGGAGCGCTGCCTTCCCTTCAGCCGCAACCGGCGCGGCATCACGCTGGGGGAGGGCGCGGCCCTCTTCTTGCTCTGCCGCGACGACCTGGGCGCCGAGGGCCTCCGCCTCCTCGGGGTCGGCGAGGCCTCGGACGCCCATCATCTCACCGCCCCCGACCCCTCGGGCGGGGGCGCGGCGGCCGCCATGTCGGCGGCGCTGCGCGACGCGGGGCTCTCTCCCCGCGACATCGGCTACCTCAATCTCCACGGGACAGGGACCGAGCTCAACGACTCGATGGAGGGCCGCGCCGTAGAGAGCGTCTTCGGGGAGGCTGGCGTGCCCGCCTCCTCCACCAAGGGAGCAGTGGGGCATACCCTGGGCGCCGCCGGGGCCGTCGAGCTGGGTTTCTGCTGGCTCGCGATGTCCTCGTACGCCGCGCGGGGCTTCGCCTCGCCTCGCCTCCTGCCGCCGCACCTCTGGGACGGCGAGCGCGACGAGGCGATCCCCCGCCTCGACCTCGCGCAGCCGGGCCGCGAGGTCCCCGCCCTTTCAGCATCCATGAGCGTCTCCTTCGCCTTCGGGGGAGTGGACGCCGCTCTTATACTCGGGAGAATCGAATGACGACGAAGGTCGAATCGCGGAGCAGGGCTCCCATCGAGCGGGCCGAGCTCGAAAAATTGGTGCCGCACAAGGGCGGCATGTTCCTCCTCGACCGCTTCCTGGACTGGGACGTCCTGGCTGGGAGCTTCGAGGCCGAGGCCGTGGCCAGCGCCTCCAGCCCCTTCTACGACGAGGGGACCCGCGGCGTGCCGGTATGGGTAGCCTTCGAGTACATGGCGCAGGGCATAGCGGCCCTCTCCGGCATCGGCCGGCGCGAGACAGGGGGCAGGCCGAAGATAGGCTTCGTGATGGGCCTGCGGGAGTTCAAGGCGGGCGCGCCCACCTTCCCCGAGGGCGCGCGCGTGCGCGTCGAGGCGCGCGAGCTCCTGCGCGACGGTCCGGTCGTTTCCTTCACTTGCTCCGCCGAGTGCTGCGGGGCCGTGACCACGGCCGTGGTCAACGCCATCGAGACGGACATCGACCCATGAGCGGGGAACCGAGGCGGCGCGTGCTCGTGACGGGGGCCAGCAAGGGCATCGGGCGCGCGATCGCCCTCGGGGCCTCTTCGATGGGCTTCGAGATCGTCGCGCATTATCGCAGCGGGGAGGCCGAGGCGGCCGCCCTGGTCGAGGAGATCCGGGCGGCGGGAGGCGAGGCGTCCATGCTCGGCTTCGACGTCTCGGATCGAGAGGCCTCGCGCGCCGCCCTCGAGCTCGACATGGCGGGCAAAGGTCCCTATTACGGCATCGTGTGCAACGCGGGGATCACCGCCGACGCCGCCTTCCCCGCGCTCACCGACGAGGATTGGGACGGCGTGATCCGCACGAACCTCGGGGGCTTCTACAACGTGCTCAAGCCGATCGTGATGCCGATGGTCCGCGCACGGCGCGGCGGCCGGATCGTGACCCTGTCCTCGGTGTCCGGCATCAACGGCAACCGGGGGCAGGTGAACTACAGCGCCTCCAAGGCCGGCATCATCGGCGCCACCAAGGCCCTGGCGGTCGAGCTCGCCTCGCGCGGGATTACCGCGAATTGCGTGGCGCCCGGCATCGTGGAGACGGCCATGATCAAGGACGCGCCACTCGAGCACATCCTTCCCATGATCCCGATGGGCCGCGCCGGCAGGCCCGAGGAAGCGGCGGCCGCGGTATGCTTCCTCCTCTCCGACGCGGCTTCGTACATAACGCGGCAAGTCATCTCGGTCAACGGGGGGATGTTCTGATGAGGCGAGTGGTGGTCACGGGCGGGTCGGCGATCAGCCCGATCGGCGAGGATTGGGCTTCGATCGAGGCGGCGCTGCGCGCGCGCAAGAGCGGCATCCGCAGGATGGGCGAGTGGGACGACTACAAGCGCCTCAACATAAAGCTGGGCGGCCCGGCGATCTTCACGGAGCCCGACTACCCGCGCAAGCGCACCCGCGGCATGGGGCGAGTGGCCCTGATGGCCGTGGCCTCGGCGGAGCGCGCCATCGCCATGGCCGGACTGACCGGCGCCGCCGAGCTCCAGGGCGGCCGCTGCGGTGTGTCATTCGGCTCCTCGATGGGCAATGTCGACGCCCTCATGGACTTCACCTCCATGCTCCATAACCACGACGTCCAGGGCATCACCGCGACGACCTACATACGCTCCATGCCCCAGACCTGCGCGGTCAACATCGGCGTCTTCTTCGGGCTCAAGGGCCGGCTCCTCACCACGAACACCGCCTGCACGGCCGGCAGCCTCTCTATCGGGCTGGGCTACGAGGCCATCAAGCACGGCCAGCAGGACGTGATGGTCTGCGGAGGCGCCGAGGAGCTCAATCCGACCGGCTCCGCGGTGTTCGACACCTTGTACGCCACCAGCACGAGGAACGACGAGCCGAGCCTCACCCCGAGGCCCTTCGACCGCGACCGCGACGGCCTGGTGATCGGCGAGGGCGCGGGTACCCTGATCCTCGAGGAGCTCGAGCACGCCCGGGCCCGCGGTACGAAAATCTACGCCGAGATAGTCGGCTTCGGGACGAACACCGACGGCGACCACATCACGCAGCCCAACAAGGCCACGATGGAGATCGCAATGCGCCTCGCCCTCGAGAGCGCGGGCATCGGCCCCGAGGCCGTGGGCTATATCAACGGCCACGGCACGGCGACCATGCAGGGCGACGTGGCGGAGAGCGCGGCGACCTACGCCCTCTTCGGTGGCGTCGTCCCCTTCGGCGCCCTCAAAGGTTACACCGGCCATACCCTCGGCGCCTGCGGCGCGATCGAGGCCTGGACGACGATCAACATGATGAACGCGCTCTGGTTCGCCCCCAACCTGAACCTGGACAACCCCGACCCCGCCTGCGCGGCCCTGGACTACATCACCGGCGACGGGAGGAGACTGGACGTGGAGTACGCGGTCAGCAACAACTTCGCCTTCGGGGGCATCAATACCTCGATCGTCCTCAGGCGCTGGCGCTAGGGTGCGGAGGATAGGTATCCTGGGCGGCGGCCAGCTGGGCCGCATGGCCATGGAGGAGGCGCGCAAATACCTCGCCCATATCGAGGTCCTCACGCCCGACTATCCCTCGCCGGCCTCGGACCTGGCCGACGCGGCGCACGTGGGCCCGATCGACGACTACGAGTCCGTGCTCGAGTTCGCCGAGGAGGTCGACATCGTCTCCTACGAGATCGAGGGCGTCAGCGTCTCGGCCCTGCGGGAGCTCGAGCGCCGAGGCAAGGCCGTGCTGCCGGCCGCGGGTATCCTCGAGGCCATACGCGACAAGCACGTCCAGAAGGGCATTCTCGCCGCCGCGGGCATCCCGACCGCGCGTTATGCGATCCTGGATGAAGCGGCCGCGGGCCGTCCCTCCCCGGGCTCGCTGGAGGCGGCCGCGAGGGTGCTCGGCGGCTTCCCGATCGTGCAGAAGGCCCGCTCGGGCGGCTATGACGGACGCGGCGTCGCCGTGCTCGGCGCGGCCGACGACCCCCGCGCCCTGGCCTGCCCGTCCTACGCCGAGGAGCGGGTCGACTTCGAGAAGGAGCTGGCCGTCGTCGTGGCCCTCGCGCCCGACGGCTCCTCGGCCGTCTACCCTTGCGTCGAGATGGTCTTCGACCCCCGGGCCAACCTCTGCGACTCCGTGCTCGCGCCGGCGCGGGTGGGCGACGCTCTTCGGGCCGAGGCGGAGTCCGTCGCCCTGGCCTGCGTGCGCGCGCTCTGCGAGGCCTCGCTGCGCTCGCTCTCGCCCGCGGCAGGCTGCGCCGGCGTCTTCGGGGTCGAGATGTTCCTCACCCGAGCGGGCGGCATCCTCGTGAACGAGGTGGCGCCCCGTCCGCACAACTCGGGCCACTTCAGCATCGAGGCCTGCGCCTCGAGCCAGTTCGACCAGTACGTCCGCCTCCTCCTCGGCCTGCCCCTGGGGAGCCCCGAGCTCCTGCGGCCCGCGATGATGGTGAACCTCGTGGGGGATCCTTCCGCGGCCGGGACCGGCGACGCCGCCTGCGAGCCCGAGTACCGGGGCCTCGAGGAGGCACTGGCCGTGCCCGGAGTCTCGATCCACCTCTACGGCAAGCGCGAGGTCAGGCCCTTCCGCAAGATGGGCCACCTGACGGCGCTCGGCTCCACCCCGGGCGAGGCCGTAACGCGGGCCGAGGCCGCGCGGGCCCGAATCTCGATCCGCGGCCGCTAGGCCTCCGACCTCGCCCGCGCCCAGCGGCTTCCCCCTGCGATTATCCCCTCGCCTCGGCCCGGATCAGCACGTAGACGCCGCCGAGCGTCAATGCCGCTCCGGCGACGCTCCATCCGTCGATGCGCTCGCCCAGGGCCAGCGCCCCGACCACCGTGGCGATCGCGGGCGACACGTAGGACCAGGACGAGGTGAAGAGCGGCCCTGCCTTCCTCACGAGCCAGAGATTGGCGCTGTGCCCGACGAGGGATCCGACCACGATAAGGTAGGCGAGGGCTCCGGCCGAGGCCCAGCTCCACGGGAAGGACCGCTGCCCGGTCAGGTAGGCGAGGAGCAGGAGCCCGAAGCCGCCGAAGAGCATGTTGAGCGCGTTGACCGCGAAGGAATCGACCGAGTCGTCGAAGAGGCGCTTGTACAGGATCGAGGCGCCCGCGAAGGCGATGGCGCTGACGAGCATGACGATGGAGGCGATGAGCGAGAGTCGATCCCGGCCCGGGCCGGCCGCGGGAGCGGAGCCTGCCCCTCGGACTATGAGCCATACGCCGAGGAAGCCCGCCGCTATCCCGATGGCGTGGGCGGGCCTCGGCCGCTTGCCTAGGAACAGCCAGGATAGTATCGCCGAGGCTATGGGACAGGCCGCGTCGAGCTGGGCGGCGGTGCCCGAGTCGATGTGTTGCTCGGCCCAGAAGGTCGCCCCGAAATTCACGACGATGTAAGGCAGGCTGAGCAGGGCGGCCCTGGGCGCGAGCCCGGCGAGGCCCTTGATGCTCGCCTTCCCCGAGGCGAGAAGGAGGAGGCCGAGGATAAGGCCGGCCGCCGCGAAGCGCAGGCCGGCGAAGAGGAAGGGCGGCGCGCCCGCGGAGACTCCCACCTTGATCGCCAGGAAGGTCGTGCCGAATATCGCGCAGACCAGGCAGAAGACCGCATATACGCTCTTGGGTTTCATCCGGATGTCCTCCGCGGACAAACTAGCGAATAGCCCCGGTTATGGATACAGTGACAGATTGCTTTCATAAAATGGGCACAGTACAATGCGGCCATGCTCAAGTACCGAGCCCTCTTCGAGCGGTACCGCGGCCTCATCGACGGCGGGACCTACGCCGCAGGCGAGCGGCTTCCCTCGCTCCGGGGCGTCGCCGAGGCCGAAGGCCTGGGACTCAATACGGTCCGGGCCGCCTTTAGTCTTCTCGAGGGCGAGGGCTTGGCGAGGCCGCTCCCGCGGGGAGGTTATTACGTGACCGGGGACGCCGCGCGGGGGCGCCGCCTCTCTCCCTACGCCTCGCCCCTCGATTGCAGCGAGGTCGAGAGTCTGTCCGCCTCGCAGAAGATCGAGTACCTGCTCTCGGCAGGGGCCTCGGCGGCCGGCTTGGCCCTCGCCGAGCCGGACTCGAGCCTTCTCCCCCTCGCCCGGCTGGAACGCCTCCACGCCTCGATACCCGGACCGTGGATCGAGTACGGGGACCCGGCCGGCGAGGAGGAACTTAGGCGGCGGATCGCGGCCCTCTACCATCCCTACCACGGCGGCCTCGAGAGCGGGGAGCTCATCGTCACCAACGGGGCGACCGAGGCGATCGGCATCGCGATACGGAGCTTCGTCTCGAGGGGGGACGAGGTGGTCGTCGAGTCACCGACCTACTATGACTATTTCCGCCAGCTCGCGGCGGCCGGCGCGAGGATCGTCGAGGTGCCCATCCGCGCGGGGGGCGTGGATCTCGAGCTGCTCGAGGCGAGGCTTAAGTCGCGCAAGGTCAGGATGATCATCGTCCAGCCCAATGTGCAGAACCCCACGGGAACGATAATGGGCGACTCGGACAAGCGCCGCCTCGTCGAACTGGCTTCCCGCTCGGGAGCGATACTCGTGCAGGACGACGCCTACGGCGATCTCGCCTTCTCCCACGAGCGGCCCGCCAACCTCGCCGCCTTCGGCGACTACGAGAGGAGCGTGTACGTCTCTTCCTTCTCCAAATGCCTCGCGCCGGGCCTAAGGATCGGCTGGATCCGGGCGACCGGCCTCCGCGCCGAGCTGCAGAGGACCAAGAGCCTTAGCTCCCTCGCCACCAACCGGCCCGCGCAACGCGTCCTCGCCGCCTACCTGGCGGGCGCCGCTTTCCGCAAGCATCTTGGCGCGATGCGATCCGCCCTCCAGCGACAGCTCTCGGACTATCTCGAAGTCCTCTCGGGGAACCTGCCGGAAGGCTCCTCGATCATAAGGCCGGCAGGCGGCTGCCTATTATGGATCGCGCTCCCACCGGGCTCCGACGCCTCGCGGCTCTTCGAGAAGGCCGCGCGCGAGGGCATCCTCTTCGCCCCGGGGGAGCTCTTCTCCGCCAATCCCTTCTTCCGCAGCCACCTCCGGGTCAATTTCGGCCATCGCCTTTCGGATAAGAGGCGATCCGAGCTGCGGAGGCTTTGCGCGATCGCTCGCCATTGACCACGCGCCCTCGCTATAATCCGGGCATGGACAAGCCATCGACCCGCTGCTCGCTATCCCTAGATCCGTCCCTCGGTAACCCCGCGTGCCTCCGGGCTGCGCTCGTCTGGGGCCGGGGCATACCGGCCTGCCACAGGACCGAAGCCGCGCCCGCCTATCTCTCCGAGCTCTTGGACCGCGTCAGGGCGGCCGGCGAGGCCTTCCTCCCCCCGGAACGCAAGGCCGAGGTGCGCGGCATGCTTCGTTATGGCAAGTACAAGCCCGCGGGGCGCGCCAAGCCCTCGAGCGAATACCTGCTCGCCGCCGCCCTGGAGGGCGACTTCCCCCTCGTAAACGGGCCCGTGGACGCCAACAACGCGGTGAGTCTCGAGTGGGGCTATCCCGCCAGCGTCTTCGATGCGGCCAAGATCGGCGGGGAACTCCTCTTGAGGCGCGGCGCCGCGGGCGATTCGTACGTATTCAATCCCTCGGGGCAGGAGATTGAGCTCGAGGACTTGCTCTGCGTCTGGCGCCGCGACGGGACCGGCGGCTGGGCGCCCTGCGGCAATCCGGTCAAAGACGCGATGGCCACCAAGGTCTTCGAGGGGGCGCGCGAGGTCGTCGCCATCGTCTACGCGCCCGCCTACGACGCGCCAAGCCGCCTGGAATCCTGCGCCGCGCGCTTCCGCGAGCTGCTGCTCGCGGAATGCGGGGCGGCCGAGGCCGGATTCTCAATCATGCCGGGATGAGGCCCGAGTAAGCTTCGATCTTGCATTCCTCCCTCCTGGAACTAGACTTAGGTGCGTCATAGGGAGGGCCAATGCGCATGAGGCTGAGGATAGGCGCGAGGATCATCGTCCCGGCGGCGACCATATTCGTGGTGGTGGTGGGCGGGATCATCGCCATCTCGTACTTGACTTCCTTTCGGATACTCTCCGAAGCGGCGCATAAGGAGGGCAACCTCCAGGCTTCCCTGTGCGCCGCCTCGGTGAGCGCGAAGCTGATGGAAGCGGCCGTGGACGCCCGCGCGCTCCGCGATGCGATGGTGGGGCTCAAGACCGCGGGCCACGTCGACCGCGCCGCCTTCGATGCCGTGCTTAAGGCCGACCTGGAATCGCATCCCGAATTCCTCTCCACGTGGAGCGTCTGGGAACCTGACGCCCTCGACGGCAAGGACGCCAAGTACCGCGATTCGCCGCTATCGGACGCGAGCGGCCGTTACCTCTCCTGCTACGATCGAGGCGCCGGCAAGATCCAGTTCTCGGCCTGCGCCGGCTACGACAAGAGCGGCGAGGGGGATTGGTACCTCGTGCCTCGGAACACGGCACGCGAGTTCGTGCCGGAGCCCTTCAGCTATACCTATACCGGCAAGAAGGAAGACTCCATCCTCATGACGAGCGTATGCGTGCCCATCTCGATCGGGGGCAAGGTCGTCGGGGTGGTCGGCCACGATTATTCGGTGTCCTCGCTCGCCATTCTCCTCAAGGACGTGAAGCCTTACGAGGGCTCCTATCCCATCCTCACTTCCAACGCCGGCGTCCGCCTCTATCACCCGAAGGCCGAGCAGGTCGGCAAGGTCATCGGCGAGGACGTGCCCTCGCAACAGGCCGCCCTGCTCGCGGCGATCAAGGCAGGTAAGCCCTACAATATGACCAAGAAAAACCTGGCCAACGGCGCCCTTTCCTACCTCAGTTTCTCGGCGATTCGGATCGGCCAGGACGAGCATCCCTGGTCCCTGGCCATAGTCCTGCCGCTAAATGTCCTGCTCGATCCTCTCGGCGCGCTGTTCCGGGTCCTCTTGGCGGTCGGCGCCATGGGCCTGGCCCTGGGCTTCGCGATTCTCCTGTTGGTCGGGCGCAGCATCTCCAGGCCTGTGAACCTGGCCAACGGGGTCGTGCTCAAGTTCGCCGAGGGCGACTTCAGTCTCGAGGGCATCGATATAAGCTCCCTTGAGCTCATGCGCGGGCGCGGCGACGAGCTGGGGGAGATGGGCCGTTCCTTGGACGTCCTCGTCGGCGCGATCACCGCGAGGATCGGCCTCCTCCAAAGCGCGGCGCGCGAGATCGCGAGCGGCTCGGGCCAGGTCAGCGCGACCGCTCAAGCGCTCTCGCAGGGCACGACCGAGCAGGCCTCCGCGGGCGAGGAGGTGTCCTCGGCCATGGAGCAGATGAGCGCCAACGTCAAGCAGAGCGCCGATAACGCGTCGACGACGGAGAGCCTCGCGGGGAAGTCCGCGAAGGAGGCCGAGATAGGCGGCCGAGCCGTTGTGGAGTCCGTCTCGGCGATGAAGCAGATCGCCACCAAGATCGGCATCATCGAGGAGATCGCGCGGCAGACCAATCTCCTGGCGCTCAACGC
>DBTW01000196.1:29680-39282 GCA_002307245.1 Spirochaetaceae bacterium UBA1306 | reverse complement strand
GGCAAGGGCTTCGCCGTCGTGGCCTCCGAGGTCCGCAAGCTCGCCGAGCGTTCCCAGGGCGCGGCGGGCGAGATCACCTCCCTGTCCGGCTCGAGCGTCGACGTGGCGGAGCATGCCGGCCGCGCGATCATGGCCATCGTGCCGGACATCCGCAGGACGGCGGAACTCGTGCAGGAGATCTCCGTGGGGGGGCGCGAGCAGACCGCGGGCATGGGCCAGATCAGCAACGCCCTCTCTCAGCTCGACCAGGTGATCCAGCAGAACGCCTCGGCGGCCGAGGAGCTGGCCTCCATGGCCGAGGAGCTCTCGGGCCAGGCCGAGTCCATGAAGAACGCCATGGGCTTTTTCAAGCTTTCTACCTCTCACGTTAATATCGAGGATCTGCCAGCGATCGCGGAGGAATGATTAAGGTCCTTTTCGTCGGGGGCCCACTTCCTCGGCGACAAGGCCTATAGCGCGATCTTCGACTGCGCGAGGCTGCGGCCCGGGATGGGAAGGGCTCCGCCTGGTAGGCCGTTGACCGTTCTATTTATTCGAGCTCTTCACGCGCACGCCCTCGAAGAGCACCAGCTTCCAGCCCACGGACAGTATCTCGAATTTATTTTCCGGGGCGAGGATCGTGCCGACCTCGAGGAACTCGAGGAGGCGTTTTATCGCGAAGATGCGGTTGTACAAACCGCGGTAGCCGGAGCAGAGGGTGGCCTTGGCGTCTTTCGGCGAGCAGTCGGCGCATCCTTCGGGCCTATGGCGCCCGGGCTTCGCCTCGTCGAGGAGGGCCTGCAGGCGGGCGCAGGCCAGGCGCCGTTCGGGCTCCGCGATCAGGGCCCTGAGCACGGAGGTCTCCTGCTCGCCGAGCACTGCGTCCACGGGGGCTCCGTCCAGGAAGACTCCGCCGGGCTTGAGTTCAAGCGTTCGCAATGAACGAAGGTATACCGTGCGCGAGAGCACCATCAGGATGAAATCGAGGACGACATTATAGGAGTTGTACAGTATCGCCTCGAGGGGGCGCGGCTCAGTCCTGGTCGATATGGCGTATCCCATCATCATTATCCATAGGCCGTAGAGCAAGAATAAGCACAGGCCGGCGATGCCCAGGGCCTTGAACCCTGGCTTCGAGAGATAGACGGGATGGGCTTGGAACCAATAAAGGAGGAGGCAGAACAGCACGATGGGATTCATGAAGAGGGCGCTGAAATAGTCCCGGTGATGATGGACACCGAAATATGCTGTCGCCGTTATGATCGCGCCCGTGACCAAAGCCCCGGCCAAGGCGAGCGGCCAGGGCCTGTCGATGAGCAGCAGGGCGTAATAGGCGGCCCCGGCGATGATGAAGGCAGTCAGGGCCAGGGGCGGGCCATGGTCGAGGACCAGACTCGAGACGCAGGGATCCACCGAGGAATAACCCGCTCCGAGGACCAGGGTGACGATGGGGAAGGGCAGGGCCCCGAATGCGGCGAGCATGGCGGCCAGGGGATGAAAGCCGACGCGAGACTCCAACAAAGCCCTCCACTAAATCTCCATGAACTCTAGCCTTGCGCCCGCTAGCGCGCAAGGCCCGTCGGATCGTATCATCGGCCCATGGATAGAATCGCAGGCTCCTCCCGTACCGCCCTCGTTGGCGTGATCATGGGCTCTGATTCCGATCTCCCCGTCATGGCCGAGGCGGCCAAGGTCCTCGCCGAGCTCGGCATCGAGTGCGAGACGACGATAGTCTCCGCTCATCGCACGCCCGATCGGCTCGCGGCCTATGCCAAGGGCGCGGCCGCCCGCGGCCTCGAGGTCGTTATCGCGGGCGCCGGCGGCGCGGCCCACCTGCCGGGCATGACCGCCGCCATGACCACGCTGCCGGTCATCGGCGTGCCTATCCGTTCCAAGGCCCTGGACGGGATCGACAGTCTCCTTTCCATAGTCCAGATGCCCGGCGGCATCCCCGTGGCCACCGTCGCGATCGACGGGGCCCGCAACGCCGGCCTCCTCGCGGCGCGCATACTGGCCACCTCACGCCCCGAGCTGGCCGCCCGCCTAGCCTCCTTCGCCGCCCGCCTGGAAGCCGAGGTCTTGGCCAAGGCCGAGAGGCTCGAGGCGGAGGGGCCGGAGGCCTACTTGCGTGGTTGAGCGTACCCAAGCGCCGATTATGGAATTGCTCGAACCGACAGACGAGAACCTCCGACGCGCGGGCGCCTGCATCGCTCGCGGAGGCCTCGTCGCCTTTCCCACGGAAACGGTCTACGGCTTGGGCGCCGACGCCTTCGACGCGCGCGCGACGGCGAGAATCTTCGAGGCCAAGCGCCGGCCGAGCTTCGATCCCCTCATCGTCCACGTCGCCTCGATCGGCGAAGTGGGTCGCGTGGCCGAGATCCCCGGCGCCAAGGCCCGGCTCCTCATGGAGGCCCTCTGGCCCGGGCCCCTCACCCTCGTGATGCCGCGCCGGGCGGAAGTGCCGGACATCGTCACGAGCGGCCTCGACACTGTGGCCGTGCGCCTGCCCGCGCATCCGGTCGCGCGCGCGATCATCGCCTATTCGGGCACGGCCGTGGCCGCGCCGAGCGCCAATCCCTTCGGCTACCTCTCGCCGACGACGGCGGCCCATGTGGCGAAGGGCCTCGGGGACCGGATAGACTTCATCGTCGACGGAGGCCCCTGCGCGGTGGGCGTCGAGTCGACCGTCCTCGATATGACCGTCGATCCTCCCCACGTGCTCAGGCCTGGAGGCATGCCCGCCGAGGCCATCGAAGCGGTCATCGGCCCCATCGACTCGAGCCCGGCGCCCGAGGCGGCCTCGGTTGCCGCGGCGAGCCCCGGCCTCCTCGCGAGCCACTACGCGCCGCGCACGCCCCTCTATCTGGTCGGCGCGGGGCGCATCGGCCAGGCGAAACCAAGGGGGCGGGCCGCCGCCCTTCTCATCGGGCCTTCTACGCCAGAAAGCCTCGCCGCGATCCAGGGAATCTTCGACCAGGCCCGCTGTCTTTCACCGGCGGGCGATCTCGTGGAAGCCGCGGCCGGGCTATTCGCCGCCCTCCACGAACTGGACGGCGCAGGATTCGACCAGATCTGGGCTGAGCGGGCTCCAGGCCGCGGCCTCGGGCCGGCGATAAACGACCGCCTGCAGAAGGCCTCGAAGAAGTGATTCGGAAGAGGGTCGCATACCTCGCAGCTCTGCTCCGGGGTTCGTTCATTACTGGCGTAAATTATTTTGGCTAAATGTTTTGGAAGAGGGGGCGCCGGGGAGAAACCTTTCTTGAAAGGTTGCGCCCCGGCTCGATTCCCGCTACAACAAGCTTCGAGGAACTCGGAAATCCGCGATATTTAGTTAATCTACTTCCCTTATATTCCGATACTCGGATTGAAGGGGGAGTTCCATGGAGGTCATGGCCAGCAGCTACGTTCCGCTTTCCTATGTCTACTCCGCGCATTACGGCGAGGGACGAGCGACCGTACCCGTGCTCCGGAGCCAGGCGCTCTATGCCAACTTCACCCACGTCTCGGGCGTCGCCGCCGAGGACGGGACGGCTGCCTACAGCGTCGACAAGCTGCACATCCTCGATGTCTTGATCGGTAGGCTCGAGAGCGTGAAGTCCGAGCCCCTCGCGGCCGCCGAGGCGCCTTCGACTCTCAGCTCCTCCCGCGTCGACGCCTTGATCCAGCAATACGGCGCCGAGGTCCACGCGATCGCGACGGCGCCGGCCCTGCCTTACGCGCCCTCCGCCACTGCCAGTATGCCGATCGCCGAGCCGGGCATGCTCTTCTCTATGGCTGCCTAGGCCCGGCTTTCCCTTCGACCAGCGCGCCCGCCGTCTCGCCGATTCCCCTCCCGTAATAAAGCTCCCCGTAGATCGCCGTCGACTGCAGGATATTGCGGCAATATTGCCTCGTCTCGTCGATGCCGATGGCCTCGACGAGGAGGTCGTCGGGCAGGTCCCCGGACTCGGCCAGCCAGGCCTTGAGACGGCCGCTTCCGGCGTTATAGGACATCATCGCGCGCAGGAAGCGTCCGTCGGCGCGGTCGAGGAGGCCGGCGAAATAGGCGAGGCCGATCGCGAGATTGTCCTTCGGGGCCTTTAGGTCGTAGCTCTTGAGGCCCAGCGCCCGGGCCTGCTCGGCCGCGGTCGCAGGCATAAGCTGGGACAGCCCGACGGCTCCGGCGCGCGAGACCGCGTCGGCGCGGAAGACGCTTTCGGATCGCACGAGGCCGAGGGCGAGGGCCTCCGGGAGTCTCTCGTCGAGCTGGAGCGACCTGATCTCCGCGAGGTAGGGCCGGGGATATAGGGTTTCGAAATCCGCCCGGTCCGGGGCGAAGCTCGGGCGGGAGGAGAGTTCGAGCTCGAGCCTGAGGGCGCAGTCGGGCCTGCCGAGGAAGGCGAAATGGGCGATGATGCGGCGCATGGCCGGATCGTCCAGGCCCGATCGCCTCGCCCTAGCCTCCGCCAAGGCCGGCTCGTAGAGGCCGAAGCTCGCCATGCCCGAGACGTAGGTCTCGGCCTCTCCTCGCGGGTCGGGCTCGGGCGCGTTCGGCTCGGCGGGGGCCGCGGGGATCGCGGCGAACGCGGCCGGTGCGGCGTCCGCTCCGGTCGCGGAGGGCGAGGCCGCGAGGCTGATGTCCATGCCCGAGCGCCATGCGGCGAGGGCGCGGTAATACGCCGGCGCCCGGGGCTCGATGGCGAGGCTCGCGAAGCGCGCCTTGGCCGAGGACTCGCGCCTCTCCGGATCCGCGCCCGGCTCGAAGCCCAGGCCGAGTTCCTCGGCGCGCGCGGCGGTGTAGGCGAGGCGGGCCGCGCCGTCGCGCGCGAGCCTGGGCCCGAGCCGATCCGCCATGGACTCCAGTAGCCTCCAGTCCCGCGCGCGGAGGGCGTCCCGGTAGAGGCCGTCGGCGAGGTCGGCGAAGGAGGCGGGATCGCGCCAGGCGCCGGAGGCGGCGACGAGGGCCTCGAGGAGGACGGTCCGTGCCGCCTCCTCGGCCGCCGCCTGGGCCAGGGCCGAAGCCTGGGCCGCGGCAGCGGCGAGGGCGCCGCGATAGGCGCAGTCGGCCGCGTACCAGCGCGCCGAGTCGGCGTCGGCCTTGGTCGGCGCGGAGGCCGCCGCCCGCGAGAAGAGTGCCGTCGCTTCGCCCCAGCCTTCCCGGGCGCGGGCGAGGCGGCCGCGATAGTAGAGGGCGGTCCAGCCGATGCCCGCGGAGCTTCCCGTCGGCAAGGGCTTCTTGGCCGCCGAGGCTTCCAGGGCGGCGAAGAGCGGCTCTCCTTCCTTGGCCGCGCTCGAATACAAGAAGGCTTTGCCCGCGTCGGCGGCCATGGCCTGGGAGGCCGCGCGCGAAAGGGCGGCCTTGGGCGCCAGCGCTGCCTCGCGCGCGGCGGTCCCGTAGTCCCTCCGCCATACTGCCTCGCGCATGGCGAGGGCATGGAGCTCTTCCGGCGAAAAGGCCGCCGCGAGGCGCGGCTGGCTTCGGGCCAGGGCGCAGGCGCGGGCAGTCCATTCGGAAGCGGGCTTTTCTAGGGCCATGCTGCGTAGGGACTTGGCCCAGGCTTCCCTTCCGCTCGAGGCCGCCTTGGCCTGGCGCATCGCCGCGGCGGCCGCGAAATAAGCTAGGGCCTCGGCGTCCTTCGAGCATTCGGCGGGATAGAGCTTCGGGAGCGCGACCGCGAGGGCGGCTTCCTCGTCCGCGCGGCCCAGGGTGTCCAAGGCCTCGAGCCGCGCCCGCTCCGAGGGCCAATCCGCGCCCGCGGCGGCCCTGTATTCGGCGCCGAAGGACAGGAGCTCTTCCCATCGGGCCGAGGCCTTGAGCCTGGAGATCAGGGCGAGGCCGGCCTCGCTTCGGACCAGCCCAGATCCGCGGTCGAAGGCCATTCGATACAGGAGCCGAGCGCGGTCTTCCTGCTCGCTCTTCGCCGTGGCGCCGGGCTCGGCCGAAAGCCAGAGGGCGAGGTAGGAATAGGCAGCGGGTCCGTAGCTTCCGACGTCGGCGAGCTCGGCCTCGCCCAGGGCCAAGACCGGGGACTTGTCCTTGGCCGCGAGGAGGGCGGCAAGGCTGGACGCGTCCATGCCGAAGGCGCCCCCCGTTTGGCAGGGGCCCGCGGAGGGGAGCGCGCAGAGGAGTACCAATGGAAATAATAATTTCGCCCATGGGCGAGACGCGGCTTCGGGTATCATCGGATACCCGAAGCTACCATGCTTACTTGGCCGGTATCCAGATCTTGTTGCCCGAGATGATGAGGTCGGGATTCCTGATCTTGTTGGCCTTGGCGATTTTCATGTAGACCCAGGGGTCGCGGTAATAGGCGTAGGAGAGGTCCCAGAGGGTATCTCCCCACTTGATCTTGTACGTGACCCCGGGCTTCTTGAAGGCGATCTCTTTCTTGGCCGGCTCGGGCGCCTTGGGGGCCGCGACGGGCGCCGGTGCGGGGGCGGCCGCGGCGACCGGCTCGGGCGCCTTGACGGGGGCGGGCGGGGACGGGGGCGCGGGCTGGGCGGTCACGACGGGGGCGGGTTCGTCCTTCGTTACCGGGGCCGGGGAGAGGAGAAATTTCCATACGAGGAAGCCGATGAGCCCGAGGATTAGCAGAATGCCCAGGATGATCAGGGCGAGGCGGAGAGTCTTGCCTTTGGGCTCGTTCCGGGCCTCCTCGGCGTCGGCTTCGGTGCGGACGTCCTTGAGCAGCTGGACCGAGTCGGCCTCGGGGGGGAGACTGTCCGTGTCCTCGAAATCCTCGTCGGAGAAGGTCGCCGCGGCCGCGCTCTCGTCCTTCGAGAACTCGAAGTCGGGGATCTCGTATTTGCTCTCCTCCGCGAGGGACTCGAGGGAGACCTTCAGGCTCTGGCTCGCGCCCGTGGACGCCTCCTGGGCGAAGGCCGAGAGGGTTCCGTCGGGATCGAGGCCGAGGTCCATGCGGATGTCGGGCTCGCCCTTGGGCATGGGGGGAATGCCTTCGACGACGAGGCTGCCTATGTATTCCGCGCCTTGGACGCTGGGGCCCTCCCCGCGGTAGAGGTCTATCTGGACGCTGGGTTGATCGTCTTGGACCGTGGTCACGACGAGGCGCTTCCGAGAAGCGGCCCCATCCTGGAGCACGGGGTAGAATTCGCCGTCGGCGAGCTTAAGGCCTATCTTGTTTTCCATACGCCATCCTCGTGGTCTGGTCTTCCTATCAGTGTATCGCTAATCCACAATAATGCAATACGTTGCGCGCACTAGGCAATGGCCAGGGCCACGAGGCTGCCAGCCGACTGATCGTAGGGCGAGCCGTCCAGGCCGCCGAAGATCGCAGCCGACGAGAAGCCCGCCTCGAGGAGGGTTGCTCGCATTTCCGTCCCCGCGTAGAGCCTGAGCACGAAGGCCCGATCGACGAGCTCGGAGCCCCGGCTCAGGATCCAGCGGTTGCGCAGGCCTTCCCAATGCCCCACGACGGAGAACTCGGTGCGGACTCCCCAGCCGCCGCGCTCGAAGCTTTCGCCCGCCGTGAAGTCCCGCGCCGCCGTCTCCTTGCCCGTGGTCTCGAGGACGAGGGCCCCGCCGTCCTTGAGGGCCGCGCGGAGCCGGCGCAGGGCGGCGAGGTCCTCCGCCGGGTCGGCGAAGTATCCGAAGCTGGTATATAGGTTGATGGCCAGGTCGTAGTCGGCCCGAGCCTCGAAGGACCGTATGTCGGCGCGGACGAAGCTGGCGCGGCCGGGGCCGGATATGCCCGAGGCGCTCTCCCTCGCGGCCTCGAGGTAGGCCTCGGTTATGTCGATGCCGGTGACGCGGTAGCCGCGGGCCGCGAGCTCCAGGCTATGCCTCCCCGGGCCGCAGCAGGCATCGAGTACCGAGGCCCCGGGCCTGAGGGCCGCGAGGCGCTCGATCGAGTCCACCGCCGCGGGGACCTCGGCCCAGCGCTCCTCGTCGAACATGATCGGGGCGTAGGCGGTCCAGAACTCCTCGTCCTCGAACCACTCGCCCGCGGCCATCAGAGGGCCCCGTGGTCCAGGACGAGGGACATGACGTACTCGAGGAGCTCGATGTCGATTGCCTCCTCCTCGAGGACGACGGCCTCCCGGATATCGGCCCAATCGGCCTTGGTGAAGGGCGTGCCGTCGTAGTCCATGAGGAGGACGCTGCCTGCCCCGGCGAGCCAGGCCGCCGCCTTTTCTATGGAGCCGCGCCTACGCTCGAGGTAGGAGGCGAAGAGGGCCGACTTGGCCTCGTCGCCGACCTTTGGGAAGGATCTGAAGAAGAAGGTTCTGATGGCCTCGACCTCGGCGGCCTCGCCCTTGCCGGCGGCGCGGCGGGCGGCCTGATCGAGATCGGTCCGGAATTTATCTGTCGGCTGCATGACCGCGAGTATAGCCTTTTGCCCGGCCCTAGGAATAGAGCGCGATCGCGAAGACAACCGCGTCGTAGAGCCCGTGGCCCAGCGCGATCTCATGGATGCCGCCGCCCTTCCGCCATCGCCATGAGAACCAGAGGCCGACCAGGAAGGTCGCGGCCATGCCGGCCGCGCCCTGGGCGCCGTGGGCGCCGCCGAAGAGGAGGCTGGAGGCGATGGCCGACCAGATCGGGGGCAGGCCGGCCCTGTCCAGGCGCCGCATGAGGTAGGAGCGGAAGAAGAGCTCCTCGGCGTAGCCCGTCGCCATCGAGGAGGCGAGGAAAAGGGGGACCAGGGCGAGGGAGCGGCCCTCGCCCCGCGCGAGGCCGGTCATCAGGGGGTTCGTGATGCCGAGGGTCGAGAAGAGCAGGGCGAGGGGCAGGGCGAGGGCCAGGGCCCCGGCAGCGGCGAAGAGGCCCCGCATCGCGTCGCCTTTCTTGATGGCCCCCAAGCCGAAGGCCAGGAACCCGTCGGTAACGGACATGAGGTAGGCCAGGGCGAAGGCGCGGGGCGCGTTGATCGCGACGACGGCGGCGTGGTAGGAGCTTGAGCCGAGGGCCGAGGCCTCGGGCGCGGTCCCTAGAGGCAGGTAGGCCGTGAGGTAGAAGGCGCCGAATACGAGGGCGGCCTCGACCAGCGGGCGCTCGGGCTCGCCCCGGGCCGGGCCGAAGGGCCAGGCGTCTCTCTCGTGTTCGCGCATCGCGTCCTCTCCGTCCGGGCCTATTTTGACCCGCCATGATCGTGTACAGTATAATGGATTGCGGCCCATGCGAAGGAAGCGAAATCGATGCCGTTGATCATCATGCTCTCGATCCTCGTAGTCCTCCTCCTCGCCATCGTCTTCGCCACGGCCCTGCGCGGCGCGAAGCGGTATTCCTGGGCCGAGTTCTTCCTCAAGACCAAGGAGGCCGGCCTGACCCTCTCCGAGGCGAGGGAGCTGCGCGAGGCCGCCTCCCTCGCGGGGCTCGTCGACCCGACGAACATACTTTGGTCGCCCCGCGACATGGACAAGGCCATCGCCATCCTCTCGGCCTCGCTCAAGCGCGATGGCCGTGATCGCGGCCGCGAGGGCATCCTTCTCATGGACCGCGTCTACACCCTCCGCAAGGGCATCGAGTTCGAGCAGCCTCGCTTCAAGTACGGCCTCCGCTCGAGCCGCCAGATCGCCGCCGGCCAGCGCCTCCGCGTCCTCGTGCACGGCGCGGGCGTGTTCGGCTCCACCGTGATCGACAACAACGCGCGCTATATTGTCCTGTCCTACCCCATCGGCGG
>DBTW01000196.1:28440-29350 GCA_002307245.1 Spirochaetaceae bacterium UBA1306 | reverse complement strand
GAGGACGCGGGCTACGTCTTCGACAGCTACGTGATCGACGACCTGCGCATTCGCGCGGTGCCCGTCCTGCAGGTCTCCCACTCCGAGGCCTTGCTTCGGACCCAGAAGCGCAAGTCCGTCCGCGCCCGCTCCAAGATACCCGCCTACCTTTACCTGCTCAAGAGGATCGAGGGCGCTTATGAAAAGCCCGAGCGCAGCCCAGGCCTCCGCGCCATGGTCCAGGACCTCTCGGAGGACGGGGCCGCGGTCGCGATCGGCGGCAAGGCCAAGCCGGGCCTCCAGGTGAAGCTCCAGTTCGGCCTCGACGACCGCAGCGTCGTCATGAGCGGGACGGTCCGGAGCGTCGACTTCGACTCCGATAGCAACCGCTCGGTCCTGCACGTGGAGGCGGTCACGCCGAGTCCGCGGATGCGCAACGCCATCCGCTCCTTCGTGTATAATATCCGCGAGGACGATGATGACGTCCCGCAGGGGGGCATCTAATGAAACGCAACGCGGCCGTACTGACCCTGGCGCTGGCGCTGGGGCTCGGCTTCACTTCGGGGCTGCTGGCCCAGGACGCCGACTCCATCGTGCTAGCCTATAGGCGCAACTTCGCCCGAGCCAGCCTCAGCACCAAGCTCGAGCTCCTCAAGGAGGCCTCGGGCCGCTCCGACGCTTCCATGGGCAGCCTCTACGACATGGCCATCCGCTTCGCCGTGGACAACTCGGCCCTCCTCGGCCCCGACCCCCAGCTCAAGGACCTCGCCGTTCTCGCGTCGACGGAGGCTGGCAAGGTCGCCTACGGCAAGGCCGTAGACGACCTCTGGGCGCTGTTCCAGGGCTATAGGGACCAAGAGGTCAGGCGCGCCGCCATGATCGCGCTCGGGTACGCGGGCGCGGGCGAGGCCCGCGTCGCGGAGAACCTCAA
>DBTW01000196.1:20509-28172 GCA_002307245.1 Spirochaetaceae bacterium UBA1306 | reverse complement strand
GCCTTCCTCGCCTCGCAGAACAGCACCTTCCGTTCCGGGGCCCTGCCCGAGTACCCGGCCCTCGAGGCCTGCATCGACGCCCTCGGGGCCCTGGGCGACGGCTCTTCTTTCTCGGTTCTCTTCTCGGCTTACGTCGCCGGCTATTCTCCGGCCATCGCGTCCAAGGCCGCCGCGGCCCTGGGCTCGATCAAGGGCGACTACCGAGGCTACCTCCTGCGCGTCATCGCGAAGAACCCGCCTCTCGAGAAGTCGGCGGCCTACGCGGCCGGCATGGACAATCCCAACTTCGACGACTCGGACCGCGGCGAGCTGGCCGAGGGGGCCCTCTCGGCCGCCCTCTCCGCGACGGCGACCCCGTCGGGCAGCTATTCCGCCGTCGAGATCCAGGCCCTCCGCGAGCTCCGGCTTGCGACGATCAGGGAGCTGCGCGCCCTCAAGTGGCAGAAAGCCTCGTCCCTCGCCGTGGCCCATTTCAAGCTGATGCAAGCCGATTACGCCAAGGGCGCCGCGTCCAAGGCCGAATTCCTCGAGGCCGTCTCATGCCTCGGCGCCATGGGCTCCACCGAGGCCGCGCAGGCCCTCGCCCTCAACCTCCAGCTCATCAATGCACAGACCGAGCAGGGCGCCCCCTTCGATGAGGAGATCCTGCTCTCCTCGATCGCCGCCTTGGGCGAGCTTGGCGACAAGGCGGCCTTCGACTATCTCCTCCAGATCGGCTATCTCCAGTACACCGAGGCTGTGAAGCGCGCCGCCAAGGAAGCCCTGCTCAAGCTCAGGTGGTAGGGCGCGGCGCCTCCTTCAAGCGCCGCGCGCCGCCGCGCGCGTTGTCCCTGCGTGACCATCATCGGCCTCATCGATTCCCGGCCCAAGCGCTTTTCCCTTCCCGTCGCGTCGGCCTTCGGCATGGCGCTCTCGTTCTATCCGGGGCCGGGCTTTCTCTTGCCCGCAATGCTCCTCGCCCTCTTCCTGGCCTCGCTCGGGGCCGCCCTCCGAGCGTTCGGCGGCGATTCGCGGCTCCGCGGTATGCAGGCCTACGCCCTGGCTCTCGGCCTCGCGGCCGGGGCGAGCGTAGCATGGGCCGAAGCCGGGCGCCCCGGCCCTCTTTCTGGACCCGGGTCCCCTGATGTCTTTCCCGGCGCCATAACCCTCGCTCCCGACTGGGCGGAGGGCCGCCTCTCCGCCGACTCGAGCCCGGCCAAGCACGGCTTCCGCTCCTATCTGCTCGCGGTCAAGCGCATCGGGCTCTCGGGCCAGGGCCCATCGGGGCGAGCCGTTACGGCCGAGCTCTCCTATTCCTCACCGCTCGCCCGCGCCGAGCTTCGCGTCCTCTCCCGCGGGGGACCGGAGATCGATTCAGGATCGCTCGTGAGGTGCCGCGGCTCCTTCTCGGGCGCGGTCCCCGGCGATCGCTCCGGCCCCGCCCTGTTCGCCCAGCCGCGAGAGATCATGGTCCTGGACCGGGGCGGGCCTCTCGCGCGCGCGAGGAGCCTCGCCCGCGCCGCCTGCCGGGCGGCCCTGGCCCGCATAGGCGGGGAATCGGCAGGCCTCCTGCAGGCCCTCATACTCGGGGTGCGCGACAGCCTGGCGCCCGAGGAGTCCGAGGCCTTCAAGGCGGCGGGCTGCTCGCACATTCTCGCTCTTTCGGGCGAGCACCTGTCCGTCCTGGCTCTTCTGGCCATCTCCGCCCTCAGCCCCCTCGTCGGGCCCGTCCGCGCGCGGCTGGGCGGCGCGATCCTCTCGAGCGCTTTCATGTGGATAGCCGGCGCCGGCCCTTCGCTCCTCCGCGCGGTGCTGATGGTCTGGATAGGGGCGATAGCCCTGGCCCTCGACCGGCCCCAGGATTGGCTCGGCTCGCTCTCCCTCGCCTTCCTCGCGATGCTTCCCTTCGACGCCGCCGGCGCTCGGAGCCTCTCGTTCACGCTCTCCTTCCTGGCCGTATGGGGCTTGGCCGTGCTCGGCCCTCGCTTCTCCTTCGCCTTGGGCAGGGCCTTGCCGCCCTTCCTGCGGGAATCGGCCTCGGCCTCCCTCGCCGCCCAGGCCGCCGTATCGCCCCTCTTGGCCCTGAGTTTCGGCTATCTCCAGTTCGCGGGCATCCCCGCCTCTATGGCCGCAGGTCCCGTCGTCAGCTTGATGATGTACTGGGGCATGGGCGCGGGACTCCTCTGCTCTATCCTCCCCGGCGCGGCTTGCTTCGCGAAGCCCGTATCGGACCTGCTCTACCGCGTTCTCATGGGCATCATGGGCGCGGCGGCCTCGGCGCCGATCTTGCCCTTGGGCAGCTCGCCCTCGCGCATCTTCGCCGGTCTCGCGGTAGTCGCCGTCGCGGCCTTGGTATATGCTCGGCCCTATGCCGAATACCGAGCCTCCGCCCGGCCCCGCGCCGGATTACGATTCGCCCCCGGCGCTGCGGCGCCTGCTCGAGGCGGAGGGCCTGGCCATGTCCAAGCGCTTCGGCCAGAATTTCCTCGTCAGCCGCCGCTCCCGCGAGCGGATACTGGAGGAGCTCAAGGCCGAGCCCGGGATGCGGGTCTGGGAGATTGGCCCCGGCATCGGTTCGATGACCGCTCTCGCCCTCGACTCGGGCATCGGCCTGACCGCCTTCGAGATCGACCACGGCTTCTCGCGCCTGCTCATCAGGCACTTCGGCTCGCGCTCATCCTTCAAGCTCGTCGAGGGCGACTTCATCCAGACCTGGAAGGCCGAGCTCGAGGCCTCGGGCCCTCCCGACAGGATATTCGGCAACCTCCCCTATAGCGCGGCCAACGCGATCGTCGCCTCTCTCATTGAGGGGGGGCTGGTGCCGCCGCGGATGATCTTCACCGTGCAGAAGGAGGCGGGCCTGCGCATGATCGCGGTGCCCGGCACCAAGGACTACTCGGCCTTCTCGGTCCTCTGCACCTCGGCCTGCAAGTCGAAGCTCGCCTTCGACCTCAGCTCGAGCTCCTTCTGGCCCGTGCCCCGCGTCACGAGCACCGTGGTGCGCATGGAGCCCCGCCGGGAGCCCGTGGCCTCGGGCGATCGGGCGGGCTTCTCGGCCTTCGTGCGGGCGGGCTTCTCCTCGAGGCGCAAGACCCTGCGCAACAACGTCCGCGCGGCGGGGCCCGCGCTCGGCCCCCTCTTCGGCCGGGGCGACGGCGCCTCCCTCGACGATGCCCTGGGCGAGGCTCTCGAGCGCCTCGGCATACGGCCCGACGTCAGGGCCGAGGCGCTCAAGCCGGAGGACCTGGCGAGAGTCTACGGGGCGCTCAGGCAGTCCTAGCCCCGCAGCGGCCCGCGAGCCTTCCGAGGGCCGTTGCCTTTCCTCCCGCCTTGCCGTATCATCCTCCCGTATGACCGAAGTACAGATTACCGCGATAGACGAGGAGCAGCTCGATACCGTCCTCGCCGTCGACGTCGAATTCGCGGGCGAGATGGTCTTCACCAAGCCCCTCATGATCAAGGGCAAGGTGTCGGGCATCGTGCGTTCCGAGAGCGACCTCTATATCGACGAGAAGGCCGTCGTCGAGGCCGATATCGTGGCCAACGTGGTATCGGTCAAGGGCAACGTCAAGGGCAACATCTCCGCGAGGGAGAAGGTCGAGCTCTTCGCCTGCGCCTCGGTGGACGGCGATGTCACCGCGCCTCAGGTTACCATGGAAACGGGCTGCCACTTCAACGGCGCTTGCCGCATGATGGCCCCCAAGCTCGATGCGCTCGCGTGAGGGCGCCCGCCGGCCCCGGCCGGCGGGGCGGGCGCTCGCGGCCCTCGTCCTATGCCTTCTCGCCTCGGCTTCCGCCCGGGCCCAGGACAAGCCCGACGCCCTGCGCCTTTACGTCGACGGCAAGTACGAAGACGCCCGGCGCGCCTGCCTCTCGGAGCTGTCCGCCACCCCGTCCAACGTCGAATCCTATGTCGTGCTGTCCTGGTCCCTCGTCGCCCTGCGCCGATACGCCGACGCGGAGAACTACGCCCTGAAGGGCTACGCCGTCCGCCGCGATCCCCGCCTCACCGAGACCCTCGGCGAGACGGCCTATTTCCTGGGCCGCAACGACGCCGCGCTCCGCAACTTCCAGGACTACGTCGCCGCCGTCTCCGAGGGCGGGCGCGTAGGGATCGCCTACTACTATATTGGCGAAATATACCTGCGGCTCGGCCGCTTCGGCCATGCCGACATCGCCTTCTCCACGGCCCTCCAGTACTCTCCCGGGAGCGCCAAGTGGTGGACCCGCCTGGGCTACGCCCGCGAGCGCTACGGCGACCAAGCCCACGCCCTCGAGGCCTATAAAAAGGCCCTCTCCATCGACCCGAGGCTGCAGGACGCCGCTGACGGATCCGACCGCGCCTCCGCCAAGCTGCGTTGATGTCACTCCGGGTCGCCTTCCATACCCTCGGTTGCAAGCTTAACCAGCTGGAGACCGAGTCCATCGCGGACGCCTTCGCGCGATCGGGCGCGACGATCGGCGCCGAGGCGGCCGAGCTCGTTATCGTGAATACCTGCACGGTCACGGGCAAGGCCGAGCAGAAGGCCAGGCGGATCATCCGTCTGGCCCTCGCCGCGGACCCCGACGCCGTCGTCATCGTCACGGGCTGCTACGCCCAGGTCGAGGGCGAGGCCCTCTCTTCCCTGGGCGAGCGCGTCCTGGTGCTGCCGGGCTCCGGCAAGGACCGGCTCCTCGGCCTGCCCGCCTTCCTCGAGGCGGCGGGGCGGCGGGGCCTCCTCGAGGCCCTGCGCGGCTGGCTCGAGCGACCCGATGCCGCGCAACGCGTCCTTGCTTCCGCCGAGGGGGGCGCGGGGCGCTTCGCCTTCAACCCGGAGGTCTTCGCTTTCCACTCCCGCCCCGCGCTCAAGGTCCAGGACGGCTGCGACAACGCTTGCGCCTATTGCCGGGTCCATATAGCCCGCGGCAGGTCCTCCAGTCTCCCCGTCGCCGCGGTCGTGGGGCGGGCCCGCGCCCTGGAAGCCGCGGGCCGGGCGGAGATCGTGCTCTCGGGCGTCAATCTCGCCCAATACCGTGACGGCGAGCTCGGCTTCCCCGGCCTGCTCCGGGCCTTGCTGGCGGGCACCGAGCGCGTCGCGTTCCGCCTCTCCTCCTACGAGCCCGACGCGATAGACCAGGATTTCCTCGAAGTCTTCGCCCATCCGCGCGTGCGTCCCCACGCCCATCTCGCCCTGCAGTCCGGCTCCGACGCCGTGCTCGCCGCCATGGGCAGGCATTACGGCCGCGAGGACGCGATAGATGCCGTAAAGGCCCTCAGGAGCTCGGGCCGCGATCCCTTCATCGGGGCCGACCTCATCGCGGGCTTTCCCGGCGAGACCGAGGCCGACGCCCGGCAAACCCTCGAGCTCGCGCGAGCGTGCGATTTCGCCTGGATCCATGCCTTCCCCTTCTCCCCGCGGCCCGGCACGCGGGCCGCGGTCATGGGCGACCGCGTTCCTGAGCGTGTCGCCGGCGAGCGGGTCGATGCCCTCCTCGAGCTCGGGGCGGCGGGTCGGAGCTCCTATATCGCCCGGAGCGAAGGCCGCGTGCTAAAAGCCGTCATCGAAAAGGATTTCTGCGCGACGACGGAGAATTACCTGAAAGCAACTCTGTGCAATTTGCCGGATAGCCTTCGCCCAGGGAATGAAGTATTATGTACAATAGGTCAACACGGTAAATCCGAGCATCTTAGTAATATTGATGTGTTTGCACTGTATATCGGTGCTTCACGGCCTTGAGCTCTTGAAAAAAGTCCAAAATGGGCTATGTTCTATTTTATATAAAGTAAAATCCCTGAACATGGAGGTTCCCATGAAGCGGACGACGCTAGTGTCATCGATGCTCGTCTTCCTGCTCGCTCTCTCGTTGGTTTCCTGCGATTCGATGTTCAACACGAACATCTTCGCGAAAATGACGCATAAGACACCCTCGGTGTCAGAGATAGAGCAGAAGAGCCCTGAAGAACTTAAGACCTACATATCCTCGGATGCCAATGTGACGATCCTCAAGGATAATCCAGATCTCAAGGAAGCGGCCTTGGAAAGCCTCGCCACTACCTATACGAGCACAGATGCTTCGGTTACCACGACCGACAAGCAGACTGCCGCCGTCGTGGCAGCCGACATCTCCATCCAGACCGTGCCGGTCGCAGCACAGTTCTCCTCCGACCTCCTGGCCGCCCTCGTCGACGGCAGCGCCGAGAACCTGACTTCTTCAGGGAGCGTTACCGCGGATACCGTTTCCAGCTTCATCGAGACTGTCCTTCCCGCGGACGTGGTCACGAGCATCAAGGCCGGCGACGCGACGCCTCCCAGCAGCTTTACCGACCTGATCTCGGCCTTCTTCGAGGCGAACACGGCCTACCAGGCTCTCGGGACTTCGCTGGAATACGTAGATACCGATGGGGATGGGATAGCCGACAGTTATGTCTACGCCGACGGCGTTGTCTCCTCGAGCGAAAGCAGCGAACTCGCGATCAATGCGGTCATCGCCGGCCTTATCACCGCGATCGATACCAACGGCTCGGCGGATACGACCGCTGCCACATCGGCCGAGATCTCCACGGCCCTTTGGAACGCCATGGTCACCGGCACGGCGGACTTCACTATCGAGGACTCCGTGCTCGATTCCCTCACTTCCCAGAATGACGATGGAAGCTCCACCAACTCGATCGCCAAGATCGTGCTCGCGTCGAGCCTGGCTTCCCTCCTAGGAGACATGTGATGAAGCGCGCATTGCTGATCGTCGCGGTTTTCCTGCTCGTCGCCGGGGCCGCCTACGCCGAGGACGTCGCGTACTCTTCCCTTACGCCAAAAACGGCTAAGTCCATGGCCATGGGCGGCGTATTCACCTCGGTCCCCACTTCCGAATTCTCCTTCTTCGGCAATCCCGCAGCCTTCGCCTCCCGGAAAGCGGTGTTGGTGCTGCCCTCCATCGATGCCTGGGCCTATATCAAGCCCACTTCGGACAACCTGAACGCCCTTGCAGACAGCCTAAGCGATACCAGTGCCCTGGCCGGCCAGGCCTTGAGCCTCATGGGCGACAACGGCGGTACGGGCGGCGGCTTCTCTCTCGGCCTCGGCTTCGCGGGCAAGGGTCTCGGCCTCGGTTTCTTCACCACCAACGACGAATACATCGAAGGCAATAATCCCGCTAGCGGCATCGTACATTCCGATACCGAGGCCACGGCCATCATCGGCCTGGGCCTTCCCATTCAGCTCGGCGATCTCCTCCTCTGCGTGGGCGGCGATTTGCGGCCCTTCTACCGCGTGCGGCTCTTCGGCGCCGGTCATAGCGATCTCGCCCTCGCGGACCTCGTGAAGAACAAGGATGATACCGACGCGATGATGGCCAGCATCTATACCGACGCCTTTTTCGGCGCGGCGATGGACCTCGGCGCTACGCTGGCCCTCGACGATTTCACTATCGGCCTCTCGATCCGCGATATCGCGCCTTCCTTTCCCATCGCCTCGCAGGACATAACCGAGCTCGAGGACAGCCTGTCGGCCGGGAATCTCCCCGACACGAGCGATTCCACGGACAGCGCCGTATACACTCCATCCGTCACCGCCGGCCTTTCCTGGACTCCCAGGCTCCTGCCCGGGCTCATCGACCCTGCCCTGTACTTCGAGCTCCAGGATCCCGTCAGCGTCTTCAAGAACGGCGACGGCGCGGGATCGGCCCTCAATCTCATCCATGCCGGCGC
>DBTW01000196.1:0-20120 GCA_002307245.1 Spirochaetaceae bacterium UBA1306 | reverse complement strand
GAGGAGCTGGGCGCCCTGCCGGGAGACAAGTCCCGCTCGGGCCTGGCCCTCGAGGCGGCCTTCCGCTTCTAGTCTGTTGCCACGGCATCAGCGCGCCGATAATTACAGGGGCGCCGCGCTAAGGGCGCGGCGCCCCTCTCGTTCCCGGAGGTCATCATGCGAAGCATCGCTTCCCTAATCGCCGTCGCCCTCCTGGCCACGGGGCTCGCGGGCTGCCAGCAGCTCTTCACGACCTCCCTCGGCAAAAGCCTTGCCCGCGATGACTTGCCCATACCCTCCGACCTGACCGCCGACCAGGCAGCGGAGCTCGCGGCCCTGGCCAAGGACAATCAGAAGCTTGCCAGCGCCCTCGTCGAGAGCCTGGTGGACCAGATCGCAGCTACCACGGACGCAGAGAAAAAGGCATCGCTGCAGGCTTCCGCGGCGTCCGCTGCCATCGTCGCCAGCGGCACGAGCGAGGCTTTGACCGGCCTCATCGAAGATTACGCGAACGATGTGACGCCGGATACTCAAACCCTGATCGATCTCGTCAAGACGATCCAGGCGGGAGCCCAGGGGACGGGAGTGGTCACCGCCCTGTCCTACCTGGACCCGACGGCCGAGGGCGGCCTCAGCGCCGACGCCGCCAAGGCGGCGGGCCTCGGCGCCACCGACTTGGCCATCGCGGCGGTCGTCGTGGCAGCAGGAGCTCTCCCCGCGGACATCGATCCGACGAATATGGACCAGACGCAGATCGACGCCTTCCAGGCGACGCCGGAGTTCCAGACGGCGTCAAATATCATCGAGGCGGCGGCGGCGTTGGTAGAAACGGGCAGCGATAGCGCGAAGCTCCTGGACGATATCCGCGCGAAATTCGGCCTGTCTACTACGACGCCATGAGCACGGGAGACAGCATGCGCAGACTATTAGCCCTCGTTTTTTTCGCCTCCTTGCTCGCCCTGGCCTCGCCGGTCTTCGCCCTCGACTCCTTCGATTTCTCTTCGCCCCGCGAGAGGAGCATGGGCGGGAGCCATGTCGCCCTTGCCGACGATTTTTCCGTCCTCCTCGTGAACCCCGCCGGGCTCGCCGACGCTCCTCGTAAATTCTCGGCGGCCGACTTGGGAATACGCGCGATAGGGCCCATCTTCGACATAGCGAACCTTTTTGTAGGCGGAACGCCCAAGACCTCGGAAATTGCGGATTTCCTCGGTAAGAATAATTACAAGCTTTATGCCGGCATGGACCTCTCGGGACCGATAGCCTTCGGCTATTCGGGCGGCGGCCTCGGCTTCGGCTTATTCAACAAGACGGGCCTCAGGGTCAACGTCTCCAGCATCAACTCCATCGGCCTCCAGGCGGTCGAGGACCTCCAGCTTTCGGGCGGCTATGCCCTGCGCTTCGATCTCGGCAAGGGCCATGCCCTCTCCGCTGGCGTATGCGCCAAGGGCTACGTGCGCGGCGACGTGTCCGCCACGAAGGGCATCGTCGAGGCGATGAGCGTCATCCAGGACCCCATGTCCATGCTACAGGATTCCTTCGCCCTCACCACGGGGATTGGCGTGGACGCCGGGCTCAGGTGGTCGTGGAAGGGCATTGTCGCCGCGGGCCTCGCCTGCCGCGATCTGTACAGCCCAGCCATCGTGACTCAGTACGATAGCCCTACGGATTTCCTCGACGCCAAGCCCGGTGAATCGACCTACGATTCGCTCGACCGAAAGCTCGATTTCGGCTTAATGTGGGCTCCGCCCTTGGGTCGCCTCGGCCACTATATAGACTCCATCACGGTAGCCGCGGATTACCGGGATATCCTCGACTTAGCCAGCCCCCTGCCCCGCAACCCGATCCTCAACGTCGGCCTGGGGCTGGAAACGCGGATCCTGGAGATCGTGAGCCTCCGGGCCGGCGTTTCCGAGGCCTTGCTCTCGGCCGGGGCCGGCCTCGACCTTGGCGTATTCAAGCTGAGCCTCGCAGCCTTCGGGACCGAGCTCGGCCTCGATCCCGGCGACCGTCCCTGTTACAACCTGCTTATCGATTTCGACTTTCTGTATTGAGGCGAGGGCGAGGCGGGCTCTCGGCATGGACATTGCCGATCGGATTGACAGAGACCTCCCCTCCAGGTAGTGTAGTTAGGCTTCTCGGGCCGCTAGCTCAGTCGGTAGAGCAACGCCCTTTTAAGGCGTGGGTCTCGCGTTCGAACCGCGAGCGGCTCAGATAGTAAAGCTTTACAAGGTGAGTAATTAAAGACCACCGGAAAAACCGGCGTCTTGTCCTAACAATCCGAAGTGAGACGCGTTTGTAAGACGCGTCTCGAGGAGAGGGGCAATGCGTCGGTTTTCTTTTCATCGTAGGAATGGGATTGTCTACTGCCAATTGTTCAACGCGGCGGCAGGGCGGTATTCCTCCGCGAAGAGCACGGGCACGAAGGACCCGGACGAGGCGCTCCTCGTCGCCGCGGGCTGGCTACAGAATGGCGTCCCGAGCGGGCGAGGCCACAAGCCGCGGCCCGTCGTCGAGGCCTTCACGCTTGACGCGATGCTCGCGGCGATGCGCGCCGCCACCTTCGGCCGCGACGATGCCGCGCGCGTCCTCGGCGTCCTGAAGGATCGCGGCTTCATCGATCATTCAACGCTCAAGGGCGGACCTTCGGCCGAGCTCGTCGTCGATTTTCTTAGGCGATCATGGACAGAGAACGGTCCCTATGTCCTCGAGCGGCGAGCCTATGGGCATACCCTTACGAAGCGCCATATCCGAGAATCGGCGGCTATCATTGAACGGTACTGGGCCGAGCCCTTCGCGGGCGTTCGTCTCGGCGATCTCAAGCGAAACGATATAAAGGCCGCACTCGTCCGCCTCTCCGAGTCGGGACTATCCGCCGGAACCGTGAATAAGGCTTTCGGCTCTCTCTCGGCCCCGCTTGGATGGGCATTCCGAAACGATATCATCGCCGAGGACCCGAGCGAAGGGGTCCCGCGATTCTCCGCTCTAGTCGCGAAGAAAGGTATTCTCGAGGACGAGGAGCTCGCCGCGCTCCTCAAGATGGAATGGGCCGACGCGAGGGCGAAAGCCGCTTTCATGGTCGCCGCTACTACAGGGATGCGCCGAGGAGAAGTCACGGCGCTACAGGCTCGGGATATTGGCGAGGATCGTCTCTTCGTCCGCCATTCGTGGAATGACGACGACAGGCTAAAGAGCCCGAAGAACGGGGAAGAGCGCGAGGCCGCACTACTCCCGGAAGTACGACGCGCTCTTCTCGATCTCCTCGCGACGAATCCGCACGGGGCAGGCGCGGAGGCTTTCGTCTTCTATGGCGCATATCCCGACAGGCCGCTTGACGGTCAAATTATCTCTAGGGTCTTTGACGAAGCCCTCGTCCGCCTCAGCCTCGGAGAGAAGTACGAAGCCGCGAAGGACGAAGAGAAGGACAGCGCGCGCGCCGCCTGGAAGGCTCGCGGCCTCTCGTTCCATAGCCTCCGCCACGGCTACGCGAAGCGAATGGCGGACCGCCTCGATGTAGAACAGGCCATGAAGGCGACGGGCCACCTATCGCGAGCGATGCTCGAGCACTACGCGGACCACAAGACGAAAGAGGACTTCGCGGCCGTCGCCGCGGCGAGCGCGGACGCGTTCGGGACGGTCCTCGCGTTTAGGAAGGGGGCATGATGCGCGACAAAGCGCTAGCCGCCATCCTCCGAGCGATGGAGAATGCCCGAGCCGTGTACGAAACAGACCGGAATCCATTCGATGCCGGGCGCTATGAAGGATTGAAAGAAGCCGTCGAGCTTTTCGAATCGATTACGAAGGGGGCCTAGGAACTCGCTGCTCCGTGCTCGGGGCCGCGCTGTGGTCCGATTCCACGGGCGGGGGCTGGTCTTTTTGAAGATCGTTGACGACCAAGCGGCGCTTGACCCCATCCGTACACTGTCCCATACTGCGGCTGAGAGGGTACGAACGAGGAATAAAGAAAAGGGCGGAGGCTAGCCGGGTTTACCCCGCGCTACAGTAAAATGTTGATATTTAGAAAGAGGTAGAAGATGAAGAAAATTATAATAGCAATAATAGTTATATCGTTATCAGTCCCAATATTCGCCCAAGAGACTGAACAAAACAATCCCTTCTTAGGTGAACCTTGGTTAATGGTTTTTCCTTCAATCGATAAGGATTACAGTGATTATAAAGAACAACCAAAAAATATTATATCTGATATTGCGTTCTTTGAGTTTTCTTTTAATTCCAACGGAGAATATACCCGAAGAAATGTAACCGGTATTGGAAAATATAAAGACAAAAAATACTTACGGATGAATATATTTTTTTATCTTCTAACTATCCTTCATATTCAATATTGAAAATGGGAGAAAGTAATTATTTCTATATAATAATAAATAGTAGCAGAATATTATTGCTAACGGCAGATAAAGATTTCAACGTGAGTGCCTATTATTTGATACGTGGAGAAGAAAAGAAAATATTGATAGAGAACTATCATGGTGATCTTTGAACATAAAAGACTGATATTTAGAAAGAGGTAATAAATGGAATACAAACCCGATCTTCCAGATATCTTAATCAAGCATTTTGAATTAAGCGAGCAAATACGGTATTTATATCCGCAGAGAAAAAATCCTGATATTACAGACGAAGTAGAAAAACTTTGCTTGGAGATGATTGCTATTTCTTCTGAAGTATTTGACGAGTTAATGCTTGGAACAAAAACGCGAGAGATGACAATTGCAAAATATATAAAGGAACAAGCGAATGCCGCATCTTTAATAACTGGAGAAGATGGCCCATCGCGAGCAATGAGAAAGGTCGTCTCTGATTATGACAATATGATAGCTGATGCATTAATTCAACAGAGTGTTGATAGGGATCATTACATCGGACCTATTCATATAGGATTCGAAAAACTATATCAACTTTATTATGATAATCATGAATATGTATGGGCAATAAAATATGCCCAGCAAGCAAGAGATGAAAGATGGGGCGGAGCATGGGATGCCAGAATAGAAAAGGCTAGAAAGAAATTAGAAAATGATGATAAATAGTAACAGGAAGCGATTGCTTTCGGCGGGTCTACCTCGGGTCGATGAATATAAAATCCTGCCATTCTGGCGTGAGTAAATAAAGAGGAGAGAAAATGACCGTATTTATTATTTGGGTTATATGCGCAGTAATTTCCGGAGCAATTGGAAGCGCAAAGGGCCGGACGGGCATGGGCTGGGGGCTTGGAATTCTTCTTGGCCCGCTTGGGCTCCTGATAGTGGCAGTCGTCCCTGCGGAAGTAAAAAATGTTGAGGCCGCGGCCGTCCAGTCAGGCGAAGGGAAGAAGTGCCCATATTGTGCGGAGATCGTCAAAGCTGAAGCTATCGTCTGCAAGCATTGCGGTAGGGATCTTCCCGCAATTCAGGTCTCTGAGACTCCCATCGAAAACCCGGCCGCGATTCCAGTCGCACAGAAAATCGAGAACTGGGTATGTCCTGATTGTGCGACGAATAATCCCCTGAATAAAAGCATCTGCCAGAACTGCGGAACGCGAAGAACTTCCTAGCCCCGCGCCTGGCCCAGCTTGCCCCGTGCACAGGAAACGCATAAATAAAGCGCGGGTCAATTACTCTGTATTGAGTAAAGGCCCGCGCGTCTTTCGGAATGTGATACATATTGAGATAGGACTTTTACTTTTACCGCTTTTACCACCTATACGGGGTTGCATGGGTGCATCAAGCAATGCTTGGCATTCCCGATCGTAATGCCGATTCCGCGGGCCTGTTTGAAAAAAAACTTCCTCGAGGCGATAATGGGAATATCACGACCCAATCACCCCGAAGGAGGGGAAAATCCATGACGGAAGAACGAGACATTTTAGCGAAGGCGTTAGGGCTTGCAATCGCGTTTTTAGGAGCTGGCGGAACTTTGTCGAACAAAGGTGTGAAACTTCCACGAAGCGCAGCGGACTTTGATAAAGGCGATCCAGATGCATTGACTCTCGATAAGGTTAAGGAGACGGCAAATTCCTTCGTTGAAATCATTACCAGTGAGCCGAACAAGTAGTCAACGAAACCTAGGCCCCCGCGCGCGTCGTCGCCCCTTGAAAACACTTGAAGCCTACGCCCCCGCGCCGTTATAAATGATCGGCGCGCTCTTCGGATTTCATACCCTGCGCCTCTGGAAGAGGTGCCAGGCTTCCCGCGCTCTATATGCTTCGATCAATCCCCGCCTTTCCGTCTCGTCGAGTTCGGACGGGTCCTGAAACCTCGAATCCGGCAAGAGCGGAGCCGAGGCGGCCACGGGGTAGGTTTTGACTAGCCAGTCCTCGTATTCCGATTGCGTCATGACGTGGCCGAGGCCGATGTCCTTCGAGACGATCTCGAGTATGCGAGCCCTACGCTCCGCCGGGCTCATGTCGGCCGCCCGTCCATCGCTTCCGAGGCCGAGGCGCTCAATCTGGCCCTCGATGCGCTCGAGCCTGTCTTCTGTTTTGCCCATGATTTCCTTACCCTACCCGCGTCCATTGGACGGGATGAATAGAACTGCGGCCCGTTCGTGCATCCGCTTCAGCTCCTCGGGCTCGAGGCGTTTCGTTAGTGCGTTATCGGTGAAGAGCGTATCCGGCGGGCCTCCCGCGTTATAGAATGCGATAGGCGCCCTCTGGGAAGTCCCTAGTGCCGCTTCGCATGCGGCTAGACGTTTCTCGATTAGCATTTCAATTTTCTCCTTTCCGGGTATCTCCCGCTTCTTGTACTTGGCCGCTCAGGGGTCCGCCTCATAGTTCGGGGGACGGGCGCGGTCACTGTGGTAGAAGCGTGGGCCGTAAGGCAGCACGGTCTATGCACTCTGTGAGCGCGGCGGTCAGCCTTCCCCAGGAAGTAGACAGCCTTCAGGTCAAGCCGTATCAATTCCCTTTCTTTACTCCCTCGATAGCCTTTTCAATCTTTTCAAGGCGAGCTTCGATCTCGACTTCCTTCTCGGCGTGCCAGTATTGAAGTAGGCCGTTCATTCCATAGGCCAGGGCCTTGAAGTCGTCGCGTTCGATCTCGTGTCGGGCCATCATTCGAATGAGCCGGGTATAGCTTCGCCTCGAGGCCTCGAGCGTGCCGAGGTTCAAGCGGAGCCCCCCCGTCTTCGGCTTTGCATCGTCGGCGCTCATTAGTGGGCCTTCCCTCGGGCCTTCGCGCCCTTTTCGGTATCCGTAACCGATTGAACGAAGGCGCCTTGACGATGCTCCTCGAGCCCGGCGACGCGTGCTTCTAGTGCGGCGAGCCTCTCTCGGGCTTCGTGGAGCTCGTCGAGGACGAAGCCGACTAGAAGCGTATCGATGCGCCTACGGGCCGCCTCGAGCCCTTCGGCGAGGTTTTCGAGGTCTGCTTCATGAAGCGCTAGACGATTCTCTGCGCTTGTAATGCGGTCCGGCGGAGGTGTCCCGGCGAAAGCGGATACGAGGTCCTCGATTATTCCTTCCGCCATACTTTCCGGGACGACGCTTCCGGGGAACCTGATTTCTTTATTCATGCTTCCTTCCCTTTGGCCATTAGGGCCTTTTCTATTTCGCGGTCAAGGTCGGCCTCGATGCGCTCGAGCGTCCTATCGGGCAAGACCATAAAGGCGACAGGCCTTCGCGCGGCTATCACGTCGAGGACGATCATTCGAAGCCGTTCGGAGTACCGCATGCGCCCGTGTTCATCGTGAGCGCGGCCCGCGTTGCTCGGCGAGGAGCCGCGGGGTCGGCCACGGCGAGGGGCGCTATTCTCATTCATGGTCGCACTCCTTCGGCCCTCGAGCCGCGACGACGTGACGGGGTGCGGGTTTCCCCGCCTCGCCTACGCTTTGACTGTCCGTTTCGAGGAGGATTGAAGCCTCTCTCCCGACGACGGCGCGGACGAGGCGCCCGTCCCTAACGTGGATCTCTACCTTGACGATTCCATGCTCGAGACTGGCGAGCTCTTCCTCGATCCGGGCGAGGAGGGCGGGGCTCATTCGTCGCCCCCGGCCGGCACGGCGCCGAGATTTTCCCATTCCACGCCGACAGCCTCGCCGCCTCTCTTCCGCCTACCCGGCTTCGGCCAAGTCGCATCCGGGGCGGGCGCGGCAACTGCCGCAGGACGCGGAAGCGGCTCGGCCTCGAGGGCGGGAGTCTCGGTCTTTAGTTGCTCGAGGGCGATATGGTTATCGAGTAGGGCTTGTGCCTGCGCGAGATATGCCTTTCCCTCTTCTTCTGTCCAGTTCGCGACTTCGGCCTTTCTTCGCGCTTCGTTCGCCTTTTTGATTTCTTCAAGCCGGGCGAGCCCCTCGAGCGAAAGGCCCGCTACATGCTCGGAGGAGGGTATATCTGCCGGTAAATCTGGTAAAAGAGTAAAAGTACCTTGCTCGGGTTCATTTACCGTCTCTTGAACATTTACCGATTTACCACTTTTACCGCCTCTACGGCTCCACTCCCCATAGTTCGGAGAGTAGACAAGCCCCTCGGCCTCGAGCTTCTCGAGAAGCCGGGAGACGGCCGCGGGCTTCTTTTCGAGACGGGCGACAATATCCTTTGTCTTTCGCGAGGCGGGCTCGAGGGGCACGGCGTCGAGGGCTTCGCGCCGCTCCCGGCTTTGCGCATACTCGGCCGCGTCGCCCAGGACCGCCCAGGACCCGCAATCACTATCGAATCGGAGGGCGAGGGTTTGCTCTTCCACGTCGCGGCCCGTTATGAAGAGGGACGCGTCGGCCTCGCCTCGGGTACGCGTTAGGACCCATGTACTATCCGCGGCGCCGTTTAAGCCATTCGTGCCGGATACCGTGTCCATAATGTCTTCGGAGGCCATTTTTCGAACGTGGTGTATTACGACAATCGCGCAATCGTGCCGGTCGGCTACGGTCTTTATGGACGAGGCCGCCGCATAGTCCGCGGCGTAGCGATCATCGCCCGAGGGAGCGCCCCGGAAGCGGGCCAGGGTATCGATGAGGACTAGCTTTATATCGAGATGCTCTTCAAGGTACGCGTCGAGGTCCGCGATTCCTTCGGTTCCGCTTCGCCATTGCGTGAAGAGGTCAAGCCAAGAATCCGAGGAAGCCCCGATCTTCTCTAGGCGGTTCTTTAAGCGCCGCGGAGTGTCCTCGAGAGCAAGGTAGAGGGCGCGGCGCCTCTCGACGCGATAGCGGCCCAGGACGGCCCCTCCCGAGCCGACTGCGGAGCCTATGGCGAGGGCGAGCCAGCTTTTCCCGAGCTTCGGGGCGCCTGCTAGAATCGAAAGGCCCGAGACGAGGAGCCCCGGAACAATCCACGCGGGGGGCGGGAAGTCAGTAGCGAGGAGCTCGCCGCAAGACATACCGCGGGGCAGGGCGGCGAGGCGAGCGTGGCGGTCCTCCTCGGCGAAGAGGATTGCCTCGGCCTCGCGATAGGCCCCTTCCTCGGCGATCTCGGGGGCCGACTCGGCCGCTAGGGCGGTTCCGAAAGTCACCCAAAGGTTTACGAATTTGCCGAGGTCCAATAACCGGCGCTCAAGCCCTTGGTTGACTATCTCGGCATTTGCGGCCTGGTCGAGGGTGTAGAGCTTGGCAAGGTCCTCGCCCGTTAGGTGCTTCGATGCGATGCGCGCCGCGACTATGTACGCTTCACGTAGGCGGGGCAAGGAAACTTCTTCTATGGGCTCCACGCGCGAGAGGTAGGGCTCGAGCCTTTTCATTGTATCTTCGGCCTCGAGGCGAAGCGTTCCGATGCTCGAATACAAAGCCCCTCTCACATCTTCGCGGGTGGCTCGAGAAGTGCCAATAAAACCGTGAGCGCCCGCGCCTTTGTCGTGCGTTTGGGTGCTCATTTCTGCCACCAATATTCTATGGGCGGCTCAGGTGGATACTTCTCCTCGAAGGCGAGCCGTAAAGACTCGAGAGCTGCTTCGAGGGTGTTGCATGAATAATCAGGTCGATCTAGGCTCGAGCTGTCGCCAAGCCCTTCGCGCCCTTCCGATTTGCCCCGGAAGGGCGCTGTCATTTCTCTCCCACCTGAACAGCAGAGGAAGAGAGAAAAGTATCGATATCAGAATCCGAAAAAAGGACTCGGTCTCCGATCCGATGATGACTGATTTTTCCTTGTTTGACGAAGCGTCTGATAGTTACTGTGGAAACTGATAAAGCCTCCGCAGCTTCGTGAACAGTAATTAGTTTTTTCTCGCTCATGTCGACCTCCGTATAGCCGTGGTAGCCCTACGTGGTCGATAATGTTATTATATTATCAGATGGTGAATTCCGGTTTCATTCCGGTTTCATTCCGGTTTCATTCCGGTCTTGTCTTCAGTACGACCCTTATCGGAAATAGTTTTCTCAATCGATGTATTTGAATATGGGCTTCCGTCTGGTTTTCGTATCCAGTCGCGAATAAATTGAGCCGTGTAATCTGCTTCGCAATGGTCGAAATAGTTCAGTAATTTTGGAAGGGATTCGACAACCGAATATGTACCATCCGCTCGACGAATAACCTTATTAAGTTCTAGCGCATCTTTTAGCACCGGGAGAACTACTTGAGGTGGAATGTTTTTAGAAACGCGATCAATCTCTTTTGCATAATAGTCGATGTAACCTTGCACAAAATCGATAACGGCCGGGATTGTATTTTTATATCCCTCTTGTTTATAAATGGGCTTCAGGCTTTCGCGTGGTTTTACTTGGGTGAGCAATTTTTCGGACAACCCCTCTCTTGTCCTTTTGCATGCCTCTATATATGTATCTCGAGGAATACGGGCAGTCTCAAAATCTTCCCTAAGTTGTTTAGCCCGAACACTGATACTCTTAAACCAATCTGTAAAGCTTCTATCTTCAACAGGCGGGAATACTATTGTGTTCATAAAATTACCTCACTATCATAGCAATATCATACAAGGAGACAGTAAGGAAAGCACAAGCAAGTAAGAAGCACTTAGGAAGATGCGATATGCTTTTTTTCTCGCACCTTTCGTATTTCGACTATGAGACTAGATTGACAGTATTCTTTGATAAATAGGGAACACGATAGACGAGTTAAGAGTAAATATAGCTTGATTCTTCTATATACGTGAGTTATAAAGAATACGTAAGATCATGTAGGACAAGACCTTAGGCTCCCTTTTAAGGCGTGGGTCTCGCGTTCGAACCGCGAGCGGCTCAAAGTATTTCAGGCTATTAGGGATTTTTTGGGGATATATCCCTAAGGTCTATTCTTCACATGGAAGATATTCTCTCTACACATTGTCGAACCAGCCAGCGGCTGCGGATTCGATAGCAATGATTGTAGGGGGAATCCATGAATAGGCTCATTTTCCCGGCTTTGCTCTCTCTTTGCGTTATCGCTTGCCTATCCTGCAAGCCCGCGACGGGCGGCGACACGACCAGCAGCTGTTCCATCCTCGTCAAAGATCTGGATTTGACCAGCGTGAGCGTGAGCTACGGCGACCAGAGCGTCAGCCTCTCCGCCGGGCAGTCGAAGGCGATCACGCTTTCCTGGAGCGGCGGCGGGAAAGGTTCCTTCAGCGCCGGCTACAGCGTCCAGGACAGCTACAATGGCTCTTGGATCCAGGCCTCCCAGAATTGGACCTCCACGCCCGAGGCAGGCGGGTCCTATACCTATACGTTCTCCCGCAAGTCGAGCGATCCGTATTACCAGGCCGTTTGGCGCAATGACGCGACGCCCGTCCTCGCAACACTCGCGGTCGCCGCCATTGACGGCCGGACGAGCATGATGGCCGACGGGGCCGATGCGATAACCTTTGGCTGCCTCGGCTATGATCAATTCGGTAAGCCCTATACCTGGACCGACGGCGCGCCATCCATTCTCGTGGACGGAACGGCCGCGATCATGCCGTATACGACCATCATCCCCGGCACGCACGTCGTGACCGCGACGGCGGGCGGAGGCATCGCGAGCCCGCCGCTCTCCATCACCGCCTCGGCCTATACGAATGAAAGCCTCTATTCCCGCGGTTTCGTCACGCCCGAGTCCTCGCGATTCTCCGCGGCCTCCTTCTCGTCCGCCCTATTCGCAGCGGGCAACCAGACTTCGATCTTCGTCTGGGAAATGTCTTCCGGGGCCGCCGCCGTGCCCATAAAGACCATCCCGGTGGACTCTGCCGTATTCGACCTCGCCTTCCTGCCCGACGGCTCGAAGCTCGTCGCCTCTTTCGCGGACGATACGATCCGCGTCATCGACCCCGCCAACGGAGCCGAGGAAAGCCGCATCGCGGTCCAGCAGGACTCGGCCTACGGCTACGTAAAGATCGATGTCTCGCCCGACGGCAAGAAAGTCCTCTGCGCCCTCGGCGCGGGCTGTCGGGCCCTGGTCTACGACCTCGCGAGCGGCGCGAAGGAACTCGACCTGAACGAGGGTAGCAACGTCGGCGATGCCGCCTTCAACCCCACGAATGGCGATCAATTCGTCTATGGGACGGGTTGGGGAAAGGTCAAGACCTGCGCCATCTCGTCGTCTGCGACGACTCAGATTGGCGACAAGACTTATGCGATCAGCGCTGTCGCCTGGTCTCACGACGGCCTTAAGGTCGCGGCCGCCAATTCGAACGGTACCTCCGTCTGGAAAATCTCCGACAAGGTCATGACCTCGACCGCCTATTCTATCGAGACGAGCGTGGGCAAGCTGTCCTTTTCCTCCGACAACTCGAAGCTGCTCCTCGCCGCCGATGCGATGCTGTCGCGGAAGGTCGGGCTTTGGACCCATTCCACTGGCGGCTACGAGGAGCTCACCGCGGTGGCCCTGGACTGCGAGACCGTGCTCCTCGGTCCCGGGGACAAGGTCTACGCCTCGCGCTCCGACGAGGGCTTCTTCGAACTATCCTCGGCGGGGACTGACAGCCTCGCCTATGCGGGCACGACGACGGGCTGCGTGGCGAAGGTCCTCGGCTTGGCGGCCGGGACGGGTGGCGTGGTCGCCGCTTCCGACGGTGCGCGCGTGCTGCTCTGGAAGGCCGACGGGACCTTGGCTAGGATTATCGAGAAAACCGGCATTTCGGCTCTTGCCTACAGTAAGGACGCGGCGATGCTTGCGGGAAGGACCGATAGCAAGATTATCGTCTGGAACGCATCGACGGGCTCGGAGCTGTCGACGATCGCAGCAGCGTCCTCAAGCAACGCGCCGGTCTTCTCCTCGGACGGAACGGCGATCTTCGCTGACATGGGCACTTCCGTCTCGCGATATTCGATCTCGGGCGGCTCAAAATTCTCCTCGAGCGAGATCGTGGATTCGTGGGTCAGCATCGCCTCCGTCAGTCTCGACAGCGCCGAAGCGTATATCGTCGCCGGTGGTACCCAGGGCTGGGGGATAGGTGTCGTGCGGCTATGGAAGGTGGATGGCTCCAATATCGAGCTCGTGAGGACCATCGATCCCGGCCTCGATGCCCTGAGCTTCGCCAGGATCACGAGTGACGCCGCGTACATGCTTTACGTGGGGAATAATTCCGACAGCTATGCCCGCTCGCTTTATATCGTGGGCCGCGAGGCCGGAGAGAAGCGCCTGGTCGCCCTCGGGAGGAGCCTAGCCTATCCCTGCGGCCTCGAGACCTGCGGCGGTGACGCTTACGTCGCGACTACCCAAGGCCTGCGGATCATCGGCGTGGCGGCTGGGACTGTGCGCCAGGTCCTGCCGATCGACATCGGCCAGACGGTCGAAAAGCTCGCCCTCTCCCCCGACGGGAACTCCTCAGCCCTCGCCTCCCGCGACGCGGACGGGCACTACATCGTTACCGCGTTTAAGAGGAATTGAGCGCGTCGAGTCCGCGCAGGCGCGATAAGGAATGGACCGAGGCCTATCGGTCTATTCCTAAAGCTTGATCGCGTCGCCGAGGCCGAAGCGCGGGAGGCTCTCCTGGTCGCCGAGTCCGAACACGTAGTCCCCCTCGGCATACAGGCCGCCGAGCTTGATCCTCCCCCCCGCGTCGATGCCGAGACCGACGCTGTACGTGGATGCGATAATGGATGAGGTGAAGAGACCGGCGAAGGCTTCCAGGCCCAGCTTGCCGATCTTGTATGAAAGCTTGGCGCGCAGGGGGATGTCGAGGACGCTGATCGACGTGTTGGTAGTGTCCTCGGTAACGGTCATATAGAAGACGCCCAGCTCGCCTCCGGCCTCAAGGCCGCCCTTGATCGGCAGGAGGCAGTCGGCCCAGAGGCCGGCGCGGAGATTCGTGATAGCGTTCAGGACGTCGAGTATGGAACCCGAGAGGGGGTAGGAGTCGTAATAAAGGCCCGCGGCGGTCGATATGGACAGGCCGTGCTTGACGCCGGCCTCGGCTTGGGGCTCGTCCTTTGGTTCTTCCTTCACTATGGGCTGCTCGACTGGGGCGGCGGGCGCGACAGCCTGGGGCTTCTCGACGCTCTCATCCTTGGCCATCCGCCTCTCGGCCTTAGGCGGGAATTTGATGGCGGCCAGGTCGATCGAGAGCCCCAGGTTCGCGGAGAAGAGGAAGGTCGAGGTGTCAGGGCCGCGGTCCTTGAGATCGTCGAGGCCGAAGACGTAGGCGCCTGTGCTGAAGCTGCCCAGCAGCTTCAAGGCGGGGTCTATCTGCGCTGAGGCGTCCAGCCCGAGCATGACGGCGCCGAGGCTGTCCGTCGTGTCCGAGGCCTCGTAGCGCTTGGACCGGAGCTCGTAGCCGATGGAGAAAAGGGCCGTATAAGGTACGTTCTTCTTGAAGACGTCGATCGTCATCGCGTAGCGCGTCAGGCTGTCCGTGACGAGTTTGTCGTCGGAGTCCAGCTCGTTGAAGCGCTTCGCCGAGACCAGGCCCGAGACGATGGCGTTGGGCACGTAGAAGCCGGCCGCCAACTCGGTCCGGGCCTGGGGATCGGCGTCGGCTTGCAGGATGGAGATGGCCGTACCGCCGTCGGAGCGCATGGAGACATAGGCGACGCCGGGCCACTGGAGCCTGACCGAGGCCGATATCCCCGCTGAAAAAGCGGACGAGTCCGAATTGAGGAAGCCGAAGAGGGGACCTACGGAGATTTTCGCTATGCCCCGCTCGAATTGGACCGCCGCTATGGCCGAGTTGCGCAGGACGGGGTCTCGCTCGTAGGAGAGGCGTACCGATGCGTCCTCGCCCAGCGGAGCCGAGAGCCAGGCTTCGCCGCCCCAGAAATAGTTCGATGCCGGGAAGGCATCCTTGGTCGAGGGAGTAGTCTGATCCCAGGGGTACTGCAGGTTACCGGTCGAACCGGCAAGGCCGATATCCAGGGCGATGGCCGCCTGGGCGGCCGCCGCTAGGGCGATGGCCGTGGCCGCCCTCTTGAAGCGCGTTCTGATCCTCATCGCCTCGGCTCCTTTAGAAAGACGTCTTCAGGCCGATGAAGGGCTTGAACATCCCGTACCACTCGCTCGGGAAGGGGAAGACTCGGAGGTCCAGCTTGAAGTCCCATTGGACGCCTCCCGAAATGAGTGAGTAATACGGGGAGGCGTCGATAGCCAGGGGCGGGGTAGCGTCCGTTTCGGCGAGAGGACGGAAGGCGAGCATGGTCTCGAGCCCGCCCTGGGCCCCGTCGCGCGTGATGCGGCCGAAGCGGAGGTTGAAGGCGGCGTCGATGGCGCTCTTCTCGCCGAGCTCCCGATAGTCCTTTTGGAGATACCAGGCGGGGTGATAGAAGACGGTGATGGCGGCTTGGGCAAGCCCGAAGTTGATGCGCGGTTCGAAAAGGAAGAAGACGTTGTCGAGCGAGAAGCTCTCGGTCGCATCCCAATGGGTCATGCCGGCCTGGGCCAGGAATTCCCCGACTTCGCCGGAGGTCGCATAGAAGAGCAGGCCCCCCCGGTAGACGCCGTAGGTCCCTTGGTTGGTGGCCCCGGCGAATATCTCGGTCTTGACCGAGTCGGCGTTGAAGAGCCAGCGCAGGTCTCCCGACCAGGTGCCCGCCCCGACGTTCGCGTCCTGGTAGAAATAGGCATAGCCGACCGATGACCCACTGAGCCTGGGGGTCGTCGCGAGGCGGAAGCCCGTGCCGTTGGCCGCGTGGATTCCGTCGTACCAAAGGTTGGCGTCGCCGCCGACGCCGTCGGGGTAGACCATGGGGCCCCTGAGGTCGGTCGTGAAAGGCGCGGCGCCGAAGAGGACCGTGAAGTCGTCGCCCGAGCAGAATGTGTCCATTTTCCCGACGAAGAAGGAGAAGTCGAGAGGCATCCCGGCCAGGGATTTTGCGGTTACTGCAACGGTCCGGAGCCGGGGGCTTACGAGATTGTTGAGCTTGTCCGCCATTTGTGAGGCGTCCGTCCCATCCAGCGAGGAATTAGCGGTTGAAAGAGCTTTTTCGATGTCCCCGTTGAGGAAATCCAGCTTCAGGAGGCCCGAGAATTTGTCGCCGCCCTGCATGGCGAGGTCGAAAAAGAGCCGCGAGCTCACCTCGAAGGCGTCGGTGTCGTCATTCAGCTCTCCATGCGTTAGCAACTCCAGCTGGTCGACCCTTATATCCGCAGCGAAAAGGGCTTCGGGCGAGGCTAGCGTCAACGCGAGGGCCAAGGCGGGGGCTATGAGGGGTAAGGCTGCTCTGGGCTTGGGCATTGTCTCTATCTCCCGGCCCTTGAGGGCCTGTTGCGAATAATTGTACCGCCGGGGGGCGGAGAATGCACGGCGCTTATTAATTATCGGCCTATTTGGCCCTTGGCGGAGAGTAAAGGCGCTCGGCGTCGGCCTTGACGTTTGCTCTCAACTATATAATGCTCTAACCACGATGAGCGACTATCTCGACCCCAATAATGAGGAGCTCCTCAAGGACTTCTTTGCCGAGGCAATCAGCCAGGTGGAGTCCCTTGAGCAGAATGTCCTCGCCCTAGAGCAGGATACCGGCAACCATGACGCTGTGGACGAGATATTCAGGGCCGCCCACACCCTCAAGGGGGGTGCCGGTACCGTAGAGATGACGGAACTAGCCGAATTCACCCATTTGGTCGAGGATGTCCTCGATGGTGTGCGTTCCGGCAAGGCGGCGGTCAACGAGGCCTGCATAGACGCCCTCCTCGCGTCCATAGACGTCATCAAGGCCATGCTCGACGCCCGGAGCGACGGGTCCGTGTACAATGGCGATACCACTGGCATCAAGGCCACCCTTGCCGCTCTCCTGCCCGCGGGCGCTCCCAAGGCCTCACCGCCCAAGGTCGCCCCGCAAGCCGCCGCTCCTCGGGCTCCCAACCCTTCGGCCATGCGAAGCCCCGCGGTCGCCGGCGGTGCGACCGCCGGCCTCTCCGAATACGAGATCCTGGAGCTCCGGGAAGCCGCCGGTCCCGGCAAACGCATCTTCAAGCTCAGCCTGACCTTCAATCCCGACAATGTCATGAAGACGGTCTCGGCCATCCACGCTTTCGCCGCGTTGCGCGATATCGGTACCGTGCTCAAGACCGTCCCGGACTTCGAGAAGCTGTACGAAGACGCCTTCTACCCTACGGTCGAGTACTTCCTCGCCGTGGAAGGCGGCCCTGAGGAGCTTCGCCGCAAGGCTTCCATCCCCGACGTGGTGAGCGACATCGTCATCGAGGAGCTCTCGGCCGATGCCGTTGCGACTTCCGCCCAGGCCCCGGTCGCCGCCCAGGCGCCCGCCCCTCACCCCGCGCCCAGGCCCACGGCCGCGGCCCCGGTCGCCGCCCAGGCGCCCGAGGCCGCGAAAGCGGCCGATGACGACGCCGAATCTTCGTCGCAGGAAGTTCCTTCCCCGGAAACGGCCCATCACGAGGATGTCCGCAAGACCTCGCAGGGCTCCATCCTACGCGTGGATTCCCGTCGTATCGACAACCTCCTCAACCTGGTATCCGAGACGGTCATAAACAAGGCCACCTTCAACCAGATATCGGCCCGTTTCAGCGAGCTCATGGGGGGCCTGCAGTCCTCCGAGGCTCGCTTCCGCGACGGGATGAAGGATCTCTTCGACGATCTGCCCGACTACCTCTCCGCCATCCAGCAGGGCAAGTCGGCCAAGGAGGTCAAGAAGGATATCCTGGAGAAGTACGGTTATCTCTACCAGGCCTTCGACGGCTTCGAGGCCGACCTCAAGAACGACGTGGCTAAGTTCCGCTCCACCGCCCAGAATCTCGGGCGCATCACGGGAGAGCTCCAGGAAGGCGTCATGCGCATCCGCATGGTGCCCATCAGCCAGATCTTCAGCCGCTTCCCGCGCCTGGTGCGGGATCTCACGCGTACGCTCAACAAGAAGGTCAACCTAGTCATCGAGGGCGAGGATACCGAGCTGGATAAGTCGGTGATCGAGGACCTCCTCGATCCCCTCATGCACTCCGTGCGAAACGCCCTCGACCACGGCATCGAGACTCCAGAGGAACGCGCCGCCGCCGGCAAGGGCGAGGAGGGCACCGTCCTGCTCAAGGCCTCCAACGAAGGCAACATGATCATCATCGAGATCGCCGACGACGGGAAGGGCATCGATATCGAGGCCGTCCGCGCGAAGGCGATCGAGCGCGGCATCATCCACCCCAATAAGGTGCTGACCGACATCGAGGCCTTCAACCTCATCTTCGACGCCGGCTTCTCCACCGCCAAGAAGGTCACGAACATCTCGGGCCGCGGCGTGGGGCTCGACGTGGTCAAGCGCCAGATCGAGAAGCTCAACGGCTCGGTCACCGTGTCCAGCCAGCGTGGCAAGGGCACGCGCTTCACCATCAAGCTGCCCCTCACGCTCGCCATCATCCAGGGCCTCCTCGTCCGGGTCGGCAAGGAGGTTTACTCGATCCCGATCACCAGCGTCATCGAGAGCCATCGCATCAAGCCCTCGGACGTCAAGATGATCGACAACTACGAGGTCTTCAATATCCGCTCCGACGTCGTCGCCCTCCTCAGGCTGAACCGCCTGTTCAAGATCCCGACGAACGAGCAGCGCGACTACCATTTCGTCGTCATCGTGGGCACAGCGGACAAGCGCGTGGGCTTGATGGTGGACTCGCTGATAGGCGAGGAAGACGTGGTCATCAAACCCCTGCGCGACCAGTTCACGCAATCGCCGGGCATCGCCGGAGCGTCTATCCTGGGCGACGGGTCGGTGTGCCTCATCATAGACGTAAGCCAGCTCCTCGAGCTGGGCCTCAAGCGTGAGCTCGAGGAAAGGCGCCGCCTCGAGGCGACGATCCGCTAACGGCGGGCAGGAGCAGCATATGGCGCATACGGCAGAGAAGGACGCCCGGTCCGAGGCCGCGGAGTCGGTCAGGCTCGCGGAGTCCGCTAGGCAGGCCGAGTCCGCGAGGCGAGCCGAGAAAGTCGACTTCAAGATGATCACCTTCTCCCTGGCGGGGAAGGAATACGGCGTCGACATAATGAACGTGAAGGAGATCGCGAAGGCCGGGCGCTTCACCTACGTGCCCAACGCCTCTCCCTTCGTCCGCGGGGTCTACAACCTCCGCGGCGACATCATCTCCGTGATCGACCTCCGCATCTTTTTCCACCTCCCGGCCGAGCGCAAGGAGGAGGAGGCCCTGGAGAGCCTCATCATCCTCAAGGTCGACGAGCACGTCTTCGGCGTGATAGTCGACGCGATCGACAAGGTCGTGGGCATATCCGCGGCCTCGATCCAGCCCCCGCACCCCATCTTCGGCGATATCAACGTCAAGTACATCAAGGGCATCGTCGAGAACTCCGGTAAGCTCTACATCATCCTCGACGTCGAGAAGATCTTCGCCCCCGAGCGCGAGGAGGAGGCCCAGAAGGCGGCCTCCCTGGCCGCCCAAGGCGTCATCGAGGCCCGTGCCGAGCAACGCGAGGCCGAGGCGGTCATGGCCTCGGGCGGCGACGTGTCGGCCTCCTTCGTCAAGGAGACCCTCGCGGCCTTCCGGGGCTTCCACGTCACGGGCCTCAACGACCCCTGGTTCGACGGGCGCTACGGCGAGTGGAAGGCCATGCGGAAGGGCTCGGACCTCCAGCTCAAGGAGGCCTCCGAGGCCGATCAGTTCCTCGAGTCCTTCTGGTCGCCCGACACGGGCAGGCTCTGGGACGACGATTACGCCGCCACCGTCGAGGCGGCCCTGCCACCCATCGAGGCCAAGAGCATCAACGTCTGGAACCCCGGCTGCGGCAAGGGCTACGAGACCTGGGCCCTTGCCTGCGTCATGCGAAGGCGTTATCCCGAGGCGAGGATCAAGATCTGGGCGAACGACTCGGACCTCCTGGCCATTTCCATGGCCCCGAACATGGTCTTCCCCGAGAACATCC
>DBTW01000219.1 GCA_002307245.1 Spirochaetaceae bacterium UBA1306 | reverse complement strand
CGTTCCTCGAACTCGCCGCGGTACTTCGTGCCCGCGACGACGGCCGCCAGGTCCAGGGCCAGGATGCGCTTGTGCGCCAAAGGCTCGGGCGCATCCCCCTTGGAGATCCTCTGGGCGAGGGCCTCGACGATGGCGGTCTTGCCGACCCCGGGCTCGCCGATGAGGACGGGATTGTTCTTGGTCCTCCGCGACAATATGCGTACGACTCGACCGAGTTCCCGCTCCCGGCCGACGACGGGATCGAGCTTCCCTTCTCGGGCCATGGCCGTGAGGTCGCGGGCGAATTCGTCCAGGAGGGGCGTGCGTCCGCCCGCGGCGGCCCTGCCCTCCCCCCTCGCGTCCATGCGCGCTGGCTCTCGGGTCTCGGGGGCCTTTGGGGCTCGATCCTTGCGCTCGTCCGGGGAGGGCTCGCGCAGGAGGCGTACGGCCGCCCGGAGCTGCTCGTAATACACTCCTATCCGCGCGAGCTGGGACTCGAAGGCCGCCCCCTGCTCCCTCGCGGCGGCCACGACGAAGTGCTCGGTGCCGATATAATCCGAGCCGGACATGTTGGCTTCCTCGGCGGCTCCCTCGAGGAGGGATCTGGCGCGGCGCGACAGGGGTAGGTCTCCGACCACGAGGCTCGAACGGCGCCTTTCGAGGGAGGCTTCGAGCTCGTCGGCCAGCTCGAGGGTGTCGATTTTCAGGCTTCTGAGGGCCTTGAAGCCCACGCCCTCTCCGTCCTTGACGATAGCGAGGATGACGTGCTCGGGAAGGACCTGCTCGGAACGCGTGCGCTTCGCCTCTTCCTGGGCCAGGACAGTAAGGACTCTCTGGGCTCGATGCGTCAAACCCTTGAACATGGTGAGCCCTCCTCGCTTCTATATTCGGCCTTAGCGATCGCGACCTTGACCAATCGCGCTCGCGCCGCCTCGGCAGCCTCCGCCGGGGCGAGCTCGCGAAGGCCGGCCGAGGCGCTGACCGAGCCAGACCCGAGCTCCATGAGAAGGGTACCGAGGGCTCGGGGACTCGCGCCCGGCAGGGAGCCCCTGAGCGCGGCGAGGCGGAGGATCGAGACGATCGAGGCGCCTTCCTCGGCGCCGAGGAGCCCGCAGTGCCGTGCTATGCCGAAGGCCCGGCCCTCGGCGTCGCGCAGGGCCTCGATGCCCCGGGTGGCGAGCTCGGCGCGCGCCCGGCGCTCGGCGGAGACGGCCTTGAAGGCCGAGGATCGAAGGGCAGCGACCATGCCTTCGAGACTGGCGTAGAGCCTGGGCTCCACCGCGAGTTCGTAGAGCGAGCCGGAGGATTCCTCGCTCGTCGAGTAGTAGCCTTTGACGACTATGCCGTCCGCCATCAGCGAGCGGAAGAGCCTGTCCCGCATGCCTGCAGCCGCGAGGGCGGGCAGGTGGAGAAGGGCTGAGACGGATGATCCGAGTCCGCAGTCAAGGGCGCGCGCGCAGACCCAGCCGAGACCGGGGCGTTGGGAGAAGGCGCCCTTGCCCTCCGAAGCGATCGAATCTATCGCGGCCGCCTCGCCGATGGCGGCCTGGAGCGCCGACTCGGGATTGAGACCGGGCCGAACCGCGCGGATACGCAGGTGATCGATATCGTCAAGAAGGGCATAGCAGGCCCTCGAGGCTTTCGCGACGAGGACTGCGCCGTCGTCGGCGGCGTAGCCTCTGGGCAAGACGCCTCGTTCGGAGAGCGAACGCCTCTCGGCCGGGTTCAGCTCGGCCATGCGCGTCGCGCTCCAAGGAGGCAGGGCGGCGAAGCGCTCAAGGAGAAGGTCACGCGAAGGGGCTGATGATCCGCCTGGCGAGCCCGGGAAGGGCAGGCTTTCCAAATTCCGATAGGTATAGGCCGAGCTCCAGAGCACGCAATCGTCGTCGGGCCCTCCCGAGTAGGAGAAGGACGAGGGGCCGAGCGGGAAATCGGCCGCGGCGTAAGGTCCATCGTCCTCTGGGCTTCCAGGCGATTTGGCCATGGAATCCCTGATGGCCGCGGCTTTCTCGTAATCCTCGGAGGCGATGGCCGCCTCCAAGTCGCGTTCGAGCGAGGCGAGGGGGGACTGGCGCGCGCGTTGCAGGTACTGGGCGTCCGGAGCGGACTTGCGGCCCAGCATGCGACCCAGGTCCAGGGCGAAGGCATCGGCGCAGAGGGCGCAGCCCAGGCGGCCCTCGCGCTTAAACCCATCGAAGGAGAGCCCGCAGCGGGAACAGGCTTCCGAGGCGGCCCCTTGCGGCCGCGCCTCGAGGCTGGCCCCGATGAGATCGTCGATATTTAGATCGATGACGCCCTTGCCTGCCATGATCCCTCGGCCCTTGGCGCAATCCTCGCAGAGGACGAGGTCGCAGCCATCGCTACCGCCGCCTCTTCTGCGAATGAAGACGACGGCCTCGCGTTTCCCGCACTGAGCGCAGATCACACTGTGGAATATAGCCGAAGCCATAGAAAAAGGCCAGCGATCGGCGTTATCATGGTGGTCGGAGGCTTCTCGAATGCGCAATCATCTATGTTTCATGTCGGTAGCGGCCGCGATCGCCATGTCAAGCTTGACCGCCTTCGCCGAAGCCCCGGGTATCACTGTGGCGGCCCTCAAGGGCCCCTCGGGCATAGGCATGGTCCGCCTCTTTGAATCGCCGCCCCAGGGCGCGGAAGGGACAAGTCTCGTGCTTGTCGCCGTGGCCAGCGCCGACCTCATGACGGCTAAGCTCGTTTCGGGCGAATACGAGGCCGGCGTCCTGCCGGTGAACGTCGCGGCCAAACTCTACAACTCCGGTATCGGGATCAAGCTCGCGGCGATCGTGGGGAACGGCATGCTGTCCTTCCTGGGCAGCGGCGATCCCCTCGCCTCCGTGGCCGAGCTCAAGGGCAGGCAGGTAAACGTCGCCGGCCAAGGCGCGACGCCGGACTACCTCTTCCGAAAGCTGCTCAAGGCCGCGGGAATGGATCTCGAAAAAGATATTCGCCTCGACTATTCTCTTCCCTATGCAGAGGCCGCCATCGCCCTCGCCTCAGGGAAGATCGAATACGCCATACTGCCCGAGCCCTTCGCCACGATGGCCAAGATGCAGAATCCCAAGCTCCATCCCCTCATGGACCTCAGTTCGCAATGGACCAAGCTCACGGGCCAAGCGAGCTACCCGATGACGGCCTTCGTGGTTTCGGCCAAGCTCGCCGCCGAAAAGCCGCAAGCCGTAAAGGCGCTCATGGAAGCCTACGCCGCGAGCATCGCCTGGGTCGTCGCGAACCCCGGCGCCGCTGGCGCCCTGGTCGAGAAGCACGACCTCGGCCTCAAGGCGGCCATCGCGGCGAAGGCCATCCCTTCCTCGGCCTACGCCTTCGTCGAGGCCGGCGCCGCGAGGCCAGCCGTCGAGGCCCTGCTCGGCGCCTTCCTCGAGCTGGCTCCCGCCTCGGTCGGCGGGAAGCTACCCGGCGATGGATTCTATCTCTCGACCAGGTAGGCCGGCCCTCGCCGCGGCGAGCGCCGCGGGCGTCGCAGCCATCCTCGTCGCGTGGAAGGCGGCTTCCCTCGCGCTGGGCACGGAACTCATACTGCCCTCGCCAGAGAGCGTGCTAAAGGCGGCTATCGGCCTCTATCCGACGAGGCCCTTCCTTTCGGGCCTTTGGGCCACTTTTCTGCGAGGCCTTGCGGCCTTCGGCCTCTCGGCTGCGCTGGGAATAGCCGCGGGCCTCGCCTCGGGGCTTAGGCCCATGATCGGCGCGGCACTCGCTCCCCTCCTTACGGCTATCCGCGCCACGCCCGTGATGGCCCTGGTCCTCATCGCCCTGCTTTGGTTCCCTTCCGATTTCGTGCCCGTCTTCGCCGCCTTCCTCATGGCCTTTCCGATCATGGTGACGAGCGCGACCGAAGGCTCTCGCGCCGCCGACCCGCGGCTCCTCGAGATGGCGACCCTCTTCCGCGTGCCGAGGCTTTCAGTATTCTTGAGGCTCAGGCTCCCCTCGGCAGCCCCGCAGCTCCTGTCGGGGGCCAAGAGCGCCCTCGGGCTTTCCTGGAAGGTGGTAGTGGCCGGCGAGATCCTGAGCCAGCCCAGGCTCGCCCTCGGCACGGGCATGCAGGGCTCGAGGCTCCTCCTAGAGTCCGCGGGCATGCTGGCCTGGGCCTTCGCGGCGGTCGCCTTGTGCGGAATCACGGAATGGCTTTTTTCGCTCGCGGTCAAGGCGGCGCTCCGACATGGCGTATGAGCTGCGCGATCTCCGTGCGTCCTATGACGGGAGTCCCGTAGTGGACGACATCTCACTCGTCATGCCCTCAGGATCGGTCACGGTCGTCCTGGGGCCTTCGGGCTGCGGGAAGACTACTCTCCTCAACCTCATCGCCGGTCTCAAGGATGCCGATTCGGGCTCGAGGCTGGGCTTCGAGGGCTGCCGTTTCTCCTACGCCTTCCAGGAACCGAGGCTCCTTCCCTGGCTCGATTGCCGAGGCAATATGGACTTCGCCCTGTCCGGGGCCTTCCCGCGCGCGAGCTCGGGCAAGGCCGAGCGGATCGACCGCTTTCTGGAAGCCGCCGGGCTCGGAGAGGCCTCGGGCCTGAAGCCGTCCGAGCTCTCGGGCGGCATGCGGCAGCGCCTCTCCCTGGCGAGGTCCTTCGCCTACCCCTCGGATCTCCTACTCCTCGATGAAGCCTTCCAGGCCGTCGACCTCAGGATGAAGCTCGAGCTCATGGATGCCTTCCTGAGACTCTTCCGCGAGGAGAGGAAGACCGTAGTCTGCGTCACGCACGACGTGGAAGAGGCGGCCTATCTCGCCGACCGGGCGGTCGTGCTTTCGCCCAGGCCGGCCCGCGTGGTGGACTCCTTCGCCGTGGATGTACCGCGCGAGTCGCGGGCCTTCGGCTCCGCCGCCACGATGGAGGCCGAGGCCAAGCTCTATAGGCTGGCGCTCGGCCCTACCTAGCTTAGCCCTCGGCCTTACCGGCCCTCGCCGCGGACAAGGCCAGGCCGACCGATCGAGCCAGCTGCTCCTCGGTGAAGGGCTTGGCCAGGAATCGGCTCTCGTCCTCGTCGGCGCCCAATTCGGGATGGCCAGAGATGAAGAGGATGCCGATTCCCGGAAGCGCGTCGGCGACCCGCTTCGCCAGGCTCCGCCCGTCCATGAACGGCATCACCGTATCGCTTATCAGGAGCTCTATCGAGGAACCGGCGCTCTCGACGATGAGGAGGGCCTCGCCCGCATTGGCCGCCGTCATCACGCGGTGTCCGCCCTTGGCCAGGAGCCTTGAGGCGAGAGCCCGCACTTCGTCGTCGTCGTCGACGAAAAGTATGGTCGCGGCCTGGCCCGCCGGCCAAATAGATTTGCGGGCGCTCTTGGTCGACGCCCGTTCGGGGCTCGCCGCGTAGGGAATCCATACGCGGAACGTCGCCCCCCGACCCGGCTGGGAAGATACCCCCACGGCCCCCCCGAGCTGCCGCGCGATGCCGTAGACCGTCGAGAGGCCGAGGCCTGTGCCCTGATCCCTCGGCTTCGTGGTGAAGAACGGCTCGAATATCTTGTCCAGTATCGCCGGCTCTATACCGGTCCCCGAATCGATCACCTCGAGCCGGGCGTAAGATCCCGAAGAAAGGGTCTCGAGGCCCACGTTGCGCGGCATCGAGACGGTCTCGATCGAGGTGGCGATGCGGAGCTCGCCTCCGTCGGGCATGGCGTCCTTCGCGTTGAAGGAGAGGTTGAGCAGGATCTGCTCGATCTGGGCGGGATCGGCGACTATTGAGGCCGGCTCGGCGCACAGGGCGATGTAGAGGCTCACATCCTCTGGCAGGATCCGACGCAGCAGGCGCTCGGCGTCCTTGACGGCAGCGTTGAGATCGAGGGCCCGGGGCGAGACCGGCTGGCGCCGAGAGAAGGCCAGGAGCTGGCGCGTCAGGTTGGCCGCGCGGTCGGCCGCCTTGCGGATGCCCTCGACGTCGGCCCTCGCGGCCGAGCTGTCGGGCAGCTCGTCGGCCAGGAGGTTCGAATAGCCGAGGATGGCCGTTAGGATGTTGTTGAAGTCGTGGGCGATCCCGCCCGCGAGCTTGCCGGCCGCCTCCATCTTCTGCGCTAGGAAGAGGCGCTCCTCGAGCTTGCGGCGTTCCGTCGTATCGATGAGCTCGCCCCTGATCCCGGTAAGGCGGCCTTCGGAGTCGCGCACCGCGGCGGCGTTGGCCAGCACGACGAGATCCTTGCCGTCCAGGGAGCGGAAAGGCAGTTCGGCGAGCTCGAGGCCCTTGTCCGACGAGGCCAGCTCCAGGAAGGACTCCCTGGCCGACCGCTCGGGCAGCAGCGCTTCAAGTAGCGGGAGATCCTGTTCCGCGCGAAGGCCGACGAGGGAGCGGAAGGCGGCGTTCGCCTCGACGATACGGCCCGATCCGTCGGCTAGGAAGTTCGCCGAGATGCCATGGTAGAAGAGGTCGCGATAGCGTTCCTCGCTTTCCATGATCTTTCGCTCCATCGCCGCGCGATACAGCGCAATCTCGATCGCGGTCTTGAGCTCCCGCTCCTCGAAGGGCTTGATAATGTATCCGAAGGGCTGGGTGATCTTGGCCCGCGCGATGGTCTCGTCGTCGGCGTAGGCGGTCAGCAGCACGACGGGCGTCCTGTACCGCTCGTGCACGAGCCGGGAGGTCTCCACGCCGTCGAGACTGCCGCGGATCTTGATGTCCATGAGCACGAGGTCCGGCTTGATAGCCTCGAACTCCGCGAGGAGGGCGTCGCCCGAGGAATACATGCCTGCTACGGCGTATCCCGTCCTCCCGAGGAAGCTCTTTATGTCGAGCGCGACGATGTACTCGTCCTCGACTATGGCTATGCCGGGCATCGATCCGTCCCTAGGGCTTGGGTTTCGCGCCTATCTTCGCGAGCTCTTCCTCGAGCTTCTCGCGGTCGATGGGCTTGATGAGGTAGCTCGTGGCCGCGCCGCCGTAGTAGGCCTCGATGACGTTCTTGGGATCCTCCAATACCGAGGTCATGATGACCTTAGCCTCATTGGAGGGCTTCACGCCCATGTCACGCTCGAGTTCGCGAAGGCGCTTGAGGGCCTCGTGCCCGTCCATTTTCGGCATCATGATATCCATGAATACGACGTCGTAGGGCGAGGAATCCTCCCAGGCCATGCGGAAGGCCTCCACCGCCTCCTCGCCGTCGACCACCACGTCGACATCGCCATAGGGCTCGAGGAGTTTCTGCATCATCCTACGGCTGCCGAAATCGTCTTCCACCACCAGTATCTTCATATCCCCAATCCTCCCAGGCCGTTTCCGACCCTTGATCCGCAGAATTTCTCGATCGCTGCGATCGATCCGGCTAGTGTCTCGGAATCGCCCTTCCGCGCGGCTAGCAAGGCCGCGAAGGCTAGCCGCGAGCCGCGAGCCTCGCCCATGCGGTCGAGTCGACCCTGGGCCTCCTTCGCCTCGCGCTCGGCATCGGAATACGCGGCCGAGCTAACGGCAGTCCCCAAGATCGAGGCGAGGCGCAACAGGACAGCCGCGGCCTCGTCATCGGCCGCGGCTGAGGCTTCATGGCTTATCCTGAGCGCGACCTCGTCGCCGGTCGCGGACGATGACACCTTCCCCGTGTCGCCGGACAGCGGAGGGCTGCCGAAGCGCGTCACGGACGCGTTCGAGGAAGGGAGCGACCCCGACCGCCTTGCCATCAGGTCGCTCCCGCGAAGCGCGCCGAGGGCCTTGCTGAATCCCGAGGCGCGAAGCGGCAGCGCGGAGAAGGCCACTACCGGGTTGCCGCCGAGCCTAGATCGCGCAGCCCCCCCGAGCCTCGTAGCGACGATGAGCCTGCCCTCCAGGGAGCTGTCGATCGCTTGCGGCCCGGCCTCAAGCGCGCGCTCGTCGGCAAGTACGATGGCGCTTTCCATGCCCGCTGCTTCCCGAAGGCCGGCCACGATCGTGGAGCTAAGGCCCAACCTCGAGAGGACGGCCGCCGCATCGCGCCCGGTCTCGTCGTCGAAACCCGCCAGTACCGCCTCGACGTGATCGGCGCCCGAAGGGGCATCGGCCCATCGGGCATCCGAGCCGAGTTCGAAGGAAATGCGCACGAAGAAGCGAGTCCCCTTCCCTTCCTCGCTCTCGACCGACAGCTCGCCGCCCATCAGCTCGACGGATTTGGACACGATGGCTAGGCCGAGGCCTGTGCCGCCGGCCCTGCGCGTCTTGGAGGCGTCGAGCTGCGTGAAACGGTCGAAGGCCACGTCAATCTTCTCGGGCGGCATTCCGATGCCCGTATCCACGACTTCGAATTCCACCGAGACAGAGGAGTCGGAACCGGCCTTGGGGGCGAGGAGCCTCGAGCTGAAATGCACGCTGCCGGCGTCCGTGAATTTCACGGCGTTGTCGATGAGGTTGAGGAGGATATGGCGGAGCATCGAGGAATCGCCGATCAGGCTGTCCGGAATCGATGGATCGCGGTAGGAGAAGGCCGCGAGGCCCTTGGAATAGGTGGCCATCGCGAGGGCGTCCGTGCAGTCGTCCAGGAGCGCGTCGAGGGAGAAGGGCGATTCCACGACCGCGAGCTTGCCGGCTTCCATTCGCGCGAAATCGAGGATCGACTCGATGAGCATCAGGAGGGACTTGGCGGAAGAGAGGGCTATGGCGAGATGCTCCCGTTGCTCCGGGTCCTTCGAGGAGGCCATCGCGAGTTCCGTGAAACCTATGACGCTGTTGAGGGGAGTCTTCAGCTCATGGCTCATGTTGGTCAGGAACTCGCCCTTGATCCGGTTGGACTCCTCCGCTATGTCCCGCTCGCGGCGGATGGAAAGCTCGTATTGGTGCTTATAGAGGGCCAGCTCGATTGCAATCCTGAGTTCGCGCTCGTGAAAGGGCTTGACGATGTACCCATAAGGACTGGCCCGCTTGGCCCGGTCCAGGGTCCTCTCGTCAGTGAAGGCGGTCACGAAGATGACCGGCACCTCGCTCCGTTCCCGTAGCTGCGTGGCGATCTCGATGCCGTCCTGTTCGCCTTTGAGCTTGATGTCCATGAGCACGAGGTCCGGATCGAGGGCCGTCACGCGATCGATCGCGAGCGTTCCTGTGTCCACGACGTCGACGACGCGATAGCCCATCGCGTCCAGGCGCATTCGCATGTCGAGAGCGACGATGTTCTCGTCCTCGACGATGAGGATGTTCCGCCCCTTCACCTCTGCTCCGCCCCGCGCTCCCCTGCCGCGGCTTCCGCCTTGAAGGCCTCGTCTATGTCCAGCACGACGATGAACTCCCCTGCCCTCTCGCCGATGCCTGAGATGAGCGCGTCGTCGATGCGCGAGCCGATCTGGGGTGGGCGTTCGATCCTGGACGGGTCCAGGTCGATGACCTCCCGCACGGCGTCGGCGAGCATGCCGATCGTCAAGTCCTCCTGGCCGTAGCGCACCTGGAGGACGATGATGCTTGAACCATCGCTAGAGGAGGTGGACCCATCCCCGAAGCGGATCCGAAGGTCGGCGACGGGTATGACTGCGCCTCGGTAGTTGATGACCCCGCGCAGGTGCGGAGGGGCCTTGGGGACGCGGGTGATCGGCGCAGTCTCGAGCACAACCTCCACCCTGGATACGTCGACGGCGAAGCACTGACCCGCTAGCTCGAAGGCGAGATACTTTCCGTTCGATTCGCCGCTCATGTTGCCTCCGATCACCCCGCCACTTTCTTGACGATGCCGAGGAGCTTGTCCGAATTGAAGGGCTTGACGATCCATCCGGTGGCCCCGGCTTCCTTGCCCTCGTTCATCTTCGAGCCCTGCGACTCCGTCGTCAGGACGAGGATGGGCGTGAATTTAAATTTAGGCAGCTCCCTCGCCTTACGGATGAAGCCGATGCCGTCGAGGTTGGGCATGTTCACGTCCGTTATGATGAGATCAAGGGAGTCGATGGAGCCGAGCATGTTGAATGCCTCGAGGCCGTCGGTCGCCTCCATGGTCTCGTACCCTTCCTGGGCGAGGATGAAAGAGATGCTCTGCCGGATGGCAGCGGAGTCGTCGACGATCAGTATTTTCTTGGGCATGTACCTCTCCTTGCGCTGCTTTTGCCCGCGTTCAACCGCGCGGGGCTATCGTGACCGCTTCTGTACCTCGGCCGCTATGGCCCCGAGGTCGAGCACCAGGTCCACGCCCCCGAGCTTGATGGCCTCGTTGGGCATTCCGAAGACGACGCAGGAGGCTTCGTCCTGGGCGATCGTATAGGCTCCGCCGTCGTGCATCTCGCGCATGCCCCTCGATCCGTCGTCGCCCATCCCCGTCATGATCACGCCGATCGCGTTCTTCCCGGCGTATCGGGCGGCCGAGCGGAACAGGACATCGACGCTGGGCCTATGGCGGCATACCAGGGGCCCTTCCTTCACCTCGACATAATACCTCGCCCCCGATCGCTTGAGGAGAGTGTGCTTATTGCCGGGGGCAATGAGGGCTCGGCCGCGGATGACCGTGTCGTTGTCCTCCGCTTCCTTGACGTTGATCCGGCATAGGCCGTCCAGCCTCTTCGCGAAGGCCTCGGTGAAATGCTCGGGCATGTGTTGCACGATGACGATGCCTGGCGCATCCTCGGGAAAGGCCTCGAGGAATTCCCGCAAGGCCTCGGTCCCGCCCGTGGAGGCGCCGACGACGACGACCTTCTCGGTGGTCTCGACGATCGTCCTGTCCGGCTTGGGCAGCATGACGTCGGCGGTCAGTTTCGGGGACACCTCGGATACCGCAGGCCTGGCCTTGAGCTTGCCCAGTTTGCCCTTACTCATTTCGGCCGCCTTCACGGCATCGCAGATCCGCATCTTGGATTCCTCGAGGAACTGCTTGGTGCCCAGCTTGGGTTTCTGGATGATCTCCACCGCACCGTATTCCAAGGCGCGTATCGCGTTGTCCGATCCCGCCTCGGTCTTGCTCGAGCAAACCACGATGGGGATGGGATCGCGATCCATCACGGTTTTAAGGAAGGTCAAGCCGTCCATCCGCGGCATCTCGACGTCGGTTATGATGACGTCGGGCCTCTCGGACTCCATCCGCTTCAGGGCGAATATGGGATCGGCGGCCACTCCCATGACCTCGATGCCGGGGTCGGACTCGAGTACCTCCTTGAGGGTCTGCCTGACGACGGCGGAATCATCGACGATCATCACGCGTATGCACTCGGACATCGGTTCCTCCCGCCTTACCGCAGCTCGTAGATCGTGGGGGCGATGCCCTTCAAGGGCATGTCCATGCCCGTGAGCGTCTCCGAATGGCCAAGGATGAGCCATCCTCCAGGCCGGATATGGGCGCAGAGTTTCTTGAGGATCGCCTCTTGGATGGGCCTCTCGAAATAGATGATTACGTTCCTGCAGAATACGACGTCGAAGGTCTCGTTCACGGGGTAGCTGTCGTCCATGAAGTTGATCCTGGCGAAGCTGATGCGCGCTCGGATCTCCGGCTTCATGCGCACAAGGGCTTGATCCTTCGCCTTGCTGCGGAGCATGTACTTCTTCTTGTAGCTCATCGGCACGACGGCGACCTTCGACTCCTCGTAGACGGCCTCCATGGCCTTGTCGAGCACCTGGGTCGAGAGGTCGCTCGCGAAGATGCGGTACGAGAACCTCGGGTCGACGGTCCTCCGCTCCTCGAGCACCATCGCGATGGTATAGGGCTCCTCCCCCGTCGAGCAGCCGGCCGACCAAACGGAGAAGGGACGCACGATGCCGGCGCCGTCCCGAGCCTCGGCCGTGGGCACGATCTTCCCCACCAGGTAGTCGAAGTGCTCGGCTTCCCGGAAGAAATCGGTCTTGTTCGTCGTCACCGCATCGATCATGTTGATGAGCTCGGATTCGCGCCCCTCATCGGAGAATACGAAGTCCACGTATTGGCGGTAGGAGTCGAACCCGAACTTCCGGAGGCGCTTCTGGAGCCTCGACTCGAGCATGATGCGCTTCGTGCTGGGCATGCGGATCCCGAGCTCGCTCTCTATGAACGAGGAGAGCCGGCGGAAATCCGCGTCAGAGAGGACGGCGGATCCGGTCACCGGCCTCGCTTCCGGCTCGGGACGGCCTTCGCCGCGAGCATCGATCGCCATCAGGCACCCCCCGCAGCAGCCTTGAGTCCGCTCTCCCGCTGGACCACGAGGGCCAGGCGGTTGACGTCTAATATCAGGGCCACGGTTCCGTCGCCGAGAATCGTGGCGCCGGAGACGCCGTCCACATCGCGGTACATCCGGCCCAGCGGCTTGATGACGATCTGGTAATCGCCGATCACCTGGTCCACGACGAGGCCCACTCGGTATTCCTGCGCGGATGCGATGACGATCTGCTCGATCTCGGGCTCCGCCTCGTCCTTCCCTCCCGTCTCGGAATTTCCGCAGGCGAAGAATCCGCGGAGCCGGATATAGGGCACGAGTTCGTCGCGGTAGTTGATGATGCGACGCTCGCCCAAGGCGCCCAGCTGGTCGTTGCGGATCTCGATGCAGCCGTCGACCGTCGAGAGGGGCACGACGAAGAATTCCCCCGCGATGCGGACCAGGAGGCCCTCGATGATCGCGAGGGTCAGGGGTATCTTGAGGGTCACGGTCATGCCCGCGCCGGGCTTCGTGGTGAGCTGGGCAGTGCCGCCAAGCGAGTCTATCTCCCGCTTGACGACGTCCATCCCGACGCCCCGGCCCGAGACCGAGGTGACCGCCTTGGCCGTCGAGAACCCGGGTTCGAAAATGATGTTGTAGAGCTCCTGGTCGGCGATCTCCTGGTTCGGGAAGATGAGGCCGCGTTCGATCGCCTTCGCTCGTATGGCTTCCCGGTCGAGGCCCTTGCCGTCGTCGGATACTTGGATGAGGACGTAGGCACCCGAATGGCGAGCGGCCAGCTTGATGACGCCGGCGCGCGGCTTGCCGGCGCGCACGCGGGCGTCCGGGCTCTCGATGCCGTGATCGACCGAGTTGCGGATGATGTGCACGAGCGGATCGCCCAGCTTCTCGATCACGGTCTTGTCCAGCTCGGTGTCCGCGCCCTCGGTGACCAGCTCGGCCTCCTTGCCGAGCTCGAGGGACAGGTCCCTCACCACGCGGCGGAATTTGTTGAAGGTGCTGCCGATGGGCAGCATGCGGATGCTCATCGTATTGTCCCGCAGCTGGGAGATCAGGCGCTCGAATTGCTCGGAGATGGAGGCGAGCGATGCGTCGGATATATCGATGGAAGTCTGGGCCAGCCTGGCCTGAAGGGTGACCAGCTCCCCGACGAGGTCGACGAGGGCGTCCAGTTTGTCGCTCGCCACGCGGATCGAGTTCGTGCCGGAATCGACCCGCTCCTGCACTTTCTTGAGGTGCTCCTGCTCGACGAGGGCGGATTCGACTTGAGGGCGAGAGACGAGTTTGTTCTCCACGAGCACCTCCCCGAGCTTCCTCTGGGATCCGAGCGCTTCCCTGACATCGTCGCGGGATACATCCCCGCGGTCGATGAGGATCTCACCGAGCGGCTTGGCCTTCCCTCCGAGCTCGCCCCGCAGGGTCTCGATCTTCAGCTCCGACAGCTCCTCGACGAAGATGAAGATGTCCTTTATCGCGTTCTCCCCCGCCGCGGTCGTGAGGATGGCTTCCCACCAGGCGTAGCAGCACTCCGGATCCAGGGCCTCGAGGGGGGGTACCAGCTCGAGGTGCGGGATGATGTCGGCCCGGCCCAGGTTCGACAGTTCCTCGACGAGGTTGAGGACCCTGGTGCCGTTCTTGAAGATGCCCTTCGAGGGCTTAAAGCTGATGCGGTAGCTGAGCTCAAGCTGCGCCTCCGCCAGCGGCGCCTCGGTCGCCCGCGTTTCGCCCTCGGCTCCCGGGCTTTTCTCGGCCACCACGGAAACGGCGACGGCGGAGGCTTCCTTTGGCTTCGCCTTGGCCGCGAAATCCTTGAAGCGCTGCAGGAGGGAGGCTCCCTCGATGGCTATATCATCAGGAATGACGCCTTCGAATTCCATGAGTTGGCGCAATTGATCCCGGCCTTTGAGGGCCAGACCTATGAATTCCTTGGTTATGGACAGGGTCCCGTTCCGGCAGAGATCGAGGGCCGTCTCCATCTCGTGGGCGAATTTGGACACGGAGTCGTAGCCGAACATGGCCGCCGAGCCCTTGACCGTATGTATCGCCCGGAAGGCAGCGTTGATGAGCTCTCCGTTAAGCGGCTGGGACTCGAGCTCGAGGAGGCCGTCCTCGAGATGGCTGAGGAGCTCGAAGGCCTCCTCCCGGAAGGTAGCCTTGAATTTATCCATCGGATTCGACATTGGCATCCTCCGCCTAGAACCCGGTCAGGGACGATTCGAGTCCGTCGGCCTGATCCGAAGAATCGCGCAGGAAACCGCAGGCGGCGAGCCGCTTGGCGATGCCTCGAGGCAGGCTGCCCATGAAATGCAGTTCCTTGCCCGTTGCCTCCGCCGATTTCTTCGCGGCGATGATGACCTGGAGGCAGGGTAAATCGAGCTCCTCCGCGGCCGAGAAGCCGAGGAGGAGCTTGTCGTCGCCGGCCAGGGCTTCGGCGAGCTCCGTCTTGAGGGCTGCGGCTCTCTCGACGTTCAATGAGCCGCTGAGGTTTATGATCCTGGGGGACGAGTTGACTTCCATGCTGGGAACTCCTGGTTTTATAACTATAGATCGGCGGTGTAAAAAAGCAAGTGCGGAGAGTCGGGAGAGGCGAGTAAAGGCTAGATGAAGCTGGCTATTTCGAGGCTGGCCGGGATCTGGATGATGCTCTCCAAGAAGCCTGCCTTTCTTTTCTTTACGTAAATCTGGATATAGGCGGCCCGCTGTTCGCGATCCACGACGAAGCGCTTCAAGGCGATCGGATCGTTCTCGGATAGGCCCGATTCATCGGCTATAGATCCAGGCCATACCTTGGCCACGCTGAAATTCGCGGATTCCAGCAGCGTAGAGGGTAGAGGAGTGAGGGACATGCCGTAGAGGACCGGGAACAGCCTTTCCTTCCTATCGAGCCTCGTAGCCGAATCCATGGGCGAATAGGGCCTCTCGCCGAGGCTCCGTAGGAGGGTCTTCTCGAGGCCTCCAGACCGCACCCGCACCAGGGCGAGCACCCCGGGATAACTCCTTAGGAGCGAAGCTTGGGTGGCGGGGATGTCCTTGGGTTCCTTGCCGTCGATACTGAGGAGGCGATCTCCTTCCTCTATACCAGCCGCCGCCGAGGGATGGCGGTACGTGATCTCGATGCCGGTCTGGCGCGGGCCCGATTCCTTCTCGGCGAGGGCGAGGCCCAGCCAAGCCCTTCGCACTTCGCCGCCGCGGAAGAGGTCGGGCAGGACCTTGAGGAGCCATTCGGCCGGGATGGCGAAGTTGAGGCTCTGGTATTGGGTCATGCCGGCGAACACTATGCCTACGGCGTCGCCCGACTCGTCGAGGAGGGGGCCACCTGAATTGCCCGGGTTGAGGGCGGCGTCGATCTGGATTGCGCTGCCCGTCTGAAGGATCTTCCTGCCCACCGCGCTGACGATTCCCGAAGTCACCGTATTCTCGAGCCCCGCGGGCGAGCCAATGGCGTAGATCTTCTGGCCCGCGGCCAGCTGCGCCCCGTCGGAGAGCGAGAAGACGTATTCGGGGACGGTATCGACCTTGATGAGGGCCAGGTCGAGGAGCCTATCGTAGCCGATCACCTTGGCGCCGATGCGATCCTCGGGCGAATCCGCCGGCTTCACGGACATATGCGAATAGCCTTCGTACTCCGGATCGACTTCGCTCGCGATGACATGGTAGTTGGTGATGGCGTAGCCCGAGCGATCGATGTAAAAGGCCGTGCCGAGGACGCGGTCCGGCACGCCGAGGCCTTGCTCTATCTTGATGCCCCTGTCGACCCGAATGGTGACGACGCCTTCGCGCATGGATGACATTGGATCGCGGGTCGCGATAAAATCTGCCGATCCGGCCGGAAGGGGAAGGGCTCGGGCCGATATTTCGGCGCAGAGGAGCCTTAGGGAGCGCCTATCGCGCGCCTCAAGGGCCCTTCCCGCCCATAATCCGAGCTCTGCATCCGACAGCAGGGGCTTGCCCGTAGCGCCCCCCTCCTTGGCGACGCCGAGGGCCTCGACGAATACGACCAGGGCCGGCGCGGATTGTTTTTTCGCGAAAAAGCCCTCGGCTTCGGAGACGAGGATCGAAACATGCCGCTCACGCCAGGCCGAGGCTTCCGCGGCGGCTCGCTCCGGGAGGAGGGCGGCGAAACGAGGATAAGCCGCCAAGGCGCGAAGGCTATCCAGTCGGGAGAGGGCCTTGGGAAAGTCCTTCGCCGTGAGGGACGAATCGTAATCGGCGAGTATCGAGGCTATAGCCTCACTGGCGATGGCGGTCAGGTCCTCGTCGGAAGGACCCGAAGCGGCCCGCGCCGAGACGGAATCCAGCAAAGAAGCGACGGCTTCGAGGGCCCGCGAAGCATCCGCGGCCTCGAGCTCCTTTAGCTGATCCTTCTTTAAGTCGGCATACGAAGGGGCCGCCTTCTCGCTGTCCTTAGGCGGAGCGCTTACACAGGCCGCCGACAGGGTTAGGATGGCCACCGCGGCGATGGCCATCTTGGCGCCGGGCCGTAACATGCCGTTCAAGGCACGAGCTCCGCGAAGGCCAGGCTCCCGACCCTCGTTAAGGTATATCGCAGGTCCATATATGAGAAAACTCCTTCGCCTGGTGGGAGGTTACTTCCCAGGTCAAATGGCTTGCGTCCGATCCAGGTCAGCGAGGGATTGGCGTCGCGCTGCAGCTGGAGGGCGATGCCGTCGCGGACGAGCGAGACGAGCTTGCCGGATTTCACGACCAGGGACTCGTCCAGGCGGCCGTCTAGGCGCGAGGAAAAATCCTTCACGATCGAACAGTCTTCCTTCTCGAGCTGGCGAGCGTCGACGCTCCCGTTGCCGTCGTAGTCCCATTCCTTCAGGTGCGGGGGGATTAGCTGTTCCCGGTATTCGTACAGGCCATCGCCGTCGGCGTCCAGGCGGGCCCAGGTCGGCATCCATGCGCCTTCGGGCCCCGTGCCGAAGCTACGCTCCATCTCGAAGCGGCCGTCGCCGTCGAGGTCGACGAGCTCGTGGCTCCGCCTGCCCTTTTCGTAGAAGCCCTGGGAATAGGCTTTCCCGTCGCGGAACGAGCTGGCCGACACGGGGAGCCCCTTGTCGAGTATGACGAGCTCGCTCTCATCTCCCCCTTTGCGCTCTACGGAGAGGGCGGAAGATGCGCAAGTCCTTTCGGAGGGATCGACGACCGGATTGAGGAAGGGCAGGAGCAGCTCCCCTTTGCCCGTACCCGAAAAGCCGCGCATGGCAAGAGGCGCGTAGCTTAGGCCGTCGGGACCGAAGGAATAGATTCTCGATTCGCCTTGATCGTCGAAGCGAATCGCGGCTACGGCAGGATAGGAGGAATACTCGACGCTAATCTCGACCTTTCCGCGTATCAGTGATACATGGGATGGGAGGCCTTCGGTAAAATCAGCCCGGAAGTCGCGTTCCCCGTCCTGGTCGGAATCGAGGGCGAAACGCGTCGTCAGGCCCCGGTCGAGGCTTATCGAGCCTTCTGATACGCCGTCGCCCTCGCTATCGAGCGCCAAGTCGCCCGACCAAGCGGCGAGGGCGACATGGACGGCTTCCCTGCCCGCGGCGCTCCCGGCGAGGGCATTGAGCGATTGGAGATCTACAAGGGAAGGCCGGTAGGCGCCCGCGAGGAGTTCCGACGCGGCTTCCCCCTCGTCGATGAGGCCATATTCGAGCGCGCGCAGGGTCGCCGCCGCGCTCTTGCCGCCGCCGGCGCGGTAGGCGAGCACAGCGTCTCTCCGCGACGAGGCTTCAGGCATGAGAGGCAGGGCGAGGACGGGCAGTTCCGGGTCCACGAGGGCATAGCGCGGGAGGCGATCGAGGATTAGGTCGCCTATCGCTCGATCGGCCGAGGAGACGGGCTTATCGCGCAAGCGCGAAAGGAAGAGCCGCGCGAAGGAGCTGTCGTCGGGGAAGCGGCGCAAGTCTCCGCCTATCTCGGCCGTGAAGGCCGCCGACTGCCCGGAAAAGGCCAGGGCCTTGGCGCGTATCATCGCGTAGGAGGGGTCGGAGGATGCCGAGACGGAGGGCGCCCCAAGGGCCCCCAGGGCCGCGGCCCATCTCCGCTCCCGGACCAGGAGCTCAGCCTTGAGCAGGGCGGCATCGCGCTTAGAGTAGTAGGAGAATCGACCGCTCGAGAGGGCGGCGTCGAGCTTCGCGAGGGGGTCGGCCAGGGGAGCGCCGAGCTTGGCGAGGGACAGGGCCGAGAGATAGAGGATGTCGGAATCCAGGGGAGCCCCGACGAGTGCCTCGACGAGGCAGGCGGAGGCGGTGGGCCAATCGCCCGCGCCCGCGGAAAGTCTGGCTAGGTCGAGGAGCGCCCGGGGCGCGCTTTCGTCACCGGACTCGGCGCGGGCGGGAGGGGATGCGGCGAGGCAGACGAAAAGGGCCGCGGCCACGAGCGTAGCTCTGAGCTCGGCCCTCACGGTCAGGCCCTGGCCTCTCGGGGAGCGAAGCCGAGCAGGACGCGTATTTCGGAGTCCTCGAGCGTCTCGCGTATCACGAGGGCCTCGGCGAGCTTCTCGAGCTGGTCGCGGTGCTCGGTGAGGATCGACGTCACGCGAACAAGTGCCGTCTCGAGGATCTTCTTGATGGCGGCGTCGATCCTCATGGCCGTGTCCTCGGAATAGTCCTTGTGCTGGGCGATCTCCTTGCCGATGAAGATGGGCTCGTCCTCGGCGCCGTAGGCCACGGGCCCCATCTGGTCGGCCATGCCCCATTCGCAGACCATCTTCCTGGCGAAGTCGGTGGCCTGCCTGATGTCCTGAGCCGTGCCCGTGGTGGTCTCTCCGTATATGAGCTTCTCGGCTGCGAAGCCGCCGTACATGATGGAGATGCGGTCCTCGAGCCAGGACCTCGACTGCGAATAGACATCCTTCTCCGGCAGGGAGACGGTGAGCCCGAGGGCGCGGCCCCTGGGAATGACCGTCACCTTGTGTAGGGGATCGGAGTGCTTGAGGTGGTAGTGGATGAGGGCGTGGCCCGCCTCGTGGATGGCCGTGGCGCGCTTCTCGCTCTCGGTGATGACGAGGCTCTTGCGCGCCACGCCCATGAGGAGCTTGTCGCGCGCGTCCTCGAAATCATCCATGAAGACGGTCGCTCGGTTCTTCCTGATGGCGAAGAGAGCGGCCTCGTTGACGAGGTTCGCCAGGTCGGCCCCCGAGGTCCCGGGCGTTGCGCGAGCCAGTCGCGATACGTCGACGGCCGCGTCCACGGGGATCTTCTTCATGTGAATGGCCAGGATGTCCTCGCGCTCCTGAACGTCCGGCATCGCCACGACGACCTGGCGGTCGAAGCGCCCGGGCCTAAGCAGGGCGGGATCGAGGACATCGGGGCGGTTCGTGGCGGCGAGGATGATGACCCCGTCCTTCGTGTCGAAGCCGTCCATCTCGACGAGCATCTGATTGAGGGTCTGCTCGCGCTCGTCGTGCCCCCCGCCGTAGCCCGCGCCGCGGGTTCTGCCCACGGCGTCGAGCTCGTCGATGAAAATGATGCACGGGGCGCTACGCCTACCCTGCTCGAATAGGTCCCGGACGCGGCTCGCCCCAACGCCCACGAACATCTCGACGAAATCCGAGCCGGACATATGGAAGAAGGGCACGTTGGCCTCGCCGGCGACGGCCTTGGCGAGCAGGGTCTTGCCCGTGCCCGGCATGCCGACGAGAAGGCATCCCTTGGGGATGCGCGCGCCCATCTTGACGAATTTCTGCGGGTTCTTGAGGTAGTCGACGACCTCGAGGAGTTCGTACTTAGCCTCTTTCTGCCCGGCGACATCGGAGAAGGTGGTCTTCTTCGTCGGCTCGACGTAGCGCTTGGCCCTGCTCTTGCCGAAGCTGAAAGCCTTGTTGTTGCCCTGCACTTGGCGGAGCATGAGCCAAATGATGAAGAATCCGAAGATCCAAGGCGCGAATTCGATGATGAGCTGCCAGGGGCTCGCGCCCTTGAGCCCGCCGGATACCTTCACTTCCTTGTCGCGGAGCCGCTCTAGGAGGCCGGGATCGGAATAGGGAATCATGGTCCGGAACAGGGCTTGGGCCCCAGTCTTGCCTTTTAGGGTGCCCTGGATCTCGGATTGGTCCAATATCTTGACCGAGTCCACCTCGCCTTGGCTCAGGCTGGTGAGGAAGGACGAGTAGGTAATCTCATTGGCTACCCCGCGGTCGTTGAAGAGGAATAGGGCCGAGAAGAGCACGCCGAGCGAGAGGAAGAGGGCGAGCGCCGCCCTGCTGCCGCGGGCGGGGCCTTCTGGGCCCTGTCCGGTCTTGCGCGGGGGAGGCGGATTCTGATCGTCGAAATCCATCGGTGCTCAGGCTCCTTTCACGATGACCGAGAGGCATCGCGCGCCGCCGTCCTGCGGATGCGCGCGGAACCTATCCTTACCGCCTAAGCCCGCGGCAAGGACAGCGACGATTCCATCGCGATCCTCGACTACGGGCACCGACCCGCGGTCGCCCTCCGGCAGGCCCCACTCCGAGAAGAGCGCATCCAGGCGCTTCGTCCCGCGTTGCAGGGCGATCGCGTCGCCAGGACGCCTCGATCGTACTACGAGTGGAAAACGGAAGGCGTCGGCGCGGATACCGGGGCGCTCGCCCGCAGGCCGAGGGTCGGCTAACCAAAAGGCGCTAACCTCTAGCTTGCCGACTCGGACCCTTCGAGGGCGGTCGATCAGTACAAAATAGCCGTCCGCACAAGGAAAATCAAGGCCGCCCCGCTTTCTAGCGCACGCGGGCTTAATTGATACGGTTCCATCAGGCTTACGAGCCATTTCTATTCC
>DBTW01000050.1:37839-44013 GCA_002307245.1 Spirochaetaceae bacterium UBA1306 | reverse complement strand
AGACGATGCGCTCGACGATGGAGAGTCCGAGCCCCGTGCCCGACGGCTTGGTCGTGAAGTAGGGCATGAAGACCCTCTCTCCCAGCTCCGACGGGATGCCCCGCCCCGTGTCCCGGATCCTGAGCCTACAATAGCGTGAATCCGCTGCCTTAACAAGGTCGGCTCCGATCTCGATCTCCCCTGAGCCTTCCATCGAGTCGATCGCGTTGGCGATGAGGTTGCCGAGGGCCCGCTTCATCGCCGCTCGGTCGACGCGGAGGGTAAGCCCGTCGGGAAGGCCCTCGAGGCGGAAGCGCAGCTCGGGGTAGGAGGCGGCGTAGAGCGCGATTGAGTTCTCGACGAGCTTCGCGAGCTCGACCCAGTCGCGCTGGGGGGCGGGCAGCGAGGCGAAGGCGCGGAAGTCTGTGAGCAGGGCGTCCATCCCCTCCACTTCCTTGACGATCGCGAGCATGGAGCCCTCGATTATCGAGGCCGCCTGGGCCCGGTCGGTATTCCATCGGCGGAGCACGCGCTCGGCCGCGAGGCGGATAGGGGTCAGAGGGTTCTTCAGCTCGTGGGCGAGGCGCTGCGCGATGTCCTTCCAGGCATCGATTTTCTCCTTGCGCAGCTCGTCGGTCCTCGAGCGCTCGATCTCGTCGAGCATCCTGTTGAACGAGGCGATCAGCCGGCCGGTCTCGTCGCCTGGCTTCACGATGAGGCGCACTCCGAAATCGCCCGCGGTGACCCGGCGCGTCGCCTCCTCGAGGCTCACGAGGGGCTCGGCGACGAGGTCGGCGGCGGCGATGCCGAGCAGGACGGCGACGAGGAGGAGGGGCAGGACGAGGAAGACGTAGAGCGCGATGAGCAGGGTCGCCCACTTCTTGGAGAAGGGACCGAGGAAGTCGGTCGCTCGGGCGGCCTTGCCGAGCGAGGCCGCCGAGCGCTCGAGCCCGTCGGGCAGCCTGAGGCTCAAGACGGCGAAGGCCGTCGATGGGTCCCGCGAGGAGCCCAGGGGGACGGCGTAGCGCAGGAGGCTCGCGTCGCCCGAAGCCGAGGATGCGAGGTTGTGCCCGCCCGAGCCCGGGGCCGGAGCCTGAGGTGTCGTCGCGAGCCTGGCTTCGGGCGGCCCGGCGAAGCCCGAGCTGCGCCCCTGCGCGAAGAGCTCGAGGGCCTCCATGCGCGGGTTGGCGGACCGGAGCTCGGCCAGCAGCGCGGAAGCCTCCGGCAGGGCGCCGCGCTCGACGACGACCCGCGCCGCGAGGCCCGTGGCCAAGCGCTCCAGCCCGCCAAGCTCCTCGTCGTACCAGGAGAGGGCGAGCGCCTGGCCCTCGGCCAGGGCCTCGCGGACCTCGGCCGAAAATGAGGAGGACTGGGCGACGAAGGCGATCCTGAGGAGGAAAAGCCCCTGCGGCAGGGCCGCGGAAGCGATCGCGAGGAGGAATAGGCCGGAGAGGCGGAGCCTGAGCCGGGACCCGTAGCGCCTGGCTCGGAGGTCGATGATCAGGCCCCGCGCGCGGATGACGAGATAACCCAGGAGGGAGGTCGGGAGGATGGCGAGGAGGGCGACGGGCAGGCGCTCGTACAGGCCCGGGAAGTTGGGCTCTCCGGAGAGGACGGACTCGGCGTAGATGTAGGCCCCGAGGGCCGTGAGGGAATAGATGATGAGGACCGATACGAGCTCGGGGAGGACTCGCTTGCGTTGGGCGAAGGGGGCGGCCATGCTATCGGCCGATAGCCCTAAGGGCTAGTCCTCTTCGAATCGCGCCTCGAAGAGGGCCTGGATGGCGGCGGCGGCCGCCTCCTCGTCCTTGCCCTCGGCGAGTATGCGGATGGGCGTGCCGAAGCTCGCCCCAAGGGTGATGATGCCCATGATCGACTTGGCGTTGATGCGGTCGGTGCCCTTCTCGAGCCAGACGTTCGACGCGAACTTGCTCGCGGTCTGGACGATGAGCGCGGCGGGCCTGGCGTGTATGCCCGCCCGGTTCTTGATGCTTACGGTCACCTCGGTCATCGATGTCCCCTCGGGCTGCTATAGATAGTCGTCCCTGTTGAAATACAGGGCGCGCGCGTTCTCGCTCTCCAGCCAGCGCAGCACGTTCTGGTTGAATTCCTTGGCCGAATGGTAGCCCATCTTCTTGAGGCGCTCGTTCATCGCGGCCGTCTCGATGATGATGGGGATGTTCCTGCCCGGCTTGACGGGTATCTCGAGCTTGGCGACCCGCACGCCGAGGATCTCGGTCGTGAGCTCCTCGGTGCCGATCCGGTCGTAGACCTTGCTCGAATCCCATTCCTCTAGGCCGCAGACCAGCTGGATCTGCTTCTTGTCGCGGATGGCCCCGACCCCGAAGAGGTGGGTGATATTGATGATCCCGAGCCCGCGGATCTCCATGTGGTGGCCGATGACCTTGTTGGCCCCCTGGCCCATGAGGATCGAGCCGTTGACGCAGCGGATGTCCACCACGTCGTCGGCGACGAGGCGGTGGCCCCGCTCGATCAGCTCGAGGGCCGTCTCGCTCTTGCCGACCCCCGAGTCGCCGATGAGCAGTATGCCGATGCCGTAGACCTCGACGAGGACGCCGTGGATCGTCGTCTGCGGGGCGAAGATGTCGCCCAGGATGCGCAGCACGCGGCTGGAGAATTCGCTCGAGGGAAGGTCGGTCTGGAGCACCGGGCAATCGGCGGCCTCGGCGGCCGAGAAGAAGGACTTGCCCGGAGAGAGGTTGTGCGTGAAGATGCAGCAGGGCATGGGATAGGAAAAGAGCTTTTCCAGGTTGTCTGTCTTGCCCGCCTCCTCCAGCATCTTGAGGAAGGCGTTCTCCCCGCGGCCGAAGAGCTGCAGGCGGTTCCAGGCGTGCGACTCATAGAAGCCGGACAGGGCGAGGCCCGGCCGGTTGATGTCGGGCGTCGTTATTTCCCGGGACAGGCCCTTCCGGCCCCCGATGCATCGGAGGTTGAGGGCGTTCTGCTCCTTGAGGTCGAGGTCCAGGAGGTCGAGGACCGTGAATTTCTTCTCGTCGGGCACGGAGGCAGTGTACTACGAAAGGCCTCGATAGGCAAATCCATGATATTCGGGCTTTTCGCCCGCCCCCGTCCCGCCCCCGCCGGCTATTTGCGCTCCTGGACCTTCTCCTTTTCCTTGGAGATCTTCTGCTCCAGCTTGTCCATCAACTTGTCGATTCCGGCGTTGATCTCGAAGTCGCGTTCCTCGACGTGGGCCTGGACCCCCCACCTGAAGCTGGCCGTGGCCTCCAGCTTGAAATCCTTCTCCTTCGTGATCACGAAGATGAGGTCGACGATCATGTCCTTCGCGTACCCGATCCTGTCGAGCTTACCGTCGAGATAGGTCCTGCTGGCCTCTCCAAGGTCGAAATGGACGGAACGGACATCGACTGTCATTAGAGCCTCCTTATGCGAATTTGTATCCTGGTCGCCATTATCGTCATTCGCGCTTCCTCCCGAAGGAAGAGCCGAGGTCGAGCTCCCCGCGGTACTTCGCGACGGTGCGCCTCGCGAGCTTGATGCCCTTGCGCCCGAGGACCTCGACGATGTCGCGATCGGAGAGTGTGGCGTCCTCGGCCCCGATGATCTCCTTGATCACCTGCTTGACGCCTTCCTTCGAGAAGCTCGAGCCCCTCGAGCCGGCGCCCGAGATGGAGTTCGTGAAGAAGTATCGCAGCTCGAAGATCCCCCAGTCGGTCTGCATGTACTTGCGGTTCGCGATGCGCGAAACCGTCGTCTCGTGGACGCCCACTTCGTCCGCCACGTCCTTGAGCGTGAGCGGGGCGAGCCTCTTGGGGCCCTCCGCGAAGAAGGCGCGCTGGAACTCGACGACGGCCCGGGTCACCTTGAGGAGGGTCTGGTTGCGCTGGTGTATCGAATGGATGAAGAACTTGGCGCGCTTGATGTTGTCGCGCACGTAGGCGCTCGTGGCGCGATCGGCCCCGCGCTCGGCGGCGCCGCGGCCGGCCAGGCTGTCGAAGAAGGGGTCGATGCCGAGCACGGGGATCTCCTCGTCGTTGAGCACGATGACGAAGTCGCCGTCCTTGAGCTTGACCTGGATGTCCGGCACCACGTAGATGGGCTCCTCGGTCGAGTACGCCCGGCCCGGGAAGGGCGAGAGTCCCTTGATGAAGGCGAGCGCCTCCTGGAGCTTGGCGTCGGAGAGCTTCATGCGCCGCTGGATCTCGGCGTGCTTGCCCTTCTCGAGGAGCTCGATATGGTCGCGCAGGATAGCCACGGCCGCCTCGGGGGCGTCGCCGGCGAGCTCGGCCTGCACGAGGAGGCTCTCGCGGAAATCGGCGCAGCAGGAACCCGCCGGCTCGAAGGCCCGCACCAGCGTTATTACCTCGTCGATAGCGGCCTTCGACGCCTTGGGAATGCAACTGTATGGGTCTTCTTTATGAAACCCGTCGTCGTCGAGGTTCTGGATGAGGGCTTCGCCGATGGCCCGCTTGGACTCGCTGATCCTCTGAAGGCGGAGCTGCCAGAGCAGGTGCTCCTGCAGGGTCTCGGCCCTGGCGATGGCGCCTTCGATGAACATGCGCTTCGAGTCGTCGTCCAGGCCCGAGCGCGAACTGAAGCCCGAGTCCGAGCTGTTCTCGAAGGGGGCGGCGTCCTCGATCTCCTTGGAATCGCCTTCCGGGAGGGTCTCTAGGGATACGGTCGAGGGGTCGGAAACGATCTCGAGCGCCGGATTGGCCTCGATCTCCTCCTGGATCTGCTCTTTCAGCTCCTGAAGCGGCATCGCCATGAGCTTTATAGACTGGATCATCTGAGGGCTGAGTTTCTGGCGTTGTTCCGCTATAAGCGCGGGTTTCTGAAGCTGCACCCCGTGCCTCCTCTTTGAAATTTAGACTGACTATATGGAATGTCAAGCTGATCCAGGGCAAATCCGGCAAAAAAACGGTAGCAATAATCATGCCGAGCGATGCAAAAAGAATATACTAATGATATTTCTGCATCTTGTCCTGCCTGTTTCGTATTGACGTCATCTCATATTAGTTATTACTTTATTGATACTTCCAGGCCGAAAGGCCCTTGATTCAGGTGGAACAATGTCTACTAATCAGCAGGAGACTCGCCGCGACCCAAAGGACGCTGGGAGCGAGTCTTCCCCCCCCGCCGACACCGCGGCGATCCAGGGCGATCCGGCCCCGGCCTCCGGGGGCGAAGGTTCTCGCGCCGCGGCGCTCGAAGCCGAGCTCGCCGCTTTGCGCGATGAGCTCTCCTCGGTCAACGATAAGTACCTTCGCAAGCTCGCCGACGACGTGAACTTCCGCAAGCGCATGGCTCGCGAGAAGGAAGATGGCCAGCGCTTCGCCGTGTCCGCCCTCTTGGGCGACCTCGTGCCCATCCTAGACGATTTCGACCGGGCCATAGCGAGCGCGGAGACGCAGAAGGACTATGCCGTCCTCCACGACGGCGTCGGCCTCATCAGGCGGCAGCTCGGCTCGGTTCTCGAGTCCAAGTACGGGCTCGCCCGCTACGAATCCCTCGGCAAGGTCTTCGACCCGAACCGCCACGAGGCGGTCGCCATGGTGCAGGGCGCGCCCGGCGAGGGCGAGGGCGACGAGGCAGTCGTGGCCGAGGAATTCCTCCCCGGCTACGGGTTGCACGACCGGATCATCAGGACTGCCAAGGTGCGCGTGCGGATGCCGGCGCCCAAGGACGCCTCGGACGGCCCCGCGGCCGATCCCGCCGATGCGCGGGACGGCGGCGCGGCGGCAGAAGATAAAGCGAATTAGGAAGGAGCGAGAATATGGGTAGGATTATCGGAATCGATCTCGGAACCACGAATTCCTGCGTGGCGGTCATGGAAGGCGGGGAGCCCGTCGTAATAGCCAACTCCGAGGGCCAGCGCACTACGCCCTCCATCGTGGGCTTCACGCCCAAGGGCGAGCGAGTGGTCGGCCAGCCGGCCAAGAACCAGATGATCACCAACCCCGAGAACACGGTCTACTCGATCAAGCGCTTCATGGGCCGGCGTTTCCAGGAAGTCGGCGACGAGTGCAAGCTCGTGCCCTACCACGTCGTCGACAACGGCGCGGATATCCGCGTCGACATCTCCGGCAAGGGCTACAGCCCCCAGGAGATCTCGGCCTTCATCCTGCAGAAGATGAAGAAGACGGCCGAGGACTACCTCGGCGAGGCCGTCACCGAGGCCGTCATTACCGTGCCCGCCTACTTCAACGACGC
>DBTW01000050.1:37349-37520 GCA_002307245.1 Spirochaetaceae bacterium UBA1306 | reverse complement strand
GCGCATCATCAACGAGCCGACCGCGGCCTCTCTCGCCTTCGGCTTCAACAAGGACCAGAAAAAAGAGAAGACGATCGTCGTCTACGACCTCGGCGGCGGCACCTTCGACGTGTCCATCCTCGAGCTCGGCGAGGGCGTCTTCGAGGTCAAGTCCACCAACGGCGACACCCA
>DBTW01000050.1:36596-37069 GCA_002307245.1 Spirochaetaceae bacterium UBA1306 | reverse complement strand
CCTGGGCGGCGACGACTTCGATCGCCGGGTCATGCAGTGGCTCGTGGACGAGTTCAAGAAGGACACGGGCATCGACCTCTCCAAGGACCGCATGGCCCTCCAGCGCCTCCGGGAGGCCGCCGAGAAGGCCAAGATCGAGCTCTCCAACGTCCAGCAGGCCGAGATCAACCTGCCCTTCATCACCGCCGACGCCTCGGGGCCGAAGCACCTCCAGAAGACCCTCTCCCGCTCGGCTTTCGAGCGGATGATCGACGACCTCCTCGAGCGCTCCAAGGCTCCCTGCACCAAGGCCCTCGCCGACGCGGGGCTCACCGTGTCCCAGATCGACGAGGTCATCCTCGTCGGCGGCTCCACGCGCATCCCCAAGGTCCAAACGATCGTCCGCGACCTCTTCGGCAAGGAGCCCTCAAAGGGCGTCAACCCCGACGAGGCCGTCGCGGTCGGCGCGGCCATCCAGGGCGGCATCCTCGGCG
>DBTW01000050.1:36004-36194 GCA_002307245.1 Spirochaetaceae bacterium UBA1306 | reverse complement strand
AGAGCCAGATCTTCTCCACGGCAGCCGACGGCCAGACCGCCGTCTCCATCCACGTCCTCCAGGGCGAGCGAGAGATGGCCGGCCAGAACCGCACCCTGGGCCGCTTCGACCTCGTGGGCATCCCGCCCGCGCCCCGGGGAGTGCCCCAGGTCGAGGTCACCTTCGATATCGACGCGAACGGCATCGTCCA
>DBTW01000050.1:31805-35699 GCA_002307245.1 Spirochaetaceae bacterium UBA1306 | reverse complement strand
GCAGAAGATCCGCATCGAGGCCTCCAGCGGCCTCAACGACGACCAGATCGACAAGATGGTCAAGGAAGCCGAGGCCCATGCCGCGGAGGACAAGCGCGAGCGCGAGCGCGCCGACGCCCGCAACGAGGCCGACGGCCTCGTGTACCAGACCGAGAAGTCCCTCAAGGACTACGGCGACAAGGTGAGCGCGGCGGACAAGGCGGCCATCGAGGCGGCCGTCGTCGAGCTCAAGAAGGCGCTCGAAGGGCAGGACGTCGAGGCCATGAAGCAGAAGACCGAGGCCCTCAAGCAGGCCTCCTACAAGCTCGCCGAGGAAATCTACAAGAACGCCAGCCCTGCGGGCGGTCCCCAGGGCGCGCCCAATGGCGACGCGGGCGGCGATGACGGTAGCGCGGGCGCGGGTCCCTCGGGCGACGCCGGCGCGAGTCCGGGTGGCGCCTCGGGCAAGGCCGACGACGTCGACTACCGCGTCGTGGACGACGAGGACAAGAAGTAACGTCCGGTCGATGATGGAGAATTGACGATGGGGGGATGTCGGGAGCAGGCGATCACGGTCGTAGCTTCCCCGATGTCTCCCCTTCCCATTCCTCCCCTTTACGTTCCAAATCCTCGGCATTCCATTGGAGTTCATCTTGGCTAAGCGCGACTACTACGAAGTCCTGGGCGTCGAGAAGGGCGCTACCAAGGACGATATAAAGAAGGCCTACCGACGCCTCGCGATACAGAACCACCCGGACAAGAACCCGGGCGACAAGGCCGCGGAAGAGCGCTTCAAGGAAGCCACTGAGGCCTACGAGGTCCTCGGCGACGACCAGAAGAGGCAGACCTACGACCAATTCGGCTTCGCCGGGGTGGAGGGCATGGGCGGGCCGAGCGGCGGCCAGGACTTCTCCTCGGTATTCAAGGACTTCGAGGACATATTCGGCGGCTTCGGCGGCTTCACCAATATCTTCGATTCCCTATTCGGCGGCTCGGGCGAGGCCCGTGGGCGGGCCGGGGAGCGGGTGTCCCGCGGCTCCAACCTCCGCTACGACCTGGAGCTGGCCTTCGAACAAGCGATCTTCGGCACATCTGTCGAGATCGCCTATACCAAGAACGACTCCTGTAAGGTCTGCCACGGCTCGGGGAGCGCCGAGGGCGGCGGCAAGCGAGTCTGCCCGACCTGCCAGGGATCGGGCCAGGTCCGGCGCTCATCGGGATTCTTCTCCATCGCCCAGCCCTGTCCCGCCTGCCGCGGAGAGGGCTCGATCATCGAGAAGCCTTGCCGCGAATGCGGCGGATCGGGCCTCGCCAAGAAAAAGCAGAAGATCAAGGTCACCATTCCCGCCGGCGTCGAGGACGGCAAGCGCGTCTCGATTCCCGGCCAGGGCGACTCGGGCCCCAACGGCGGCATGGCCGGGGACCTCTACGTATTCATCCACGTCCAGAGCCACGAGTATTTCGAGCGCGACGGGGCCGATCTCTACTGCGCCCTGCCCATCGGCCTCGTCACGGCCGCGCTCGGCGGGGAGATCGCCTTCACCACGATCGAGGGCAAGAAGATCAAGGTATCGATCCCCGCGGGATCCCAGCACGGCAAGATGCTGCGCGTTCGCGAGGAAGGCGTGCCCGTCCAGGGCGGGCGCCGCGGCGACCTTTACCTGAAGCTCATGCTGCAGGTGCCCCTGAAGCTCTCGAAGCGGGGCCGCGAGCTCCTCGAGGAATTGCGTGCCGCCGAGGGCGAGGAGGGCGAGCCCAAGCCCTTCAAGCTCAGCGAGCTTAAGAGCTAGGCAAGTATCGGCCGATACCCGCAGCCGGCGGCTTTCGCCGCGGCCCTCATAGGCCCTTGGCCAGGTGCTCGGCGAGTATCTTGATCCCCAGCCCCACGAGGACGATCCCTCCCGCGAGCTCGGCCCAGCGCTCGAACCGCGCGCCGATGCGCTTGCCGAACTCCACGCCGAAGAGGCAGATCGCGAAGGTCACGACCCCGATGACCGCCGCCGGCCCGAGTATGGGCGCGCCGAGCACGCTGTAGTAGAGGCCGACCGCCAGGGCGTCGATGCTCGTGGCGACCGACAGGACCATGAGCGTCCTGAAGCTGCGTATGTCCGTCTTCGATCGCTCGTCGTCCGAGCAGGAGGCGGGATCCTCGACCTCGAAGGATTCCTTGACCATCTTCCCTCCGATGAAGGCCAGGAGGGCGAAGGCTATCCAATGGTCGAAGCGCTTGATATAGGCGCTGAAGCTCGAGCCGAGGAGCCAGCCGGCCACGGGCATCGCGAATTGGAAGAGCCCGAAGGAGAGGCTGGCGCGCAGGGCGTGCCTGAAGCGCAGGTCCGCGACGCAGACGCCGCTCGCGACGGAGACGGCGAAGGCGTCCATGGACAGGGCGAGGGCGATCGCGAGCGATGAGAGCACGGTTCCTCCGGGGATATCGCGGTTTGCTTCAGTAGGTCCTGTGCAAGAGCCGGTCGGCAAGGGCGGCCAGCTCGTCACGGGCATCCGACCTGGGCAGCTTCGATATTTCGCCTAACGCGCGATCCGTGAAGGCGGCCGCGTCGACCCGGGCGCGCGCCGTGCCCCCGAGCTCGACGGCGCGGAGCGCCGCCTCGCGGGCGGCCTCGTCGCGCGCCGGCCCCGACCGCGCGGTCACGGGGGAGAGGGCGGCGCGCATCGCGGCCTCGTCGGCGGCGAGGGCGTAGACGAGGGGCAGCGTGCACAGGCCCTCGGCTATGTCCCGGCCGACGGGCTTGCGCATGACGTCCTCGGCGGACTCAAAGTCGAGGATGTCGTCCATGACCTGGAAGGCCATGCCCATGTCGTAGCCGGCGCGGCGCAGCCCTTGCTCGATCCCCCGCCCCGCCTTGGCCTCCGAGGCCCCCGCGTAGAGGGCGAGGGAGAAGAGGGCGGCCGTCTTGCCGGCGATCGTGCGCCTGTAGCCGCGGACGCTGGGATCGAACCCGTACTTGGCGAGATCCTGGGCGATCTCGGCCGAGCAGATGGCCGCGATGAGGCGGGCCAGGGCTCTCGCGTTTTCGGGCGCCGCGCTCTCGGAGCTGAGCAGGAAGCAGCGCGAGAAGAGCCAGTCGCCCGCCAGCACGGCCTGTTTGGTCCCAAGGCTTGAGTGGAGGCTGGGCTTGCCGCGCCTGGTCGGCGCCTCGTCGAGGATATCGTCGTGGACGAGGGTGGCTACGTGGAGGAGCTCGATGGCAGCGGCGAGTCGCTCGATGCGCCCCGGGTCGGCCACCTTGCCGAAGAGCGAGCCGAGGATGAGCAGGGCCGGCCTGATGAGCTTGCCGCTGGGCTCGGCCGCCGCGGCCACGGCCCCGCGGAGGGGGAAGGCCGGGCCGTTTATCGCCTCGTCGACGACCGCGACGACGCGCTCGAGCCTAGGCTCGAGCGCGGGGCTGCCCTTCCAGTACTCGATCACTTCGTCGGGTCGCCGGTGTACAGATGAGAGCGTCGGGCCAGGCGGGTCCCGTTCCACCAGCGCTTGAAGAGGGGGACGGACCAGTAGTCGAGCCCGAAGGCCCTGCCGGCGCCGCCCATCATGAGGATGCCGGCGAAGACGAACCAGAGCTGGCTCCAGCTGAACATCCCGCTCAGGGTAAAGACGAGGCAGAGCCCGATGCTGATGACGGCGCCGAACCAGGTGAAGAAGCCCCCGAGGAAGATGAGTCCGACGGCCAGCTCCGTGAAGACGACCATCGATTGGAAGGCCTGGAAGGGCAGGTAGGCGAAGATGCCGTCCATGAAGACCCGCTTGAACCAATGTACGATGCCGCTCTGCGGATCGAGGATGGGTTGGGCGAAGTCCCAGACGGCGTGGAAGGCATCCTTGGCGACCTTGGTCGCCGTATCGGTCGCGGCCCCTGCAGCCTGCGTGGCCGCGCTCGTCGCGTCGGCCGCGCCCGT